>JBILLV010000254.1:0-13220 GCA_044375895.1 Polyangiales bacterium | reverse complement strand
CGATTCCGCGCGCAAAATGTCCCCCTTCCTTTGCGGCTTCCTGCCGCGGAGGAAGGGGAAACGCGCGAGCGATAGCGAGCGGGGGATGGAGGCCACGCGCGCCGCTGCCCATCCCCTGGACTCCCCAACCCCTGGGACGTTGAAGAGGCCGCCGTGACCACCCTCCACCTCGCGACCCCGCCCCTCCCGCGGCTCGTCCCCGCGGAGACCTTCGACGGCTTCTCCTGGTGCCCCAGCACGTCGCTCGAGTGGCGGCGGCCGCACGAGCGCGTCGTGCTCAACGCCCTCGACGACAAGCTCCCGCTGCGCATGGCGTTTGTGTTCCGTTCGCCGTGGGACGCGCTCCCCGCCGAGCACGCCTGGCTCCACACCGGGCGCGACCAGGCACTCGCGGTGGGCCTCGACGACGCCGCCCTCGCGCTCGCCCCCTACGCCCTCGACGACGCCACCGACCGCCTCTGGGAGCACCGCCGCACGCCGGGGGAGGTGTTCTGGCTCGCGGCCGACAACATCAACGCGGTGTACTGGGCGCTCCACGACTGGTCGCACTTCCACAACCACGGGAGTTTCACCGACCGCCCCGCCACGGAGCTCCAGTGCGACGCCGCGGCCCTCGTGTGGCTCTGGCTCAACCGCGCCGCCATCGGCCTGCCCGACGCGCACTGGGAGTCGCTGCGCGCGGCCGCGCTGGACAACCACCTGCAACTGCGCGCGATGGAGCCGGACACGCGCTGCCCCGCGCCCGAGGTGCTCGCGGCGGCGGAGCGGCTGTGGGAGATCGCGGCGGGGCTGTAGGGGCGGTCGACAGGGGGCGGGGGCGTCGTCGAGGGCGTAGGGGGCGAGCGCGAGGGTGGCGTCGTCCAAGCTCGTGGAGTCTTCCGCGCGCCGTGTCGCCCAGCGGGGCCTCCATCCCCCGCTCGCGGACTCGCGCGTTTACCCTTCCTCCGCGGCAGGAAGCCGCAAAGGAAGGGGGTCGTTCTGCGCGCGGAATAGGCACTTCGCGAGGAGCGCCCTCGATCGGAAGCGCCCATTCACCGAAACAAACGTCACCCTTCCTCTGCGGCTTCCTGCCGCGGAGGAAGGGTAAACGCGCGAGTCCGCGAGCGGGGGATGGAGGCTCCGAGAAGTCAGCGCGACTTGCGCTTGCGCTTCGGGGCGGCGGGCGCCGGGGCCGCAGCCACAGCGGGGACAGCGGGCGCGGCGGGCGCGGCGGGTGCGGGCTCGGCGGGCTTCTCGCCCGCGGCGGGGGCGGCGGGTTCGACCACCGGCTCGACCACGGGCTCGGCGGCCTTGCGCGGCTGCGCGGGCGAACGGGCCTCCGCGACCAGCGAGGGGAAGGTCTCCTTCGCCCGCTCCGGGGTCTTGCGCAGCAGGAAGAGCCCCACCGTCTGAACCTCCGCGTAGCACGACGACAGGAGCGTCCAGGCCCGCGCCGCGCGGTCGCCCCAGAGCTCGGCGTGGCTGGCGCCCGAGTCGTTGATCGACTTGATGATGGCAGTCGACGCGTCGCGCGCGGCCTGCTCGTCCGTCGACCGGTAGTTCATCGTGTCGACCGAGATCACCCCGTGGTGGTCGCGGTAGAGGTCGGCGAGCGTCAGGAGACGAACCGCGAGCCGGCGGTGGCCCGGCGCGTTGTTGAGGTTCGCCAGGAAGGGCGCCGCCGCGGGGTTCTTGCCGAGGTAGTAGACCACCACGGTGTGCATGCGCTCGTAGAGCACCTCACCCTGCGCGAGCAGCGCCTCGGGGACGCTCGCGTGGCTCTCGCCGCCCTCCACGCTCACCTGCATCCGGCGCGCGTACCACGCCGCCCCCGCGTAGCGCTGCAGCTTCTGGAACCCCTGCGGGTCGAACTCCCCCGCCGCCGCCTGCGCCATGAAGCGCTGGTAGAGCGGCGCATCGGCGCGAACCTTGTCGCACACCGTGAGGGCCGTCTCCGAGACGAGCAGGAGGTCGATGCGGGGCTTCTGCACCGCCTCGTCCGGGACAGCCGCCACCTCCTGGCTCGCCACGTCCCAGGCGTTGTCCGTCCCGATCGCCGGCGGCGTCGTGAAGGTCTTCGGTGCCGGGGGAGGAACATCCTCGCCAGGCTTCTTCGACTTGTCTTGCCTCATCGCCGCTCTCCTTCCGCCGCCCGTCCAAGGGCGCGGAAAAAGTCGATGCCTTCGAAGCGGCCACACCATGTGGCTGCCTCACCCCCTTGCAACGGTGGGCGCGCGGCGGGCTTGAGGGGGAAATTCAATGCGCGGATTGAAATCGGGAGGGCGGTGCGTCGGTCGGGCAATGCGCGGATTGAAAAAGGGATGGGCGGCGATCGGGTCGGGCAATGCGCGGATTGAAAATGCGATCGGCGGCGATGGGTCGGGCAATGCGGGGATTGAAAGAGGGATGGGGGGGCGATGGGTCGGGCAATGCGGGGATTGGATTTCGGCGCGGCGGGGGAGGGGAGCCGTGCTTGGGGACGACGCGCGGCCGTGCGACAACCTCCGCCATGGAGTCCCCCTTCCTCGCGCTGCCCGCCTCGGCGTGGGTCGCATCCAACGCGCTGGCCTTCGCGGTCCGAGATCGCTACCCGGTGTCGCCAGGGCACACGCTGATCGTGCCGCGCCGCCTCGTGGCGACGTGGTTCGACGCGACGCGGGAGGAGCAGATCGCCATCCTCGATCTTGTCGACACGGTGAAGGCCGCCCTCGACGCCGAGCTGACGCCCGATGGGTACAACGTCGGTTTCAACGCCGGGGAGGCCGCGGGGCAGACGGTGATGCACCTGCACGTGCACGTGATGCCGCGCTTCCGCGGGGATGTGCCGGATCCGCGCGGCGGCGTGCGGTACGTGATCCCGGCGCGGGCCAACTACCTCGCGCCCGGAGGACTGCCGCCGCTGGGCGAGCGGTAGGGGCGATCGACGGCGTTGCCCGGCGCCGTCGCGTTGGATAGAAGTGCGTCATGGAACGAGCGGCGCCGTACGTGTCGAGCGGAGTCCGAGCGTGGGTCGAGGCGCTCCGAGTGGAGGGGCTGAGCAGCCCGGTGTACAAGCCCGCGCTCTTGCTGCTCGTCCTCGACCGGATCGACGCGGGCCGCATCGACCCCGGTCACGTTCCGCTGGACGACCGCATCGTCAACGAGTTCGACGCGCTGCTCGTGAAGGCTGGGATTCCGTCGAAGCCGAGGATGGTCTGGCGGCCCTTCTTCCACCTCGGCACGCGCACCCCGAGAGGGGCGCCGATGTGGACGCTCCACGGTCTCGACGGCGCGCCGTGGCACGTCACCAGCGCTGACGCGCCGACCTCGCTCTCCGACCTGAAGCGCCGGGTGGCGTTCGCCTCATTCGCGCCCGCGCTCGCGACGCCGATACGCGGTGAGTCCGGCCGCACCGCCGTGCGGGCGCTGATCTACGACATGCTGGAGCAGCACCGCCATCCAGACGCCCGCAAGCTCCTCGAAGCGCACGACCGCGAGTGGCAGGAGGTGGACAACAGCATTTCGTTCATCAAGGAGGCGAGCGAGAGGCCCTTCGCGCTGCACGTCGAGCGGCCGCGCGTCGAGCTCTCCGAGCGGATGCTGCGCTCGCGCGACCGCGGCTTCCGCCTCGTGGTGCTCCCCGCGTACGAGCACCGCTGCGCGGCGTGCGAGCTGCGCATCCAGTGGGGCTCGCTCCACGAGGCCGAGGCCGCGCACATCGTCCCGGTCGCGGAGGATGGCCCCGACGACGTCCGCAACGCCCTCGCGCTCTGCCGCACGCACCACTGGGCCTTCGACCTGGGGTTGTGGACGGTGGGCAACGACCGGCGCATCGAGGTGGTGGAGGGCGAGGTCGGCGACGACGTGGCGGCGCTCCAGGCCCTGCGCGGGAAGCCAGTGCTCGTCCCGAGCGCGTCTGCCTCGGCGCCGCATGCGGCGGCCTTCGCCTACCACCGAGAGCGTCGGTACAAGGGCGGTCACCGCGCGGCGTAGTAGGCGTCGACGACGCACGCGCGCTCTCTGTGGGCGCTCCTGCGAGGAGGGCTGCACTACGCGCGTCCCGTCGCCCGGAGGACGCCGCCACGCCACCACGTCGCCCGCGGGTGGCGCGCCTTCTCCCGCGCGGCGCCGTGCACGGGCCTGCACGGCTGTGTCGCTCCCTGCATGCGGGCTCGTCGCCAGCGCCCCGACGTTCCGTGCGGCGCGTTTCCTGCTCGGGTGCAGGGCCATGAAGACCCGTACGTCCGTCCGCGCTGGCACCACGCCGCCGCCCCCCGTGCTCCCCACTGTGCGCCAGCAGGTGCGTGGGCTCCTGTAGTCCCTTCATGCTCCACACGGGCGGCTGTCTCCAACCCGATCGAAGGCCCGAGCTGTGATAGCGTCACCGCGTCATGGCCCGAGCCCCGCTGCGCATCGCCCGACTCGAGATCCACGACCTGCGCGCCATCGAGCGGGTGACCGTCGACCTGCGCGACGCCTTCGATCGCCCGGCCGCACAAGGGGTGTTCGTCGGCCCCAACGGGAGCGGGAAGACCACCGCGCTGGAGGCGATCCTCCTCGCGCTCGGGCGCGTCGACCTCCTACCAGAAGGCAGCGCGAGCCTCCGTCAGCAGGTCCGCTTTGGCGCCGATGACTTTCGCATCGCGCTCGACCTCACGGCGCCCGACGGCGTCCTCGCGCTGGCGATCTCGGTCGACGCGCTCTCCTGCGCGGCGGACGTAATGGACGACCCCGTCCTCCAGCAGCTCAACCCCGCCGTCGCGTACCTCCCCAGCCGACGCGACCACGACGCGATCGGTGCGGCTCCCGAGCCCGCGGGAAGCGCACGCCCCGGTGGTCACCAGCGCCTCGCGGATGCGAAGCGCGCGCTCATCGGGCTCTACAACCGGGCCGTCCGCGCGAAGACCCCCATGTCGCCGCAGAGCCCCTTCATGCGGCTCCAGGCGTTCTGGCAGGAGTTCGCCGAGGACGACCGCGTGCTCGACGTCATCGCGGCCAGCGAGAACCCCGCGGACGGTGACGAGGTGGTCCTCCGGGAGCCCCGGGCCGTGCCCGACGACATCACCAGCCTTGCCATGGCGCGCATGCGATCCGCCGAGCGTACGGACATCCCCAGCATGGTCCCGCTCGAACACCTGAGCGACGGGCAGCGCGCGGTGCTCCGCTTCGCGTCGGTGCTCCTCTTCAGTGACCGTCCGCTCGACCTCCTCCTCATCGACGAGCCCGAGCGGAACCTCCACCCCCGCTGGCACCATCGCCTTCTTCCCTCGCTCCGCGCGCTCGCACCCGACACGCAGATCCTGGTCGCGACGCACAGCCCTGACGTCGTCGCCTCGGTGCAGAGCTACGAGCGCTTCTCCTTCGGCGACGAGTCTCGCTTCGGCGTCGCAGTCCCCGACGCGGCGGAGTAGGTGCCGGCGACGCACGCGCGCTCTCTGTGGGCGTCCCTGCGGGGGGCTCCACCGCACGTCGCACGTCGCCCGCAGCATGCCGCCACGCTGCCACGTCGCTCGCGGGGGGCGCCCTACGCTCTCCTGTACGCTGTGGGGTAACCCGCCGTACGCGACAGCGCACGGCGGGGTCGCTGGGCATTGCACGTCGCTCACCGGTCGCAGCTTTCCGACGAGCGCGGGCATCTCGCTGCCCAGGGCTCGCGGACGCTCGGCCTGGGCTCGCGTCGGATCGCCCGCAGAGCCGGGCTCAGGAGAAACCCCATGGTGTAGGACGTGTGAGCCCGGCTTTGCGGGCGATCCGACGCGAGCCCAGGGTGAGCGCTCGGCGAACCCTGGGATGTTGAAGCGGCCGAGCTCCCTCACCGTACGCCGTGGGGGCTCTTGAATCCGCCTTTGCGGGTGATCGGCGACACGACGGCGCGGCGCGTGCGCCCTGAGAGCGTCACGCGCCGCCCCGCCTCCCTCACATCGTCGCCGCGCTCACCACCCCGCCATCTCGTCGATGAACCAGCCCCTCACCGTCGACATGCGCGCGCCCGTGTTGTCGAAGGCGTTGGGGCCCGAGTGCACGGCGAGGATGTAGTAGGTCCCGTTGCTGTTGTAGTAGTACACCGGGCCGCCGGAGTGCCCCGGGGTGGTGTCGCAGTTGTACGCGAGGCGACCGGAGAGGGCCGCGACGATGTCGCAGTGCATCCCCCAGAGGTTGGTCGCGCTCGAGGCGGTGCCGTCCGGCGGGTCGCCGGGGTACCCGTGGTTGCGGGCGTCGAGGTCACGCACGGTCCCGTCGTTGGTGATCGACGAGAGGCCCATGGTGCCGTTGGTGGTGCCGAGGGTCGAGTCGAGCTTGAGCAGGGCGTAGTCGTGCTCGCGGAAGTTCAGGTCGCTGGCGCCGGCCCAGCCGGGGCTCATCTTGCGCGCCGACACGTTGGCGCACACGCCGTCGATGCAGAACTTCCCGCGGTAGATCCCGAGGGTGCTGTTGTACCCGTAGATCCACGCGTCGTCGTCGCGGTCGTAGACGCAGTGCGCGGCGATGGCCACGTAGCGCGACCCGATGAGCGTGCCCGTGCAGGTGCTGATCGTCCCCGCCGTCACGGGGATCTCGTAGCGGCCGATGTACTTGTACGGCGCGTTGTCGAGCGACCCCGTCGAGATGCGCGTCCGGTTGTCCGAGAAGCCCTGGATGTTCTGGAACGCGCCGTGCGGGTCGGAGACCACCGCGGGGCGCGTGCGGGCCTCGACCGGGCCCTCCGCGCGGGTGCGGTCGTAGGCGGCGACGTTCTGGGCGACCCGGGCGCGGTCGACGGCGCCGATGAACTCGCCGCCGTCCATGTCGAGCACGCTGGCGCCCGCGGGCACCCGGCTCGCGAGGCGCGACGGGCGCCGCAGGGCCACCGGGTCGGGGGACTCGTTGGCGACGCGATGGCTGGCCGGGGCCGAGCCGAGGCGTCGCCAGGCGCGCTGCTGGACATCGGAGACCGACGGAGCGAGGCCGTCGGTGTCGTCAGGGCCCGCGCTACAGGCGACCATGGAGGCGACGGAGAAGACGAGGAGGCAACGCGTGAGGTTCATTGGGGTGGTGGTCCTGTGGAGGTGTTGAAGTCCGCGCTTCGTGCGCCGACGCCACAGGCAGTTGCAGCCGCGATGCCAACGAGATTTCGACGCGTTTCCGGCGCGGTGCTGGCGCCGGTGACGAAGGGTGACGACGGGGGTGTCGAAGGGTGACGAAGGGTGACGATGGGCCGACGGGCGCCGCGTACGGGAGGCACATCGCGGCGCTCACCTGTACCCAGGGCTCGCGGACGCTCGGCCTGGGCTAGCGTGGGATCACCCGCAAAGCCGGGTTCAAGAAGGCCCCACGGCGTACGGGGAGTGAGCCCGGCTCTGCGGGCGATCCGACGTTAGCCCAGGCCGAGCGTCCGCGAGCCCTGGGTCGCGACGTGCGTTGCTACGCGGTGAGTCTGGCAACGCCGCCCTGATGACGGGGGTGCGACCGTCGCCGCACGCGCGGATGCGTCCTTCGACCGGCGTGTGGTGGCGGCTCCTCGGCTGTCGACGGCTGGCGACGGTGCGCGATCGCCAGCTACCGCCGCGCCAGAAAGCGCCCGCGGCTCGCCTCCTCCCACTGCTCCATCGTCATCCCCTCCATCCCGCCGCGCTCGGGGACGGCGTCGCGCGCCAGGAGGAAGTACGGCGCCATCACCAGCGCGCAGCCCGTCTCCCCCGGCGCCACCACCGCCGCCGCGACGCCCGCGAACACGCGCTCGTAGCGCACACGCTGGTTCACGCCCACCTCCAGTACGGCCTGCGCGAGGCACTCCCTGGCGCGCTCGCGCGGCGCGTCGGCGTCGTCGCTGCCGGGGAGGAAGCCGACGTCTTCCATCAGCAGGCACGCGTTGCGGGTGCGGTCTTCGGGGATGCCGAGCCCGAGGCCCGCGTAGATCACGCCGGGCTCGGTGGTGGTGCGGCTCTTCATCGCCGCGGGGACGTGCGAGCCGGGGAGGAAGGGGAAGCGCTTGTCTTCCACCGTGCCGACCAGGCCCGCGAAGGCGGCGGTGAGTCCCGCGAGGTCGAACACCTCCGCCAGCTGAGTTCCGCGCGTGACGGCGCCGAGCGAGCGGTGGCCGGCCGCGGGGGCGCACACGTCGAGGCCCCAGATGAGCCCGTGCGGCCCGCAGAACGACGACACCGTGATCGCGTTGAGCTGCCCGAGGTTGGCCCGCGCCACCTCGGCGAGGTCGAAGGCGTTGGTCTCGTCGAGCTTCGTCGAGCCGGGCGAGGGGAACATGTTGCGGCACACGCCCGTCGTGAGCGAGATGCCGAGGAAGTGCGAGGGCGACACGCTCGCGAAGTAGCCCTCGCAGTAGGCCGCGTGGCGGCTGCGGGCGGCGTCGGGCGCGGGGCGCTGGAGTGCGACGGGGTTCTGCATGGTGGGTCGGTGCCTCCGGTGCGCGCGTTACTGACGGGGGAAGTAGTCCTCGCAGGTGCCCTCGCGGTACACGTCGGCGGTGGCGCAGTGCAGGCTCCCGCCGAAGGCGTACACGTTGCGAAACGGCACCGGGATCACCTCGAAGCCCAGGCGCGAGAGCTGCTCGTTCTGGTAGACCTCGGTCTCCTCGGCGATGATGGTCTTGGGGTCGAGGGTGAGGAAGTTCATCGAGAGCCACACGCTGTAGTAGCAAAGCGGCATCTGGCGCTCGTGGGCGGGCTTCGCGGCCATCACCACCTCCCAGCCGTTGCGTTCGAAGAGCTTCACCTTCTCGGGCTCCATCACGATGGGGCGGTTGGGGTTGGCCATCACCAGCCCCGGCCGCAGCGGAACCAGCGAGCAGTCGATGTGCACGGGGTCGGGGTCGTTGCGGAAGTTCACCTTGTGGATGCGGTGGTCGGGGAAGTGCCGCCGCAGCCAGTCGATGCCCTTGAGGTTGGTGGTGAAGCCGTGCTGCACGAAGATGTCGCGCCCGCAGCGGGTGGCGTCCGCGGCGTCGAAGAGCACCTCCTCCTCCGTCGTGACGAAGTCGAGGTTGTCGGCCTTGCTGATGATCTTGTCGAAGTCCGCGATGCTCGTCGTGAAGTAGTCGGGCTTGTAGCTCGCGGCCGTGAGCCGGGGCTTCGGCGCCGCGCTGTGGCGCATCCGCGGGTCGGCTTCGAAGTACTTCTTCAGCAGCGGCCGGTACGCGAGGTACTCGAACCACCGCGAGCGGTACGACATCGTGGCCTCGAGCATCTCGCTCCCCACCGTGAGAAGGACGTCACGGGCGGGCATCGAACCGAGCATCGACGGGTGTTCGAAGTCGGGCGTCACCACCGAGCGCGAGAAGTCGATCGGGGTCGGCCGGTCGACGCGGATGCCGCGGCGTCGAAGGATCGTCGCGACGTTGTCGAGTTCGGCGTTGGCGCGGTCGACGAGGTCCTGCGGCAGACGGCCGCGGCGCCCGACGTAGGCGGGGTCTTCATCGGGGTCGTAGTGAATGGCGGGCTCGGAGACGGGGAAGCACGCGCCGTCGGCGACGCCGAGGATGACGTGACGGAGCGGGTCCCACTCGTTCCACGAGCTGACGGTGATGGCATCGGTGGGGGCGGCAGACGAAGCGGACATCGGTGACCTCCTGCGGCGCGGCATTTCCCACCAGCGGGCGCTGCGCCATGGCCGACGTGTAGAGCGTTGCCCCCACGCGACGCGATGACAGGCGATATCACCCCTTCTCGCCACCGCGTCCGAGCGCGTAGAGTCCCGATTCCGCCGACGCGATGCCCGACCCCAGCGCCGACCCCAGCCTGACCGGCGAAGTGCTCCTCGATCGCTACGAAGTCGGCCCCGCCGTCGCGCGGGGCGGCTTCGCGACGGTGTATCGCGCGCGCCATCGGGAGCTCGACGTCCCCATCGCCCTCAAGGTGCTCTCGCCGCGCGAAGGCGACGCCCGCGCCGCGTGGCTCGCGCTCTTCCGTAAGGAGGCGCAGACGCTCGCGGCGCTGAGCCACCCCGCGATCGTGCGTGTCTTCGACGTCGGCGTGGCCTCGCACCACGGCATCGAACACCCGTGGATGGCGTTGGAATGGCTCGACGGCGTCACGCTCGACGAGTCGCTCCGCGGGGCCGACGGGCGTTCGCCGCGGGAGGCGCTGGCGCTGCTCCAGCCGGCGTTTGACGCCCTCGCCTTCGCCCACGACGCGGGCGTGTGTCACCGCGACATCAAGCCCTCCAACGTGATGGTGGTGAAGGCCGCGCGGGGCGCGCCGGGGCTGCGCGTCATCGACTTCGGCATCGCGAAGGCCGACGACGACCGCGACCCGGGCAGCGGCCACACCGCCACCGACTCGTCGCTCGTGGCCTTCAGCGCCGCCTACGCCGCCCCCGAGCAGGTGACCCGCACCCGCACCGGCCCCTGGACCGACGTCCACGCGCTGGGCCTGCTGGTGACCGAAGTGCTCACCGGCGAGCGACCCTACGGCGATGTGCAGGGGGCCGGGGTGGTGGAGGCGATCCTGCGCAGCGAGCGGCCCACGCCGGGGCGCGCGGGCGTCGACGTGGGCCCCTGGGAACCCGTGCTGGCGCGGGCGATGGCGCGCTACCCCGCCGACCGCCCGCAGCGCGCCGCAGCCCTCTGGACGGAGCTGTCGTCGTGCGTGGAGGAGGCGCAGGCCGCGTGGGTCGCGCACCCGCGGGCGCCGCGTCGGAGCCCGCCGTCTACGCAGGCTGCGGAGACGCTCGCGCCTGCGACGGTGGCCACGGCATCGAGCACCCCGGCGGTCGTCACGCCGCCGGCTGCGCCGACGCCGTCGGTGGTTCCGGTGGCGGTGACGCCGCGTCGCACGAGCGCGTGGGTCGTCGTGGTGGCGGCGCTCGCGACGGCGGCGGTGGCGCTGGTGTTCGCGGCGACGACGCATCGGGCGGGCAACGCGAGCGCACGTCCGGCGGCGCCCGTGGCGCGGGTGGCGCCGACGCCCGTGGTGGAGGCGCCTGCTCCCGTGGTGGAGGCGCCTGCGCGCGTGGCGGAGACCGCTCGCGAGACGACGCCGTCGGCGGTGCGCGCGGTGGAAGCGCCGCCGGTGGCGACGAAGGTGGCGCCGCGGCGCGTGCCGCGCCGGGTGGTGGCGCCCGACGCGGGGGTGCGCGTGGTGGCGCCGAGCGCGCCGAGGCTCGTCGTCGAATGAAGCGCTCTCCGTGCCTCCTCGTGCTCTTCGCGCTCGTGCCCCGGCTTGCTTCGGCGCAGGACGACCCCGCGCAATCCGCCCGCCGCGAGCTCGTCGCCCAGGCCGACGCGGCCTCGCAGGCCGGCGACCACGTCCGCGCGCTGGAGCTCGCCCGCCGCGCCGCCACGCTGCGCGTCACCCCATCGCTCACGGCCTTCCTCGCGCGGGAGCACCAGCACCTCGACCAGCGCGTGGAGGCGCTCGACCAGGCCCGCGCGTGCCTCCGCGAGGTCGCCCTCGACGCCACGCTGCGCAACCGCGAGACCATCGTGCAGGTGTGCGAGACCGTCCGCGCCGAGGTCGAGCCCCGCGTCGGACGGCTGGAGCTCCGTGTCGCCGCGAACGCACCGGCGGGCCTCGTGGTGCAGGTGGGCGGGCGCGCGGTGTTGCCGGCGCTGTTCGGCGTCGCCACGCCCGTGATGCCGGGCGCCATGCGGGTCGTCGCGGAGGCTCCCGGTCACGTCCGCTTCGAGCGCGAGGTCACCGCCACGGAGGGAGCCCTCACCGTGGTGGACGTCGCGCTGTCGCCCGAGGCTCCGCCGCCACCGCCACCGCCACCGCCGCCTGCGCCCGTCGTCGTGCCGCCACGGGTGATTCCGCCCGTCGCAGCGCCCCAACCGACCCCGTCGTCGCCGGGCGTGGGGCCGTGGGTCCTCGGTGGTGCGGGCGTGGCGGGCCTCGCGCTGGCGGGGGTGTTCTTCGGCCTCGCGGGGAGCGCGCAGGCCGAGCGTGACGCCGCGTGCCCCGTCCCCGAGCGCTGCCCCAACGCCGCGGCGGGTGCGGTCGCCGACGCGCGCGACGACGACTACGCCACGCGCCTCACCGCCACCAACGTCGCGCTGGCGGTGGGGGCGGCGGCGCTCACCGGCGCGGTGGTGTGGTACGTGGTCGCGCGTGTGACGGGCAGCCGCGCGACGCCCACCGCGACGGCGTCGCCCCATGGATTTCGTCTGAGCTTCTGATCATGACCCCATCCTTCCAACCGCCGAGGGTGAGCGTTTCCAAGTGATGAGCAACGCCCGGCGTGGCCTCCATCCCCCGCTCGCTAACGCTCGCGCGTTCCCCCTTCCTCCGTCGCAGGAAGCGCCAGAGGAAGGGGCCATCGACGCACCGCAAAGCGGCGATGCGCAACCCTCGCTGGACCACCGCTCCGCCCGGCAGCGTGAGCCTGGCGACGGGGCGAGCGCGCTGCGGCATCATGGCGACCGCGGGGCGCATGGTGGCGACCGCGGGGCGCATGGTGGCGACCGCGGGGCGCATCGTGGCGAAGCAGTGGTGCAGTGTGAGGTGCGCATCGCCGCGCTACAGCGCATCAACGGCCCCTTCCTCTGGCGCTTCCTGCGACGGAGGAAGGGGAAACGCGCGAGCGATAGCGAGCGGGGGATGGAGGCCGCGCCGCCCGATGCGCATCCCATGCCCCCAATCCGTGCCCAGGGTGAGCGTTCGCGAACCTCGATCTGGCCATGGCTCCTCCTCACGCTCGCAGCCCCCGCATGCGTCCGCGACGACTGGCGCACCCGCCGCGACGCCGCGCCACCCGACGCCACCAACCTCCCCGACGTCCCCGCCATCCCTGACGTCCCCACCACCCCCGACGTCCCCGACGTCCCCGCGATGCCGATGCGCGGGGTGACGCAGGTGGTGACCGCCCTCGGGATGACCTTCGCCCGCACCAACGACGGCAGCGTCTTCGCCACGGGCATCCACGTCGGCGCCTTCGACGGCATCGAGCGCTCGAACCGCGGCACCTTCACCCGCGTGCAGGGCATCACCGACGCTGCGCAGATCGCCCTCGCGTCCGTCAGCCCCACCGTCCTGTGCGCCCGCCGCGCCGCGGGGACGGTCGTGTGCAAGCAGGGGAGCGCGGATGCCTTCGAGATCACCGGGCTCACCGACGCCCGTCAGATCGCGGGCCGCTGCGCCCTCCGCGCGAGCGGCGAGGTCGTCTGCTGGACCATCGCCGCAGGCGCAGCCACCCCCGTCCCCGACCTGCGCGACGTCGTCAGCATCGCGGGCAACGGCGCCCTCCAGTGCGCCCTCGTGCGCGGCGGGAGCGTGTCGTGCTGGGGCGAGGTCGGCGCGGTGATGGATCAGCCCCCGAGCGAGCGGGTGGCC
>JBILLV010000613.1:0-3221 GCA_044375895.1 Polyangiales bacterium | reverse complement strand
CCCGACACGGTGTTTGAGAGCGGGGAGGCGATCTCCTACACACGCGATTGGGAGCCGGTGCGCTGCGGCGGGGTGACGGCCTTCGTGCGGCGCTCCGCCACCAACGCCGAGGCCGTGGTCTGGCGAGGCTACGACGGACATCCGCGCGTCACCCAGGTGACGGAGGTCGCGTGCGATTGCCCAGTCCACACGACCTGGACGCTCGTCGGGCGCCGACGGACGCGCCCCGAGGAGACCACGCCCTGCCCCGGCGGCTGCTGACCTGCCGCAGCGCGCTACGCCTCCTCCGAGCGCTCCTCCTCCATTCGTTGCACCGCACGCGCCTCCATTCGCTCGCGGTGCGACACCTTCCACCGCCGCCCCGCCAGCGTGCCCAGCCCGCGGATCACCGTCACCCCTTCGGGCATCTCCCCACCCCGCGCCCGCACGGCGTCACACGCGCGTTCGAAGTCCGCGCGCGGCACCACGGCGTTGCGGCGCAGCCCGGAGTCGCCCGCGCGCCGCACCCGCCGCCAGTCGAGCATCGCGCGGACGAGCAGCTCCGCGTGCACCGCCGCGAAGGGCTGGCCATGCTCGGCCGCGGCGCGGGTGAAGCGGCCCACGAGCGCGTCGATCACGTGACGCTCTCCGCGGTAGCGCAGGAGCCGCGGGAGGCTTTTGTGGCCGTAGGAGAGCACGTCGCCGCGCAGCACCACCTCCCCTGCGAAGCACGTGGCGTAGCGAGACCTCACCTTGCGCGAGAAGGTCTCGCCCCGAAAGCCCTGCACCGTGATGCACCCCGCACTGCGATGGTCACGCTCGGACTCCGCCACCACGCCATCGAAGGGGGCGAACACCGCAGGCGACCGATCGCCCCATGCGTGCGGTCGCACCAGGTCGAGGGTGCGGCGAAGCCTGTCGAAGCTGTCTTCGAAGTGCTCGTCCTCCGTCTTGGGCAGCGGCTCGGTCGCGAGCACATCGCCGCCGACCACCACGTCGCCGTCGGTCACGCGCAGGACGCTCCCGACGGCGACGAACACCGTCCGCACCACCACCCCATCCACCCGCAGGTGCAGCGCGAGGTGGTCGCCTCCGACCGCCGTCATCACGACCCAGCGAGGCCCCGTCGGCGCGATCGCCCAGCGCGATTCGCCCGCGGGCTGGATCGCCCCCGGCGGCGCCTCGAAGGACACCCGCGCACTGCGCCCCGCCGCGAGGGGTGCGGTGTACACCCGTCCCACCGAGGGATCGAAGCCCGCCACCGCGGTGTGCGCGGTCACGCTCGCGCCGTGAGCCACGAGGAGGCGATCGCCTTCGCACACGAAGATCGTCTCGCACTCCCCCTCGTCGTCGACGACCTCGATGCGACCGGGACGAACCGCCGTCCCGTTCACGAAGAGCTCGGGCTCCACGAGGACCACCCCGGCCCGCGTCGTGTATCGGCTCACCCGCCGCGTGGGACTACCACCCCAGATCGGTCCGTACGTCCGCCAGATGCCCGGCAGTCGTGCCATCAGCGAGGCGATCGCCCACGCCGCGCGCAGCCCCACGGCCTCACCCACGGCCACCGCTGCGCCGTCGTCCGGGTCGCGGCCGTAGCACGCCGCGCACACGCCATCCCGCGCGCGACACGCCACCAGCCGCCGCGCCGTCGCCCCCGGCGCGCCGCAATCGTCCGTCACCACCCGCACCGCGCGGAGCGCGCGGTCGAGGTCATCGAACATCGCCTCCACCTCGCAGAGCTTGCTGCGTGCGCCCAGCTCCCCGTTGCGACGCGCGGTGGCGAGGCTCATGAAGTCGGGCGCGTCGAGGCCCTGCGCCAACGAAGGGAACACCGGGCGCTCGACGATCGTCCCGCAGGTGGAGGCGACCAGGCCCACCGTGACGCTCATCGAGCGCCAGTTGGACGGATAGCGCGAAGCCCGCGCGTAGGGCTCCAGCGCCGTCCCGATGAGCTCCCGCTGCGCCTCGCCGACGGCACCGTCGATGGCGGCGTTCACATGGTCGATGATCTTGTTGTAGCGCTCGCCGTCCGTGATGACGCACTCGCGGTAGTCGGCCTCCGCCTTCGCGATCGCGGCCTCCGCCGCCTCCACCAAGGCACCCTTCGCCGACGGCGCGCGCAGGTCGTCGATGCACCACGAGCCCCCGAGGCGAGCGCTCCAGGCGTCGCCGAGGCGCTCCAGCGCGGCGCTGCACCGGGCCGCCACCTCGGCGTGCGACCGACGCGTCACCGCGTGGAGCCAGCCCTGCAGGCGCTCGCGCGTCCACGGCAGCGCGCGGGCCTCGTCGCCCACCGGCCGCGGCAGGAGCGAGGCCGCGAGGTGACGCCCCACCGTCGCCAGCCGCCGCGACACCACGACGGCGTCGGTGAGCGCGAGCTCATCGCGCCACCACGCCTCCCACAGCGCCTCGTCGTGGCGGAAGGTGCGCGTCGCGGCGCCCGGCTCGTCGCAGGTGCCGCGGTAGAGCGCGAGCCGCGCCGCCTCGTGCGGAGGGCTCCACGTGAGGGGGAGCGCGTCGAGCGCGGCGCCGAGGGAGGTCATGCCCGGAGACGACAGAGAAGGTCCCATGGTGCACATGGCTCTCACAGCCGCACCAGAGAAACGAGCTTCCTTCTTCCACCCGCCTGCGGTAGTGATTCGAACCGTCAGGGAGGGACGTAGCGAGACCGTCAACTGACACGGGTGTCACTCCCCCCGTTGACACGGGCGCACTTCGGGCCTAGTCGATCGGCCATGGATGACGCCACCCGCCAGAAGATCGATTCGCTCGTGAACGGCCACAAGGTCGTTCTCTTCATGAAGGGGACCAAGATGTTTCCCCAGTGCGGCTTCTCCGGAGCCGTGGTCAACATCCTCAGGGGCCTCGGGGCCGACTTCAAGGACGTGAACGTCCTGGCCGACCCGAACGTCCGGGAGGGCATCAAGGAGTACGCGAGCTGGCCCACCATCCCGCAGCTCTACGTGGGCGGGAAGTTCGTGGGCGGCTGCGACATCGTCCGTGAGCTCCACGGCCGCGGCGAGCTCGCCCCCCTCCTCCGCGAGGGTGACGGGCAGTCTTCCTGAGCGGTCACTTTCCTCTGTGGTCACGCGGTCGGGGCGTCGATACACTCCCGCGCCCGACATGACCACGACGCCGACCTCGACCCGCGTTCGCCTCGCCGACCTCGCCCTCATCACCTACCTCGGCCCGATCGTGCAGGGCCGTCGTGTCGCCGTCGTGGGTCCCGCGTCGGGCGA
>JBILLV010000253.1:0-13237 GCA_044375895.1 Polyangiales bacterium | reverse complement strand
TTCTTGAACCCGGCTTTGCGGGTGATCCGACGATAGCCCAGGCCGAGCGTCCGCGAGCCCTGGGCACCCAGCTCAGCGAGATGCCGCGGCGTCCTTCCCTCCTCGTGAATTTTGGCAACGCCGCCGCCGCCCCGGGGCGTTGGGGAGGGCACACAACACGTTGAACGAGTGGGTAGGGGCGCGGACACTGTGCATTCAGCACACAGGCGAAGTCAGGATAGATTCTCCCCCCACGCGCACCCACCTGACGGTAGATGGTCGCTCGCACCCTTTCCATTCAGGTGTTTTTCAAGGCACTTCCCCTTTTCATCGGGTTCGTGTCGTGTGTAATGGCCGATAGCAATTAAACGCGCGGCCGTTGGAATCAGCCGTCATCGCACACCACCGCTGAGGGTGCGCTATCGTGCGCAAACCCTTACGCGCGCGGTGATCGCCGACGTCCGCGCACCACCCACGACCGGAGGACCTGAATGCTCGGTGCTCGATCTCTGGTGAAGATGATCGTCGCCATGGCGCTGCTGGCGGCCTGTGGCGATCTCGCGACCCCTTCGCCCGCCGCGCTTCGTAGCGGTGGAGACGCGGAGGTGCCCAATCAGGAAAGCGCTCGGTCGTGCACGGACGGGGACGGTGACGGGTTTGGCGCGGCTTGTCTGCGCGGCCCCGACTGCGATGACACCGACCCGCGGGTCACCAACGAGTGCCGCGCGTGCCTCCGTCCTGCGCGCGGGTGCCCCTGTGCGGCAGCCGCAGCGCCCGTGGCGTGCAACGCTGCGACCGACACCACCGCCGACGGCCCCGAAGGCATCTGTCGCCTCGGCCAACGCGTGTGTCGGGCGGGCGCGTGGTCGGCCTGCGAGGCCATCGATTCGAGCCATCGCTACGTGGGCGTCGCGATGCCCTGCCCCGGCGAGTGCGACCCGAGCTGCCGACACATCGTCGACTGCCACGAGGCCGCCGACCCGCTCCCCCCGGGCGCCGAGCGCCTCGCGACCGCGGACCTCGCGCCGGCCGTGTTCTGCCCGGCGGGGACGGGCCCCGGTGGTGTCGCGCCGGCCTGCGAGCGTCGCCCGGGTGGGCCCTACCTCCGCTCCACGTCCACCACCGCGTGGATCGACGCGTGCGCGGCGCCGGGGAGCTCCGTCGTGCTCGCGGGGGCCGACGACGCCAGCGCGCCCATCGGGCTCCCCTTCGCGTTCTCGTATTGGGGTGTCCCCTACCGGAGCGTCCACGTCTCTTCGAACGGAATGCTCCAGTTTGCAGCGGCTTCCGTCCCGTGGAGCAACACCACGCTCCCGGCGCCGAGCGCGCCCAACACGGTGTTCGCGTTCTGGGACGACCTCGTGCTCCGCGGCGGCGTGTGCGTCGCCTTCGTCGGCGCAGCCCCCAATCGCCGCGCGGTCTTTCAATGGAACGACGCCGGCTTCTACCCCGCCCCCGACCCCGCCACGCACCTCACCTTCGAAGTCGTGCTCAGCGAGGCCGGGCAGACCACCGACGTGCTCTATCGCAGCATGCAGGGAGCGGACGATCGGGCCACGGGCTCCAGCGCCACCGTGGGCGTGCAGGAGGGTGGCGGCACCCGCTTCGACCTCGTCGCCTTCAACACCCCGGGCGTCATCACGGCGGGGACGCGCCTCCGCTGGACCCCATACTCCAACGCCCAGACCTGCGAGCGGGCCGTCTGGCGTCGCGTCTTTCAGGCGAGCTGCCCCCCCACCGCCCAGGGCTCCGCGCCCACCTGGGGCCGCCTCAATTCCACCGCGCGGGTGCCGCCGGGCGCCTCCATTCGCATGGAAGTCCGGGCCGCGGAGACGGCCGCCGAACTCACCGCTGCGTCGCCGATCCGCCTGCCCGACGCGCCGCGCGACGCTGGGCCGGTGGCGCTTACCACGAGCTACGACCTCGGTGACACGCTGGAGGGGGCGCTGCCGGGCTTGGCGCACGCTCACTTCGTCGAGCTCGTCGCGCGCTTCGACCCCGGGCCCGACGACGACCTCGCCCCGGCCCTCGGCGGCGTGGAGCTCCAATACCGCTGCCTGCCCGCGGAGTCGCCCTTCCGCTGCGCCGCCGGCAGCGAGTGCCTCACCGCGGGGGTCTGCCGCCGCGGCGTCATCGCGTGCCCCCACGCGGCGATGCCCACCTGCGTCGACGCGGGGCCCCTGCCCGTGGGGACGGCGTGCGGTGACGGGCTGGTCTGCGACGGGTCGGGGGCGTGCTCGCCGTGCGACGAGGGGGCCGTGTGCGACGCGGGCAATCCCTGCCAGCTCGGACGGATCTCCTGCGCCACCGGGGCGCCCGTCTGCGTGGGCGTGAGCGACCGCTCGTCGGGGACGGTCTGCGCGCTCGGGGTCGGAGACTACACCCGCGGCGCGTCGCCCTTCGGGTTCATCGACGCCTGCGCGCTCCCGGGCGCCACGGTGGCCTTGCCGGTGGCGACGGACGACACCCTCGACCTCACGCTCCCCTTCGCGTTTCGCTTCTACGGAACCACCTACACGCAGGTGGGGGCGGCGGTGAACGGCCTCCTCGCCTTCCCGTCCGCGACCGCCGAGTGGACCAACGCGCCGCTCCCTGCCGCGGGCCTCGGCGACGCCATTCTGCCCTTCTGGGACGACCTCCAGACGCGCCCCGCTGGGCTCTGCGTGGGCTCCCTCGGCCGCGCCCCCGAGCGCCTCTTCCTCGTCGAGTGGGCGGGCGTCGACCTCGAAGACCGCGGCGTCACGGGCGACCTCGGCGCGTCGCTCCAGTTTGAAGTGATCCTCGAGGAGTCGACGCAGGCGATCGACGTGGTCTACGGCCCGATGCTCGGCGACGCGCGGGCCACCGGCGCGAGCGCGACCGTCGGCATCCAGCGCGGTGACGGCGCTCGCTACGACGCGGTGAGCTTCAACACGGCGGGGTCGGTCCGCTCGGGGAGCTCGCTCCGTTGGGCGCCGCCCATCGCCAGCCAGTGCGACGGGGCGGGGGCCTGCGTGGCATGCGCCGCGGTCGAGACCTGCGACGGGCGCGACAACAACTGCAACGCGCTGGTCGACGAGGGCATGGGCGACGTGACGTGCGGCGTCGGGGCGTGCCGACGAACCGGCCCCGCGTGCGTGCGGGGTGTCGCTCCCGCGTGCGTTCCGGGGGTGCCGAGCGCGGAGGTGTGCAACGGCCTCGACGACGACTGCGACGGCGTGGTCGACGACGCGTGCGCGGGCACCCTGACGTGCCCCAGCGCCGTGTCGATGTTCGCGGGCGACACGCGGGCGCTCACGGTCACGGCAGCGGGCCTGGTGGGAGACTTTCAGTGGACGGTGATCGCGGCGCCGCCTGGGGGCGACACGTCGGCCCGCTGGGCGCCTTCTCCCGCGACCGAGGCGACCGAACGATTCCAGCCGCTGATCGTCGGCGTCTACCGGGTGCGCGTGAGCGCTGTGGATGGCCTCGGGGTGACGCGCTCGTGTGCGTTCGACGTGACGGCCAACGCGCGCGGCGTGCGGGTGGAGCTCACCTGGGACGGCCCCGGCGATGTCGATCTTCACCTCGTCGACAACGCGACGGCGACGCGCTGGTTTGGCGCCGACGACTGCCACTACGCCAACATGCGCCCGGCCTTCGGGGCGGCCCTCGTGGTCGACAACGTGTCGGGCAACGGCCCCGAGAACATCCGCGTCGACGCCCCGCCCACCGGCGCGTCGTACGCGGTCGGGGTGCACCACTACGCCCGGGCCGCGGGGCGCATCGCCACCGTGCGGGTGTACTGCGGCGCCTCTGGAACCACGCCCGCGGCCGTCTACACGAGCCGCCCGCTCGCGGGTACAACGAGCGGGGATTGCAGCGCCAACACCTTCTGGCGCGTCGCCCGCGTGGTGGTTCGTGCGGACGGCGGCTGCGACCTCACGCCGCTGGACACCGTCGCGCCTTCCGCGGACGCTTGTTCCGTGCTGTAGGGGCGGACGCCGACTGCAAGCAATCACGATCCACGGGCGTATCAACCCGGCGCGTGCGAGCATCCGCCGCTCCAAGGTTGTGAGTCCCCTCCAGATCGAAGCTGCGTCGCGACCGTCCCAACTCCTACCGTGAAGCTCCCCGCCCACCGCGCCGTCGCCATCGTCCCCGCTGAGATCTCGCACGCCATCGAGCGGGTGGGGCGGCGGATGAACACCTGGGTCGTGCTCGACGCGGGCCTCGCGGGCCTTGCTACGAGCGCCGCGGTCACGCTCGGCGCGCGGCTCTGGCGGGCCCCCACGCCCTGGGCCATTACGGCCGGCGTCGCGGTGGGGATTCTCGTTGCGGCGCGCGAGGTGCGGGGGCGGTGGGTCGATGCCTTCGGTGCTGCGTCGGCGCTCGACCTCGTCCTCGACGCGAAGGATCGTTTCGTCTCGGCGCTGCACTTCGCCGCGCTCGACGATCGCTCGACCCCGCACGCGCTTCAGTTGGAGGAGGCGACGAGCTTTCTGAAGGGGCGTGGGGAGGTTCCTTCTCCGCCGCGTCCCCGGCTGCGTGCCCCGCGCTACGTGGCCCTCGGCGCGGTGTCGGTGCTCGCGTGCTTTGTCGCGCTCCCGGCCGCGGGCGCCCTCGCGCGCTGGGCCGCTCGCCGCGCGGCCTTCGCGCCGCCGCACCCCGCCGCCCAGACGCCGCAAGCCATCGCCGCCCGCGCCGCGGCGCTTCGTGAGGCCCTGCGCGACTCGCCCGGACGACGCCTCGACGCCGAGATCAACGCCCTGGAGCGCGCCCTCGCCGAGCAGTCCGCCCGCGCCGCCGCCCGGCGCGTCGAGGCGATCGAGCGCGCCGCCGCCGCACTCGATCGCGCCCACGCGGCCGAGGCCGCCGCCCACGCCGCGCAGACGAACGCGAACGCCGCGCTGTCCCCGCAGGCCCAGGAGGCGCAACGCGCCGAGCAGCAGGCCCGCCTCGCGCGCGAAGAGGCAGCGGCGCGGCTCGCGGCGCTCCAGGAAGACATTCAGCGGGCCAACGCGCGCTTCGATGAGGCGCGTCGCGCGGGCGATTCCAACGCGCAGGCCGCGGCCCAGCGTCAGCTCGGTCAGCTCCTCGATCGCGCGACGGAGGCGCGGGCGCGGCGCGACGAAGCGGCCCGGCGTGAGGCCGACGCACAACGGGCGCTCGCGCAGGCGCAGCGGGAAGCAGCCGCCAGCGCCGCGCGACCCGGCGAGCACGCGGCGCCGACGCTCGATGAGGCCACCGCGCACCTCGACCGGGCGCTGCGTGAGGCGCGCGGCGCGGAGCGTGAAGGGGCGGTTCCGTCGGCGGAGACGGGGCGGGCGTTGGACGAGGCGAGCCGCGCGCTCGGACGGGAGCTTCCGGCCACGTCGCGGGCCCTCAACGACGCCGCCCGGGCGCGCGACGCCAACGACGGGCAGCGCTTCCACGAGGCGCTGGCGCAGGCCCGTGAGGCCCTCGCGCGAGAGGCTCACGCCGAGCCTGATGACCTCCGTCGGGCGCGCGAGTCGCTCGAAGCGCTCCACGACCAGGTGGCGCAGAACGCCGCCGAGCAACGGGAGCGTGAGCAGAGTGCGCGCAGCGACGCCGAGCGACGCGCCGCCGAGTCCGCGCAGCGCGAGCAGGAGGCCCTCCGCGGCGAGCCGAGCGCACAGCCCGGGCAGGGTGGTCAGGAGCGCGAAGCGGGTGAACCGCAGCCGGGCCAGCAAGGCCAGCAGGGCCAGCAGGGCCAGCAAGGTCAGCAAGGGCAACAGGGTCAGCCCGGGCAGCAGGGTCAGCCGGGGCAAAGCGGACAGCCGGGGCAGTCCGGGCAGCAGGGGCAGAGCGGGCAGCAGGGCCAGCAGGGAGGCTCCGGGCAGACCGGGCGGCGCGGTGAGTCGGGGCAGGGTTCGCCGGGCGCGGCGCAAGGTGGCGCGCAGGGCGTCTCGGAGGCGTGGCGGGCGCAGGGGATGTCGCGCGCTCCCGGCGCGAGCGGCGGCGCCGACAGCCCCTCGATGCAGGCCCCCAACGGGCAGTCGCAAGGGCGCGGCGCCGCGGATCCGCGCAACGGTTCGACCGGCGGGGACGTCGGCGACAACCGCGGGAGCGCGTCGGGTACGGGCTTCGCGCGCGGCGATCGGGCGGCCCAGTCGGGGAGCGCGGGGGCGCAGACCATGAGTCGGTTCGACCGCGGGAGCGGCACCACCGAGGGCGACGGCGACAACCGCATGGGCGGCCGCGGACCGGGGCAGGCGCGCGGCGCGCCGGGCTCGGAGGGCGGTGGGCAGCAGGGCGGTTCGGGCGCCAACCGCACGCAGGGTGGCCACGCGTGGGGAGCGGGCGCGGGCGACCGGCTCAGCGTCGCGACGCCGGGCGCCGTCGGGCCTTTTGGGCACAGCGTCGATCCGGGGGGAGTGCCCCGTCAGCCCGCTCAGATCGCGCCCGGTGCGCAGGGCGTGATGATGCCCGGCGTGGCGCAGCAGGGGGCTCCCACGGGGCCGACCAGCGAGGCGCCCATCGCGCCCGGAGCGCTCCTTCCCGACGCTCCTGGCGATGGATCACTGGGCGCTCCGACGGGCGACGACCCCGAGTCGGTGATGACCACGCAGCGCGTCCCGCCGTCGCTCCGCGCCTACGTCCGACGCTACTTTCAACGCATCCAGGGGGCGTCTCCCACGCCCCGCTGAAGAAGGACCTCCGATGGCCTACGCTGATCCGACCTCCGGCCCCAATCCCTTCGAAGGCGTCCGTTCGCTCGCGGCGGCGATGCACAAGGAGGTGAGCGCGCGCGTCGTCGGCCAGGACGACATCATCACGTGCCTCATCGGCTCGCTCATCCTCGGCGGGCACGTGCTCATGGAGGGGGCGCCGGGGCTCGGCAAGACGGTGCTCGCGCGGACGCTGGCGGACGTGGTGTCGCTGAAGTTCTCGCGGGTTCAGTTTACGCCCGACCTGATGCCGTCGGACATTCTGGGCACGCACATGGTTTCGGTGGACGCCGAGGGGCGGCCGTCGATGACGCTGCGCAAGGGGCCCCTCTTCGCCAACGTGGTGCTGGCCGACGAGATCAACCGCGCCTCGTCGAAGACGCAGAGCGCGCTGCTCGAAGCGATGCAGGAGCGGCAGATCACGCTCGGCAACGAGACGCACCCGCTCGACGCACCGTTCTTCGTCGTCGCGACGCAGAACCCGCTGGAGTCCGAAGGCACCTACGCCCTCCCCGACGCGCAGCTCGACCGCTTTCTGATGAAGCTCCTCATCCCGTTTCCGTCGGAGGTGGAGATGATGGCCATCGTCGCGCGCACCGCCCGCCAGTACGACGTCGAGGTGAACAAGGTGGCCGCGGCGGCGCAGCTCCAGGCCGCGGGGCGCGCGGTTCGCTCGCTGCCGGTGGCCGAGCCGATGCTTCAGTACGCGGTGGCGCTGGTGTTCGCGACGCACCCCGAGTCGCCGAGCGCGCCGCCCGCGGTGAAGAAGTACCTCAAGCACGGCGCCAGCCCCCGCGCCGCGCAGGCGTTGGAGCTCACCGCCAAGTACTTCGCCATCCTCGACGGGCGCGTCCACGTGGCCTTCGAAGACGTGCGTCGCGCGGCGCTCCCGTGCCTGCGTCACCGCATCGTGCGCAACTTCGACGCCATCGCCGACGGCGTCACGGCCGACGCGGTGGTCGAGCAGGTGCTGAAGGCCGTCCCGACGGCGCGCGCGAACCGCCCGTGAGCGCCGTGACGGGCCTCCTCGACCGCGCCGCGATGCGCTTGCTGGAGGGCCTGCGCCTGCGCGTCCGACCCAACGCGACGGGCGGTGACCACGGCGCACACCGCGGCGACGCGCGCTCGGCGGGGCTCCAGTTTGCCGAGCGGCGCGAGTACACCCCCGGCGACGACGCGCGCTCCATCGACTGGAACGCCTTCGCCCGCGACCGCTCCCTCTCCGTCCGGACGTTCGAGGAGGAGCGCGACGCCCGCGTCCATGTGCTCGTCGACGTGTCGGGCTCCATGGCCCTGGGCGACCCGCCGAAGCTCGAAGCCGCGCGTCGGGTCGCCGCCGCCTTCGGGTTCCTCGGCATGAACCAGGTCGACCGCGTGCGCGTGGCCCCCTTCCGCGAGGCGCTCGGCCGCCCCACCGAGGCACTCCGTCGCCGCGACCAGTACCCCGGCCTGGAGGGCTTTCTCCGTGGGCTCGAAGCGCGCGGCGCGACGAGCTTCGCCGAGACCACCCGCGGCTTTCTGGAGCGATTCCCTGCGCGCGGCTACGTCGTCGTCGTCAGCGACCTGATGGAGGCCGTCGACTGGACCGCGAGCCTCAACGCCCTCGCCCAGCGCGGCAACCAGCTCTGCGTGGTGCGCGTCCGCTGCGACGCCGACCACACGCCCGACCTCCGCGGCGAGCTTGAGCTCACCGACGCGGAGACGGGCGAGACGCTCCGGCTCACTGCGACGGCGGCCCTCCTCGACGCCTACCGCGCGGAGGTCGCCGCCCACGTCGACCGCACCCGCGACGCGTGTCGACGCGCGGGTGGGGTGTTCGTCGACGCGCCGGTGGAGCTTCCCTTCGATCAGGTGCTCCGGCAGGTGCTCGCTCCTGCCCTCGAGGCCCGGTGACCTTCGCCGCCCTGTCGCTCGCCGCCGTCCTCGGCCTCGCCTTCGCCACCGCCGCCGCCGTGGTGGCGATGTACCTCCTGCGTCGCACGCCGCGGCCCCACACCGTCTCCAGCGTGGCCTTCTGGCGTCGCGCGGCGGAGCGTTCGCGCCCCCGCTCGCCCCTCGCCACGCGCATCCCCTGGGCCGCGATGCTGCTCTCGCTCGCCATCGCGACGCTGCTCGTGCTGGAGCTCGGCGACCCGCGGCCCGGCGCCGGCGCTCCCGGTTCGACCGTGCTCGTGGTGGCCGCCGACCGCACGATGGCGACCACGGATGCGCGCGGCCGACGTCGCCTCGACGAGGCCCTCGCGGCGGCGCGGGCGACCGCCCAGGCGAGCACCGTCGACGGTCGCGTCGCCGTCGTGCGGGCGGGGGTGCGGGCGGGCGTCGTCGCGCCGCTGACCCGCGTGGCGGCGGACGTCGACCGCGCCCTCGCCGATGTGGACGTCGACGATGGGGTCGCCGATGTCGCGGGGGCGATCTCGCTGGCGCGTTCGATCGTCCGCGGGGGAGGGGGCGCGGGGCGGGTCGTGGTGCTCTCCGACCGCGATGATTTCACGCTCACCGTGGATGCGATTCCGGTGGCCTTCGTGCCGGTCGGCGCGCCCGGCGAGACGCTCGCGATCACGGGCTTCGACGCCCGCCGCGACCCCGGCGCCCTCGGCGAGTACCACGTGCGCTGCGAGGTTCGCTCGTACGCCGGTCGCCAGGGACGAGCCCGTCTCGTCATCCGCGACCGCGGCACCGTCATCGCCGAGGAGGCCCTCACGCTGGCCCCCGGCGAGCTGCGCGAACACCGGGCCCGCGGCTTCTCCAGCGCCCAGGCCGAGCTCACCGCGTCGCTCGAAGACGTCGCCCTCGACGGCGGCCGCGACGCCCTCGCGCGCGACGACCTCGCGTACGCCGCGCTCGCCCCCGTGGCCGCGACGCGCGTCCTGCTGGTGACGCCCGGCGACCGCTACCTCGCCGATGCGCTCGGCGCCAATCCCTCGGTCGACCTGGAGGTGGTCGACGCGGCGGGCTTCGCTTCGCGGCGACGCTCGCTCGGTCGCTACAACGTCGTCGTGCTCGACCGGGTCGCCCCCGATCCGCCCGTCGATCACCCGGCGCTCCTCCTCGTCGGGGTCAGCGCGGGGCGTAGCGTCCGCGTCGGCCGTGA
The DNA here is from genome assembly GCA_044375895.1 of Polyangiales bacterium. Classification (GTDB taxonomy): domain Bacteria; phylum Myxococcota_A; class Polyangia; order Polyangiales; genus CAISKJ01. Next base: position 3,517 of record JBILLV010000253.1, on the reverse strand, counting down.
GCTCACGACGCCACGGGTGACAGCCGTCGCCACGGAGCATCGGGTGCTCGCCGGCCTCCGCCTCGATCAGGTGCGGGTCGAGCGGGCGCGGGCCCTCCTCCCCGAGGCCGACGATCGTGTGCTGGTGCGCAGCGGGCGCGACGCGCTGGCGATCGCGCGCGACCGCGGCGACCGCGTGGTGGCCCTCGGCTTCGACTCCGCGGGGACCGACCTGCCGCGCCGCGTCGCCTTCCCCCTCTTCATTCACAACACGCTGGTGTGGCTTGATCGCCGGGAGCGCGAGTACCGCGCGTGGCAGCCTCCGGGCGAGCCCATCGGCGGCCGCTACGACACCGGGGCGGCGGGGCTCCAGCGCGTCGGCGAGCGCGTCGTCGCCGTCAGCGCCGCGGAGCTCTCGGGGGCCATCCCCGCGGTGGAGCGTCGCGGGGACGGCGGTGACGTCGCGACGCCGGGGCGCGCCTCCCTCGCGCTCGTGCTCGCGCTGGTCACGCTCGCGCTGCTCTGCGGCGAGTGGTGGCTCACCGCCCGCGGGAGGCTGCGATGAACCTCTCCTGGCTCTCCATCGGTCAGCCCTGGGTGCTGTGGGGCCTCGCGGTGTGTCCGCTCCTGGCGGCGATGGCGTGGCGCAACCGGCTCGACGCCACGCGCGCCCAGGTGCTCGTCGCCACCACCGCGCGGGTGGTGACGGCCGCCCTCCTGGTGCTGGCGATCTCCGACGCGCGGGTTCGCTGGCCCACGCGGGCGCTCGCGGTGGCCTTTGTCGCCGATCGCTCTGCGAGCATCTCTCCGCGCGAGACCGCGGCGGTTCGAGCCGCGATGCCGCAGCGGCGCATCGACCGCGACGGCGCCCGCTGGCTCGACCTCGCCGCGCCGGGCCGGGCGGGCGGGCTGGAGACCGACCTCGAAGGCGCGATCGACCTGGCCGTGGGCATCCTCCCCACCGACCGCGTGCGTCATCTGGTGCTCGCCACCGATGGCCGTGAGACACGGGGAGAGGCCCTCGCCGCCGCCGCACGGGCGCGCCGGGCGGGAGTGCGGGTGTTCGTGCTGCCGCAGGGCGATCGGGCGCCCATCGACGCGGTGGCGGTGAGCGGCGTCGAGGTGCCGCGGCTGGCGCGGGCCGGGCGCGAGGTGAGCGCGAGCGTGCGCTTGTTCGCCGCGGGCGAGCGGCGCGTGACGCTGCGGGCGCTGCGGGATGGCGTCGAAGTGGCGCGCCGCGAGGTCGATGCGCCCGCGGGACAGAGCCTCCACGACGTGGCCGTCATGCTCCCCGATGAGGGTGTCCATGCGCTCACCTTCACCGCCGAGACCGCGGGGGATGCCGTCGCCGAGAACAACACCTGGCGCGCCTTCGTGCGGGTCGTTCCTCCGCCGCGGGTGCTGCTGGTGAACGAGCTCCCTGGCGTCTCCCCGGCGCTCGGTGCGGTGTACCGGGACGCGCACCTCGCCGTCGACGAGGTGCATCCTGACGGTGTGCCGAGCGACGCGGGCGGCTTCGAGCGGTACCAGTTCGTGGTGCTCGACGAGGTGGTGCTCACGTCGCTCACCGAGGCGCAGCAGCGGGCGCTTCGACAGTGGGTGGAGGAGCGCGGCGGCGGGCTCCTCACCACCACCGGGATGCACGGCGTCGGTCGCGAGCCCGAGCTCATTCGCGACATCGAGCCCATCCAGCCGCCCCGCGCGATGGCCGAGCCGCGCCCCGTCGAGCTCATCCTCGTCATCGACCGCTCGGGCAGCATGATGGGGCCGCCGATCGTGCAGGCGCGCAACGCCGGGGTCGCGGCCGTCCGCGCGCTCCGCCCCGACTCGCGCGTTGGCGTGGTGGCGTTCTCGGGCGAGGTCGACCTGGTCGTTCCGCCCGTGGCGATGGGCGAGTCGGAGAGCGTCACCCGCGCCATCGGCGGCATCCGCGCAGGCGGCGGAACCAACCTCGGCGCGGCCCTCGAAGCCGCCGCCCGCATCGTCTCCCGCGACGATCGCTACCTCCACCACGTCATCCTCCTCTCCGACGGCGAGAGCCGCGGCCCGCCCGCCGTCGCCGCCGCCCAGGCGCTCCGTGACATGGGGGCCACCGTCACCGCCATCACGCTCGGCCCGCGCGTCGCGCTCATGGGCGAAATCGCCCGCATCGGCCGCGGTCGTTACCACGTCACCAGCCGCCCCACGTCGCTGCCGGCGCTGTTCGTGCGGGAGGCGCAGTTTCGCTCGCCGCCGCCCGCCCGCGAGCTCTCGTTTCGCCCCGTGGTGCGCGCTCGCATGGGCTTCCTCGACGGCGTCGACCCGTCGAGCGACCCGCCCCTCCTCGGCTACACCGTCGCGCAGCCTCGCCCCGGCGCGCTCACCCTTCTCACCGCCACCGACGGGTCGCCGCTGCTCTCCCACTGGTTTGTCGGGCCCGGTCAGGTGGCCTCGCTCACCTCGGCGACGAGCGGCCGCTGGGCCGACGCGTGGCGCACCGGCGCGGGCTTCCGGCGTCTCTTCGGTCAGATGGCGTGGGAGATGTTGCGCGCGCAGGGAGAAGACGACCTCGAGCTCCACCTGGAGGCGGTGCCCGGCCGCCCCGACCTCCGTCGCGTGTCCGTCGTCACCCCCAGCACCCGCAGCGATGTCGTCCCCGTCGCGAGCCTCTCCTACGGGCGCCGTGAGGGGGTCCGCGTCGCGCTCCGCCCCGCCGCGCCGGGCGTGTGGACGGCCACCGTACCGATGGAGAAGGGCTTCGTCGTCGACGCCCGCATGCCCGCGTCGCGTGAGCCCTCAGCGGCCGCGGGCGCGGAGTCTCCCTATCCCCCCGAGCTGCGCGCGTTCGGCGCCGACGCGCCCGCCCTCGCCGCCCTCGCGCGCGCCGGAGGTGGTCGCGTGATTCGTTCGCTCGACGAGTCGCTCGACGTCGCCCGCGGCGAGCGGGTGATGCGCGACGCCCGCCTCCCGCTGCTGGCGGCCGCGCTCGTGGCCTACCTCCTCGGCGTCCTCGCCCTCCGCGTCCGCGCCGGATCCTCCGCCCGCCCGAACCCTTCCCCACCCGGAGCCCCCTCATGAAGACCGTCCCCCTCGCGCTCCTCGCCCTCGCCGCGTGGACGGCGCCGCGCGTCGCCGCCTCCGCCACGCTCATCGCCGACCTCGGCGGTCCAGCGGGCTTCGGCTCGTCGTACCTCGAAGACAACGACGACTCGTCCTCCACCGAGATCGACATCGCCCGCGCCTTCCCCGGCGGTCTGCGCTACTTCGCGGGGACGTACACGTCGATCTACGTGAACAACAACGGCAACATCACCTTCCGCGGACCGGTGGGCCAGTACACGCCGACCCCGTTCCCCATCGCCGACCAGCCGATGATCGCGGCCTTCTGGGCGGACATCGACACCAACGGGCACGGCCGCCCCGCGCGCAACGGCGTGTGGTGGGACGTGCGGCCCGGGCAGGTGGTGATCACCTGGCACAACGTCGGGTACTACAGCGCCCATGTCGACCGGCTCAACAGCTTCCAGATCGTGTTGCGCGGCGGGGCCCAGATGGACGA
>JBILLV010000037.1:0-45196 GCA_044375895.1 Polyangiales bacterium | reverse complement strand
GCTCGTGCAGGAGCACGGCGATGCCCGGCTGGGGGTCCACGCGCACAACCTCCTCGGGCTCGTTCACGCTGACCTCGGCCGTCTGGAGGCCTCCCTGGCGATGCATGAGCGCGCGATGGAGTGCGCCGCCGCGAGCGGGATCCCCGACCTCGCGCTCGTGGTGGTCACCAACCTCGCCGGTCGGTGGCTCGCGCTCGGCGAGCGAGCGGACGCGTCCGGCGAACGCGCCGAGGCCCTCTCGGCGTGGGGGCGGGCGCTCGACGCCTACGCGAGCGCCCGTGCGCTCTGCGAGGCCCACCAGTTGGAGCACGGCTCGCCGCACGTCCTGGCCACGCACGGGGCGACGCTCTTCCGGCTGGGGCGGGAGGAGGAGGCGCTGGCGGTGTTCTGTCGGCAGCGGGAGATCGCGGAGCGGACGCGGGACTGGACGAGCCTCGGGTACGCCGCGCGCTACCTCGCGCAGTTGCATCGTGGTCGGGGCGACCTGACCGCCGCCCGCGCCGCCCTCGCCGACGGGATCGCCGCGATGGAGGCCATCGGCGCCCGCACCCGCCTCGTCGATCTCCATGAAATGGCTTCGCTCATGGAGGAGTCCGCGGGGCGCTTCGCCGAGGCCCTGGCCCATCACAAGGCCTTCCACGCGCTCCATGTCGCGTGCGCGGTCGAGCGCGCCGAGCTCCGCGCGCGGCTGCTCGCGGTTCGCCTCGACACCGAGCGGGCCCTCGCCGAGGCTCGCGCGGCGCGCGGTCGGGCCGCGGCGCTTCAAGAGGCCCACACCTCGCTTACGCGCCGCGCCGAGGAGGACCGCCGCGCGGCCCGCACCGACGCGCTGACCGGCGTGGCCAATCGACGTCACCTCGACGAGGAGCTCGCGCGCCTCTTCGAGCGTGCGCGTGCTATCCAGGAGCCCCTCGCCGTCGCCATCGTGGACGCCGACCACTTCAAGCGCGTCAACGATGACTTCTCGCACGCGACCGGCGACACGGTGCTGCGATGCCTCGCCGGGATCCTCGCGGAGACCCTGGGGCCAAACGCTCTCTGCGCGCGCTATGGCGGCGAGGAGTTCGCGGTCGGGCTGCCCGGCGCCGATGTTGCTGTCGCGGTGACGTTGCTGGAGCGGCTGCGCGCCGCGGTGGAGGGCTTCTCGTGGGGGGCGGTGGCTTCCGGGCTACGCGTGACGGTGAGCGTTGGGGTCGTGAGCGCAAACGCCACCCATGACGCGGCGGACGCCCTCTCGCGCGCGGACGAGGTGCTCTACCGAGCCAAGCGCACCGGTCGCAACCGGGTGTGCGTCGCCGGGAACCATCGCACCATCGCGCCGAAAGCGATGGACTGATTCGACGCGTTCGCCTCCCCGTCGTGGGTCACGGCGTCGACACGTACCAGACCGAGGGTCACCCCGTCGCCGCACGCGTGCTCAAGAGCACCATGGCGCAGACGGCCCTCAACCGCGGCGACGATCGGAAGAAGGCGCTGCGCGAGACCGTGGCCGATCTGTTGATGCTGGACGTCGCCCGCAAGCGATACGCCGCGATGATGTCCGGCCTGGACCTTCGGACCACCTGGTTCGGACCGCCCGCCGGCGTGGCAGCGCCTCGAGGTCGGACCGACCAGCGGAGACGTTCCGTCATCATCTCCGCAGCCCTCGCGTGTTGACAGCGGCCGCGATCCCGATACGACTCCCGCCGCGCCTGATGGCCTACCCCGACGACGACCTCGACGCGATCGACGCCCCCACCGGGAGCGCGCACGACCCGGTGACGCGCATGCCCAAGCGCATGTACGTCCCCGCCCCCGAGGAGGCGTCGGGCAGCGCGGGGCCGCAGGGCGTGCTTCTGATCGCCGCCGCGGGAGGCCTCGTCGGCGCGCTCCTCGGCGGGGTGGGGCTCGCCATCGTGTGGGCGACGCTCCCCACCAAGGCGCCCGTCGTGGTCGTCGTCGCATCCCCCGCGGCGCCGGCCCGACCGCGGCTCATCCGCCCGCCGCCGGTGTTCGAACTCGACAGCGACGCCTCCGTCCCCCACGAGCCCCCACCCCCGGGGCCCATCTACGAGGTGAACCAGCAGGCCCTCGGCCGCCGCATGCTCGCCGACGCCCTCCGCGCGCTCTCGGTGCCGCCCGATGACGTGCGGGCCGTCTCGGGGGTGTTTCAGGCGCTCTTCAACATGCGCACCCTCCAGCCCGACGACCGCCTCGCCGTGATGCGCGACCCGATCACGCGGGAGCTCCGACGGGTCGAGTACCGCCGCGCCACCACGCAGGTGTGGGCCGCGGTGCTGGAGGGCGACACGTGGCGGGGCGAGCGCGTCCAGGTGGTGGTCACCAGCGCCCGCGTCGCGGCGGGCTTCCGCGTCCAGGGGTCGGTGCAAGCATCGCTCCTCTCCGCGGGGCTCCACGCCGAGCTGGCCGTGCGCCTCGCGACGGTGTTCTCGGCCATCGCGCTCCCGCCGCGGATGATGGGCGGCGACACCGTGCGCCTCGTCGTGGAGGAGGAGCGCATCAACGGGCAGTTCTACCGCTACACGCACGTGCACGGGATCGACTACCGGGGCGCGTGGGGCCGCCGCCGGGCCTTCTGGGTGGCGATGGGGAGCGCGCGCGGCGACTTCTTCAACGCCGAGGGGCACACCTTCGAGCAGGGCCCCTTGCACAGCCCGATGCCCGACGCGCCCCTCACCGCCCAGTACAACCCAGACCGCGTCGACCCAGTCCTCCACGTGCGCAAACCCCACAACGGCGTGGACTTCGAGGCCCCCGAAGGCGCCCCGGTGTTCGCCAGCGCCGACGGCGTCGTGACCGCCGCGGGCATGGCCGGACCCTCCGGCAACCTCGTGGTCGTCCAGCACCGCGAGCTGCGCATCTCCACGGGCTACGCGCACCTCGCGCGGGTGGCGCCGGGGGTTCGCGCGGACGTGCCCGTGCGCGCGGGGCAGCTCATCGGGTACGTCGGGAGCACCGGGCGGAGCCTCGGACCGCACCTTCACTTCTGGACAAAACGCAACGGTCTCTTCTTCGACCCGATGTCCATGCTCGGCGTGCGAAGGGCCATCCGAGAGCAGGCACGGCCCCTCTTCGACGCGCGCTCGCGCCTCATCGCCGGGGAGCTCGATCGGGTCGCGGTGGACGGCGTGGCGCTGGCCGAAGCCGACGCCGGGGCGCCCGACGCCGGGCCTCTCCCCACGCTCGCGCCGCTGGAGGTGGGGGCGACAGGAATCCGCTCCGACGGCGACGAGGAGCCGGTATTCCGGGCGCAGGACCCCCTCGACGAGACGGAAGAGGTTCAGTAGGGTCGCGCCCCGCTTCGCCCCCCCTTCGAGAGATGACATGAAGAGCCCTTCCAACGACCGCTGGGTGTCGTACCTGGTGGCAGCGACCGCCGCCGTGCTCGTGCTGCTGTTCGGCCTGCAACGCTTCGGCATCTGGCAGCCGAGCGAGGTGCACGTCGCAGACCTCGCGCGCGACCTCATCGCGGGCAACCCCGTCCAGCTCGACCGGCCCTCCGCGCAGGTGAGCGTCGTCGCCGCGGGCTTCCGCGCGGGCACCGCCTCCGAGCTCTGGGGCCGCCTGCCCGGCGCGCTCCTCGCGCTGCTCGCCCTTGGCTCGCTCATGACGGCGGCGCGCGCCCTCGGCGACCGTCGGCTCGCGGTGTACACGGGCATCGCCTACGCGACGCTCCCGCTCGTCTTCATGAACGCGCGGCAGATGATGGGCGGCGGCGTCGCGCAGAGCGCCACCACGCTCGGGCTCGCGGGCCTCGCGCTCGCCATCTGGGGCCACGAGCAGCGCTGTCGCATCGCGGGGGCGGTCTTCTCGGTGCTCGGCCTCGCGCTCGGCGCGGGCGGCGCGGGCGTGATGCTCGGCCTCGTCCCCGTGATCGGTGCGGCGGGCATCGCGGTGGCGCTCCGCTGGGGCAACGAGAGCAAGCACGCGCGGACGGCCGGGGCGGTGGCCTTCGGGGCGGCGGCCGTGCTCGCGGCGCTGAGCCTCCGGGCCGCGTCGCGCGAGCTCACGGGCTACTCGGTGTGGGTCGGCGCGAGCAACCTCAACCAGGCCCCCGCGCAGTGGCAGACCTTCGAGGTGTACCTCGAGAACCTCGCCCACTCGACCTTCCCGTGGACGGGCCTGGTCCCCTTCGGGCTGGTGCGTCTGGCGTCGGCGCCGTCGCGCATCACGGACGCGTCGCGCGGGCTCCTCGACGAGGACGAGGCCGCGGCGCTCGACCCGTGGCGCGAGGCGGGCCTGCGGCTGATGGCCTTCGTCGCCGTCGCGCTCGGCTTCGCGCTCCAGACCTTCCACATGCAGATCTACGGGATGACGCCCTTCGTCATCGTCGGCCCGGTGGCGCTCGGCATCGCCGTGCTGCTGCGCGACGCGGAGCGGGAGATGAAGCCGTGGCGCACCGTGGCCGTCGCCGCGATGCTGTTCACCGCGCTCATGCTGCGCGACTTCATTCAGTTTCCCAAGACCTCGTACGCGGCGCTCGGCCTGCCCGACGGCGGCCCCACCTTCCCGTCGGGTTTCTCGACCAAGTTCAGCCAGTGGATGCAGGACGTGAAGGCCGCGCGCGCCGCCGGCGGTGAGCGCCCGCCGCTGCCCGCCGAGGGGTACTTCCTCATCGAGACGGGGCTGTTCATCGTGCTGGGCCTCGTCGGGCTCTTCCAGGGCGCGGGTGACGTGGCGAAGCTCGCGTTCGAACGCCCGTGGCAGTGGGTGCAGGACATGGAGCGCGAGGGCGTCGACATGGTCGGCCGCGACCGCAAGGAGTTCGGCCGCGCCGCCGCGGGCTCGTACCTCCTCGCCAACCTCCGCACGACGCTCGCGGGCCTCTCCGTGGTCATCGTGGCGGTCGGGTTGATCGTGCCGCGCCTCCCCGGCGTCGCGCGCCAGCTCACCACGCCGGGCCGCAACGCGATGTGGGGCCTCACCTTCGCCCCCGTCCTCGTCGTCGTCGCCGTCTTCGGCTTCATCCTGGTCTGGAACGTCTACGCCGAGCTCGGCCGCCGCACCTCGCCCGTGACGAAGGTCCTCGGGTCGCGCGTCGCGCTCATCCCCATCGCGGGCGTGGTCGTCGCGCTGATCATGACGCAGGGCTTCGTCCCCGCCCTCTCCGAGCACATGTCGCCGCGCGGCGTGTGGGCGGTGGTGCGCGCGCTCCGGCACGGCAACGAGCGCGTCGGGCGCTTCGGCGGCCCCTCGGAAGACCCGGCGTCGCGCTACTACACCAACGTCCAGCCCGAGGCGGTGAACGGCGAAGACGAGGCCGTGGCGTGGCTCACGGCCGCCGACCGTCGCTTCCTCGTGGCGGGGGCGGACGTCTTCGGCGGGCTCAACCGCTCGTACCGTCGCGTGCGGCACGCCAACGTGCCCGTGGCCGACGCGAGCAACTCCAACCTCCTCCTCGCGGTGAGCAACCTCGAGGGGCGCCCGAGCCGCAACCCGCTCGACGCGTGGGTCTCCACCGAGCGCCCCAACCTCCGCCACGCCGCGAGCACGCCGGTGCGCCTCGACGAGGTGTGCGAATACATCGGGTACGACCTCGACTCGCACGGCCTCTCGTACGTCCCCGTCGGCGGGTCGTTCGACATCACCTTCGTGTTCCGCGTGCTGGCGGAGTCGCAGCGCAACTGGCAGGTGTTCGTCCACGTCGACGGCCCCGGCGGCCCGCGCATCAACGGCGACCACGAGCCCGTCGAGCGCGGCAAGTACCCCGTGCGGCTCTGGCTGCCGGGCGACTACATCCGCGACAAGATCACGGTCGCGATCCCCGTCACGTACCGCCCGGGCATCTACACGGTGTTCATGGGCTTCTACGACGGTGGCGACCGCATGCGGGCCGAGGGTGGCGACCACGACCGCGAGAACCGGGTGGTCGCGGCCCGCGTCCGCGTGCAATAGGGACCCGACGCACCGATGCCCGACTCCGTCCGACCGCCCGGCGCTCCTCCGACGCCCGTCCCCTCGGGGCACGATCGCCGCTCGGCGCCGCGCATCGACGTGACCTGGGCGGTCGACTGCAACGACGGCGAGACCTTCCTCTACGCCTCCATCACCAACATCTCCGCGCTCGGCATCTTCATCGCGTCGCGCACGCCGCCGACGGTGGGGACGGCCGTGATGTTGCGCTTCACCCCGCCGGGCGAGGGGGAGTTCGAGCTCCGCGGCGAGGTGGCCTGGGTCAACCCGGTGCGCGCCGACCGGGAGAACATCAACCCCGGCTTCGGCGTCCGCTTCATCGACCTGTCCGCAGAGATGCGCGAGCGGCTCGTGTCGCTGGTCCGCGCCATCGCCTACCTCCCCTCGTAGCCGCCCGTAATTGGACAGGGGTTCGACGCGCCGCCTACCGTCGCGCGGATGAATCTCCACGACCTCCCGGCCTACAAGCCGCTCATCCTGTTCTCGACGCTGCTGGTGCTCAAGATGTTCGCGGTGGCGGTCATCACCGCCAACCGGCGCCGTCTCTCGGGCGTCGTCGCCAACCCCGAGGACGTGGGCGTCAACCCGGGCTCGCACGCCGAGCCGCAGGACGCGCCCGACACGCTGCGCGCCAAGAAGGCGCACATCAACGACCTGGAGAACATCCCGGGCTTCATGATCCTGGCGCTGCTCTACACGCTCGCCGGCGGCACGACGACGGGGGGATGGGCCTACTTCGGCATCTACTTCGCCGCGCGGCTCATCCACACGGTCTGCTACCTCAACGCGGTGCAGCCGTGGCGGTCGGCGGCGTTCTTCTTGGGGCAGTTCGCGATGTTCGGCCTCGTGGTGCAGCTGCTCCTCGGGGCCTTCCGCGGCTGAGGCGCTACGCCATCGGGTCGCGCTGGAGGCGGTTCTCGCCGTTGCGGGTCGAGAACGACGGCCCGGCCGTCTCCGTGTGCCCGTCGCGCTGCGTGATGTCGCGCACGTAGAACCACTGCCCCTGCGTCCGCTCGGGCGTCACGTCGACCACCACGTAGCCGCGCTTGTTGCCGTCGACGTACTTCAGGTGCGGCATCTCGCGCATCGCCTGCATGAGCAGCGGCACCACCACGTCGGGGAAGCCCGCGGAGGTCACCGCCGGGCACACGAACTCCACCGCGAGCGAGCCGCGCCCCGTCGCCGGGTCGTAGGTCATCGGGTTGGCGGGGGTCTCGGTGAGGTCCATCGCCCACGACGAGTGGATGTCGCCGGTGAGCATCACGACGTTGGGGACGTTCATCCCGCGGAGGGCGCGGTAGACGCGATCGCGGGCGGCGGGGTAGCCGTCCCACGCGTCGAGGTTGAGGAAGGTGGGCACCTGCCCGATCATGATCTGCTGCCCGACGAGCTTCCACCGGGCCCGCGAGGTGGTCACCTGCTCGATGAGCCAGCGCTCCTGCGCGTCGCCGAGGAGCTGACGCGCGGGGTCCGCGGCGGCGCCGGCGTCGCGGGCCTGCACGTCGCGGCCCCAGACGCGCGTGTCGAGCATCATGAGGTCGACGAGGTCGCCCCACTGGAGGCGGCGGTAGATGCGCCCGTCCATCTGCTCGCGGATGGGCATCCACTCCATGTACGCGCGCGTCGCCGCGCGGCGTCGATCGGCCCAGGCGCCTTCGGTCATGGGCATGTGGTTCTGCGCGCCGTCGCGCCACGCGTCGTTGGCGAACTCGTGGTCGTCCCACACGACGACGAAGGGGTGCGCGGCGTGGATCGCCTGGAGCTCGGCTTCCCGGCGGTACTGGCGGTAGCGCTGGCGGTAGTCGGCGAGCGTGAGGCACTCGCGGGGAGGATCGTTCTCGCGAAGGCTGCCGTACTGGTTGTTGGCGTACTCGTAGATGTAGTCGCCGAGGTGGATCACCGCGTCGAGGTCGGTGCGCAGCGCGAGGTTGCGGTACGAGTGGAAGTACCCGAACGCGATGTTGGAGCACGACACCACGCCGAAGCGCGCGCGCGCCAGCGAGCCCGTCGGCGCCGTCTTCGTGCGCCCCACCGGGGAGGTGAACCCGAGCGCGCGGAAGCGGTAGTGGTAGACGCGGCCCGCCATGAGCCCCGTCGCGTCGACCTTCACGGTGTAGTCACGGTCGGCGTTGGTGGAGAAGGTGCCCTCGCGCAGGACGGCGGCGAAATCGGGCGTCGCGCTCACCTGCCACGTGACCTCCACCGACGGGGGAGCCCCCGCGGGCGGCGTGATGCGCGTCCAGAGGATCACTGCCTCGGTGAGCGGATCGCCGCTGGCGACACCGTGGAGGAAGCCCTCGCGCGGCCCCGGGTCGGCATCGACCGCGGCGTCGGCGGCGTCGGCGGCGTCGGCGGCGTCGGGGGATCCGTCGAGGGCCGCGTCGCCAGGTGAGGGGGCGGGGTCATCGCACCCCGGCGCCAGCGCGAGGAGTCCGGCGGAGCCGAGGAGCTGAAGGAGATCGCGGCGGTCGAGCGTGGGCATCGTGGAGCCTTCCTGAAACGCTTGTATCCGTCTTGTGGGCGGCACGGCAAGGCTCCCTGCGCGAGTTGCCGAGCGGAAGTGCGCCTGACACACCGAGTTCACGAGCGCGCCGGGGGCGGTTCCCTTGGCTGACGAATCGAGGCACGATCGCGCCCATGGACACCCGATCGCGCCTCACCTTCCTGTGCGTCGCGCTGTTCGCTCACGCGTGCTCGACCGCAGACACCGCGAGCACCGGTGACGCCAGCGCCGACTTCACGCCGAGCATGCTCGACGCGACGCCGGACGCTGCCCCCGACGCTGCCCCGGATGTCGCCCCGGACGCCGCGCCCGACGTCGCTCCTGACGTCGCGCCCGACGTCGCTCCCGACGTCGCTCTCGACGTCGCGCCCGACGCCGCGCCCGACGTCGCACCGATGGACGTCGGTCCCACCTGTGGCACGGGCCAGACGCTCTGCATGGGCGCGTGCGTCGAGCTCCAGCGCGACCCCCTTCACTGCGGCGCCTGCGGGATGGCCTGCGCGTCGGGCGAGGTCTGCGACATGGGCCGCTGCGCCCTCCGCTGCCCCACCGGACAGACCGCGTGCATGGGCGCGTGCCGCGACACCGCCGTCGATCGCGCCAACTGCGGCGCCTGCGGCACGGCGTGCGCAGAGGGGGAGGTCTGCGAGCGCGGCGCGTGCCGCGTGTCGTGCGGCGCGGGTCTCGCGGTGTGCGGCGGCGCGTGTCGCAACCTCCAGAGCGACCCCGCCCACTGCGGCGCGTGCGGCACGGCGTGCACCGCCGGCCAGACCTGCGTCGCGGGCGTGTGCGTCTCGCCCTGCGGCGCGGGCCTGAGCGTCTGCGGCGGCGCGTGCGTCGACCGCAACACCAACCCCGCCCACTGCGGCACGTGCGGCAACGTGTGCGCGACCGGGCGCTCGTGCGTCGCGGGCGCCTGCATCGTGGTGTGCCCGACGGGCCAGACCGCGTGCGGCGACACCTGCGTCAATCTCCAGACCAGCAACGCCCAGTGCGGGATGTGCGGCCGCGCCTGCGCCGCCGGTCAGGCGTGCTCCGCGGGCACCTGCACCGCCGTCGTGGCCGCTCCCTTCGCTGCCAGCATCCACGACCACCAGCTCTCCGCCGACGGCACCACCGCCCTCATCGGAACCTCCGGCAACAACCTCCTGCTGCGCTGCGCTCGCGCGGACGGCAGCCTGATTCACCCCGACCAGACGGTGCAGACGAGCGCCACCTTCGACACGAGCGGCAGCGCCACGCAGGTGCGCATCGGCGCCCGCTCCAACACCGTGCTGGTGACGTGGATGGCGCTGCGCACCGCGGGGGACTACACCTCGCGGCAGTACTACGCGCGGGTGTACGACGCCGCGTGCAACCCCGTCACCGCGGCCTTCACGTGGCCCTCGTCGCCCGCGAGCGAGTACGTGCCCGACGTCGCGATGGCGGCGGACGGGAGCTTCGTGGTCGCGTGGAAGGAGGGGGATATGCAGGCGGCCTTCTACTCCGCGCTGGGCTCGCTCCAGGGGCGGCTCACCTTCCCCACGCGTACGCTCTGCACGGGGGGCGGGTACGGCGCGCACGTCGCGGTCAACCCCGCCACGGGCGACGGCGTGATCACCTGCCAGCAGCACATGAGCGACCCGATCTACTACCAGCGCTTCAGCGCCGCGCGCGCCCTCATCGACGCCACCCCCGTGCGCATCGCGGAGACCGTCAGCGGCCACAGCTCCTGGTACGAGAGCCACATGGTGGGGATGAACGCCAACGGCGAGTTTGTGATCGAGTGGCAGGACGGCTCGTCGCGCACCTACGAGGCCAACTTCTACGACGCCTCGGGTCGCCTCACGCGCAACGTCTCCCTCGGCCCCATCGCCGCGAGCCAGTACTGGGACGGCTTCCGCTACACCCACCAGGCCGTGGAGCTCCTGGGCACTGACTTCGTCCTCCGCACCGGCCCGATCACCTCGCCCTCCTGGGCCTGGCGCTACGGCCCCGACGGCATGCGCCGCGGCTGCGCGATCCTGCCGTCCACGGCGGGCTCGATCCATACGCTGCGGGCCAACACGGCCGCGACGCTCACCACGGTGGTGGGAAGCGCCATCCGCGCCAACCCCCTCTCGCTCGCCGACACGAGCGCCTGCTCGGCGCCCCCGCCCAGCGGCCCCGTTCCCTGATTGACGCTCGCGGCCCCTCCGCCGCATGTTGGGCGGCATGAACCGCCGCCCGCGCACCCTCGTCACCGCCCTCCTCCTCGCGGCCCTGCTGCCCGGCGTCGCCTCGGCGCAGCGAGCCCTCTCCATGGCCACCCTCGCGCCCGCCGGGTCGCTCTGGATGCGGGCCCTCGACGCCGCCAACCGCGAGCTGCGACGTCGCACCAACGGGGCGCTGTCGTTCCGCTGGTACGCGGGGGGCGTGCAGGGCGACGAGGGGGAGGTCGTGCGCAAGATCCGCTCGCGACGTCTCGACGGCGGCGCGCTCACGGCCACCGGGCTCCAGCAGATCCACCGGCCCGTGCTGGCCTTCCAGCTCCCGGCGATGTTCCAGAGCCCGGAGGAGTTTCTGCGGGCGTACACCACGCTGCGGCCGGAGATCGAGGCGGGCTTCGCGCGCAACAACGTCGCCCTCATCCACCTCTCGCCGGCGCTCGGCCCGCGGATGTTCTCCACCCGCGAGGTGCGCGTGCCCACCGACCTGCGCGCCTGTCGCCCGTGGCAGTGGCACGAGGACCCGATCCTCCCGACGCTGTACAACGAGGCAGGGGCGACGGGCGTTCCCCTCGGGCTCCCCGAGGTGCTCGGCGCGCTGCAGACGCACCGCATCGACACGGTGTACGCGCCTCCCTTCGCCGCCATCGCGCTCCAGTGGGCGGCGCACGTTCGCTACATGAGCGAGCGCTCGTCCAGCGGCTCGCTCTCCGCCGTGGTGCTCTCGCGGCCCGTGTACGAGTCGCTCCCGGAGGATCAACGGGCGACGCTCCGTGACGTGTTCGTGCAGATGACCACCGTGTTTCGCCCCACCTTCATCCGCGCCGAGACGCAGGCCGAGCAGACGCTCCGCACCCGCGGCGTCACGGTGGTGACCCTCAACGACGCCGAGCGCGCGCAGTGGCGGGCCCTCTTCGCCCGCGTCCGCACGCGCGTCGCCGCCACCATCGCCGAGCCGGGCTGGATCGACCGCATCCACGCCGCCTCCCGCCCGTAGCCCTCGGCCGCACCGTCACGGCGACCCTTCGGGGCCTACCGCCCCTGCAGCGCCCGCTGTCCGGTGACCCACACGAAGCCCACGAAGGCCCCGTAGTACATCACGTTGGGCACCAGCCGCAGCCCGTGGCCCGCGCTCACGCCGCTCAGAATCAGCACGTCGGCCAGCGCCCAAAGGCCGTACTGCACCGCGACGAAGCCCATCACCGCGCGCGCCCACCGCACCCGCGCCTCGCCCACGGCCGCCCGCCGCGGCAGCACCACGAAGCACCACGTCAACGCCTGCGTCAGCGCGAGGAGCTCGTAGCTGAGGTAGATCCATCGGGCGTTCTGCTGCATCAGCGGGACGAGCCGTGCGGGCGCTGCCATCAGCACCGACACCAGCGCTCCCCACGCCACCCCCAACGCCACCGCGCGGGTGGCGTCCGCGTCGGGACGCGTCGCGCGCTCGGCGAGCACGTAGGCCCGCACGTCGCCCAGCAGCACGAAGCCGATCGAGAACGTCTGGAGCCACCCCGCATGCGCCGGAAGCAGCGGCGAGTTCGACGCCGTGAGCACCGCGTCGACCATCACCTCCACGCCGAAGAACGCCGTCCACACGCCGAGGAAGCGCGCGAGCTCGGCCCCGTCGCGCCGTCGCGTCGACCACGCGTACCCGAGCGCGGCGAGGCTCATCGCCACCACCAGCGCGGGCTGGTGCCACGGGGAGTCGTAGATGCGCTGCCAGAAGGACGTCATCGCCGCTGCACCGGCCCCGTGTCGACCACTTCGAAGGCGCTCCCGGGCACTTCAGCGAGCGTGTCGAGGTCGTCAGGGTCCCAGCGCGGATCGGGCGCACCCGAGATGTACCAGTTGGTCCCCGTGTCGGCGGTCATCAGCCCGTACCGTTGGAGCGCGTCGAGGATCACGCGCGTCTGTCCGCGAAAGCGCGACACGTCGAACGAGCGCTTGAGCCGCAGCCGCATCCCCATCGGCGGCGCGTCGACGTCGTCCGTGCCGCCGGGGTGGTTGGCGGGGGCGATCCACCCGTCGCGCGTGTGGTCGAAGGTCACCCGCAGCGCGTGACGGATCGCGCCGCGGCCCACCTCGTTGTAGCGAGCGAGCCCCGGGAGGATGGGCAGGCCCGCCTGGTCGGTGGAGGTCCACCCGCGCGGCCGTCGGGTGCCGCCGGCGAGGTCGAACACGGCCCCCGCGCCCGCGAGCCACCCGGTGGGCGTGCGCCGCGCGTGGTAGAGCTCGAACAGCTTGCACGTCCCCTGCTGCACGACGATCACGTGGTGGTCGCGGCCGTGCTCGATGGGCGCGTCGAGGGGGATGGGGTAGGGGCCCGGGTCGCTCTCGTCACCGTACTCGTCAAAGGTCACCGTGACGGGCTCCTGCGTGCGAGGCGCCGTGCGGTAGGGGATGCCGTAGCGCTCGAGGCTCCCGAAGTCAGCGTGGACGCGCGAGGGCCCGTGGGCGGCGATGTTGGCGATGATCGCGTCGGAGCGCGGGTGCACCGGGGCGTTGGAGACATCGGTGTTCCAGGGGTCGTCGGGGGGAAACACCGCGCAGCCGCCGACGGTGGGGCCACCCGCGCCGCCGGGCTCGTCGGGCGAAGCCTCAGCCGCGGGGTCGCCGCGGACGGCCGAGGCGAGCTGTCGCGTCACGCTCCGAGTGCAGCGGCACGACGCGCCGACGGTGACGATCAGGGCGAAGGCGAGGGGGGCGGAGCGCACGGTCGACGGTGGTACCGCCCCGCGCGGCACGTGGTCAATCCGTGCGCACCACGCAAAACAGACGCTTGTGCCGCCCCGCCCGACGCCCCCACACTCCGCCGCGCCATGGCACGACATCCGACCGCGTATTGGGAGTACATCAAGGTCGAGGAGATCCTCTCGCTCCAGGGGGGCATCGCGGGCGACGACAGCGCGATCGGCAACGACGAGGTGATGTTCATCACCATCCATCAGATCGATGAGCTGTGGATGAAGCTCCTCCTGCGCGAGCTCGTCTCGGCCCGCGACCTCTTCAAGCAGACCCCCGTCCCCGAACAGTCCCTCGCCTCCGCCGTCCGTGGCATCGATCGCATGACCGAGATCCTGCGCCTCATGTCGACCCACTTCGGGCTGATGGAGACGCTCACCACGCGCGACTACCTTGCCTTCCGCGACAAGCTCTCGCCCGCCAGCGGCTTCCAGTCGGCCCAGCTCCGCGAGATCGAGATCCTCGCCGGCCTCCCCGAAGACGACCGCATCCCGCTCGGCGAGACCCGCGGCTACATGCACATGCTCCGCAACCACGACGGCTCGCCGTCGAGCGCGTCGCGCCGCGTGGAGGCCCGCCTCGCCGACCGCCCGTCGCTCCTCGACGCCGTCCACGAGTGGCTCTACCGCACGCCCATCCAGGGATCAGTGCCGGGTCAGGCCGACGACGACGCGCGCGTGCGGAGCTTCCTCGACGCCTACTGCGCGAGCCACGCCCGGAGCGCGCGCGCCGCCCTGGCCCTCGGGCGCGAGGTGGCCCACAGCGCCGCCGACGCCGAGCGCCTCACGGCCCGCTACGAGAAGGAGATCGAGGCGGCCCGCGCCTTCCTCTTCGCGGCGGAGGCGCCCGAGTCGGCGCGGGCGCGCGTGTCCCGCATCCGCGCGGCGCTGGTGTTCATCGAGAGCTACCGCGAGCTGCCGCTGCTGGCGTGGCCCCGCGCCGTCGTCGACGCCCTGGTGGCCTTCGAACAGGGCTTCGTGATGTTTCGCCAGCGCCACGCCCGCATGGTCGAGCGCGTCATCGGGCGGCGCACGGGCACGGGCGGGTCGGCGGGCGTCGACTACCTCGACCAGACGGCCCTGCGCTACCGCATCTTCCGCGACATCTGGGCCGTCCGTACGCTGCTCGTGCAGGAGCGCGAGCTGCCCCCGCTGGAGGACGCGAGCACCTACGGCTTCGCGAGCGAGCAGCCGCCCCGTTCGGAGTGATCACGCCATGAGAATCGCCTGCCTCGGTGGAGGCCCTGCGGGGCTGTATTTCTCGATCCTGATGAAGAAGGCGCGGCCCGACGCGGAGATCACCGTCGTCGAGCGCAACCGCCCCGACGACACCTTCGGCTGGGGCGTGGTGTTCTCCGACAAGACCATGGGGGCCTTCCGCGAGGCCGACCCGATCGTCGTCGACGACATCGAGCAGGCGTTTCGCCACTGGGACGACATCGACGTCTTCTTCAAGGGCCGCAAGATCACCTCGCGCGGCCACGGCTTCTGCGGCATCGCGCGCAAGAAGCTCCTCGACATCTTCCAGCGCCGGGCGAGCTCGCTCGGGGTCAACCTCGCCTTCGAGAGCGACGTGCGCGACCCCGACGCCTACGGGCGCGAGTACGACCTCGTGGTGGGCTCGGACGGCGTCAACTCCGTGACCCGCGCGCGCCACGAGGCCCACTTCAACCCGCGCGTGATCCAGGGGCGCTGCCGCTTCATCTGGCTGGGCACGCGGAAGAAGCTCGACGCCTTCACCTTCGCCTTCGCCCAGACCGAGCACGGGTGGTTCAACCTCCACGCCTACCGCTTCGACGAGGAGTGGTCGACCTTCATCGTCGAGACGCCCGAGGAGACCTGGGAGAAGCACGGCATCGGCGCGATGGAACCCGCCGAGTCCATCGCCTTCTGCGAGCGCCTCTTCGCCGACCTCCTCGACGGCAACCCGCTCGTCTCCAACGCCCGTCACCTCCGCGGCGCCGCGGTGTGGCTGAAGTTCTCGCGGGTGTTGTGCGAGCGGTGGTTCAAAGACAACGTGGTGCTCCTCGGCGACGCCGCGCACACGGCCCACTTCTCCATCGGCTCTGGCACCAAGCTCGCCATGGAGGACGCCATCGCCCTCGCGAAGGTGTTCAGCGCGACGGGCGGCGACGTGCGGGAGGGCCTCGCGCGCTACCAGGCCGAGCGCGAGGTGGAGGCCCTCAAGCTCCAGAGCGCCGCGCGCAACCGCATGACGTGGTTCGAAGACATCGAGCGCTACGTCGGCCTCGCCCCCGAGCAGTTTGTCTTCTCCCTGCTCACCGGCAGCCAGCGGATCAGCCACGCCAACCTCGCCCTGCGCGACCCGGAGTACGTGCGCGACCTCGACCGGTGGTTCGCGCGCACGAGCGGCCTCGCCGACGCGCCGGTGCCGCCGATGTTCACCCCCTTCACGCTGCGCGGGATGACGCTGCCCAACCGGGTCGCCGTGTCGCCGATGTGCATGTACTCCGCGGTCGATGGGACGCCCGGCGACTTCCACCGCGTCCACTACGGGGCGCGCGGGACGGGGGGCGCGGGGCTCCTCTTCACCGAGATGACCTGCGTCTCCCCCGACGCGCGCATCTCCCCGGGCTGCACCGGGCTCTGGAACGACGACCACACCGCCGCGTGGAAGGCCATCGTCGCGCAGGTGCACACGAGCGGCCCGACGAAGGTGTGCGTCCAGCTCGGCCACGCGGGGCGCAAGGGCTCCACCCGCCTCGCGTGGGAGGGCGCCGACCAGCCCCTCGCGGAGGGCAACTGGCCGCTCCTCGCGCCGTCGCCGATCCCGTACCTCCGGGGCGTCTCGCAGACGCCGCGGGCGATGACGCGCGCGGACATGGACGCCGTGCGCGACGCCTTCGTGGCCGCCACGGTGCGCGCGGAGGCGGCGGGCTTCGACATGATCGAGCTCCACGCGGCCCACGGGTACCTGCTGTCGTCGTTCATCTCGCCGCTCACCAATCAGCGCGACGATGACTACGGCGGGAGCCTCATGAACCGCTGCCGCTTCCCGCTGGAGGTGTTCGCGGCGATGCGGGCGGTGTGGGACGCGGCGAAGCCCATGTCCGTGCGCATCTCCGCCCACGACTGGGTGCCCGGTGGCATCACCCCGGCGGACGCGGCGGAGGTAGCGCGGCTCTTCAAGGACGCCGGGGCGGACATCATCCACGTCTCGTCGGGGCAGGTGAGCCGCGACGAGAAGCCGGTGTACGGGCGGATGTTCCAGGTGCCGTTCTCCGACCGCATTCGCAACGACGTGAACGTCCCCACCATCGCGGTCGGCAACATCACCGAGTACGATCACGTGAACACCATCATCGCCGCGGGCCGGGCCGACCTCTGCGCGCTCGCGCGGGCGCACCTCGCCGACCCGTACTGGACGCTCCACGCGGCAGCCCAGCAGGGCTACAAGCTGCCCTGGCCGAAGCCCTACGAGTCCGGGCGCATCCAGTACGAGCGAGAGCTCCAGCGGGCCGCGCAGATGGCCCTCAACGCGTAGCCGCTCACCACCGCGCCTCGAACTCCAGCCACTGCCGTTCCGCTGCCAGCATCGGGTCGTCGGGCCACCGCCGCCACCGCCCCGTGCTCACGTACCCCGCGCGCTCGTGCGCCCCGACGCTCGCCCCGTTGCGCGCCGCGATCGCGCACCCGACGCAGCGCAGCCCCATCGCCCGTGCGGCCGACAGCACGCCACGAGCGAGCGCGACGCCGCCGCCCCGTCCGCGCCACGCGGGCTCGACGACCATGCCCGAGGAGAGGCCCCGGTCGCCGTCCGTGAGCAGGTGGTACTCCCCGACGAGCGTCCCGTCGGGCGCGAAGAGGCCCACCGCCGTCGCGGGGGCAGCGCCATGCGGCCGACCTCCGTACGCGCGCGTGAGCATCGCCGCCCGCGCGCTGGCGTCGCCCGCGTCGAGCACCCGCGTGACCCAGCGGACGGACGCGCGCCCCCCACGCCCTCGGCCACGCGAAGCCCGCAACGCCGCCTCCCACGCGAGCGCGGTCGCCACGGACGGCGCCAACGCGCTGAGCCGCCCGTACACGCCTGGTGCGTCGGCGCAGCCCACCAGCTCGCGCCACCACCCGTCGTCGAAGGGGGCGACCTCCGCGCGGAGCCTCGCCGCGCCGTCGTCCACCGCGATGACGCGCCGCCACGCCAGGCGCTCGCCCGAGGCCACGCAGGCGATCGCCCCGACCCACGGCGGGCGCCGCTCCAGCGTGACGGTGGCGCCCGAGGCGAGCGTCGGCCAGAGCGCGTGTGAGCGGACGACGGCGGTGAAGCGCCAGGGCAGGGTGCCCGCACGCCACGCCTGGAGGAGCGCGGCGTCGTCGAGCGCTGAACGTCCGTCCGGGGTCATGGGCGACCTGCGGAGCATCGCACGGCGGCCCCCGATTCGACAGGAGGGCGCCGCGGCGGTACTCCCTCCGGTGGTGAAGCTCGAACTCGCTCAGGCACACGCCCTCGACCTCGCGACGCTCAAGGCCCGCGCCGAGGAGCGCCTCGCCCACTACGCCGCGAAGTACCCGCACATCCCGATGCGCGAGCACTTCCGCTGGGACGGCGACCGGGTGGTGCGCGGGAGCTACCGGGGCGGCGACGGGGCCATCACGCTCGGCGAGCGCGAGGTGCGGGTCGAGCTCGCGGTCCCCTTCTTCGCGCGGCCCTTTCGCGCGCGCATCGAAGATTTCATCCGCCGCGAGCTCGCGCTCTGCACCGCCGCGCCCACGGCGTAGCGCGCGCGCCCCTTCCGATCGGCCGTCGGAGTGACTACGATCCCGCGGCGATGTCCTCCGCCATCTTCGAATCGCTCCCCGACGCCGTGTCCGTGTACGAGGTGTCGCCCCGCGACGGCCTGCAGAATGAGGCCGCGCAGGTGTCGACGCACGGCAAGCTGCGGCTCGTCGACGCGCTCGTCGCCGCGGGGCTCAAGCGCATCGAGGTGTCGAGCTTCGTGTCGCCCAAGTGGATCCCGCAGCTCGCCGACGCGGAGAACCTCATCAAGCTCGCGGGGGCCCCCGTGGGCGGGCACTTCACCGCCCTCTGCCCCAACCGCCAGGGCCTGGAGCGCGCGGCGACCTGCGGCATCGGCGAGGTGGCCGTCTTCCTCTCCGTCAGCGAGACCCACAACAAGAAGAACGTCAACAAGACCGTCGCCGAGTCGCTCGCGGGCTTCCGCGACGTCGTGCAGCCCGCCCTGGAGAAGGGGATGCGCGTGCGGGCCTACCTCTCCACGCTCTGGGGCTGCCCCTACGAGGGCGACATCGACCCGCGGCACGGCGTCGCCATCACGCGGCAGCTCCTCGACATGGGCTGCTACGAGGTCTCGCTCAGCGACACCATCGGCGCGGGGACGGCGCTCCAGACCAAGCGCATCCTGCAGATGTTCTTGTCGGAGTTTCCCTCCGAGCGCCTCGCGATGCACATGCACGACACGCGCGGGACGGCGCTCGCCAACGTGATCGTGGGGCTCGAGATGGGCATCCGCACCTTCGACGCCTCCGTCGGCGGCCTCGGCGGCTGCCCCTACGCGCCCGGCGCAGCAGGCAACCTCGCCACCGAAGACCTCGTCTACATGCTCCACGGCATGGGCATCGGCACGGGCATCGACCTCGACAAGCTCGTCGAAGCCGGCCGCGTCGCCTCCGCCGTCGTGGGGCGCGAGCTGCCGGGCAAGGTGCTCAAGGCCGGCGTGCGGAGCCTCCGCGGGTAGTCACCGCTACCGGATCGCCATCAGGTCGGTGCGGGGTGTCCGGGAGAACGCGGGCGGTGATCCGATGGGGGCGTCGACCATCGCCTCGGTGGGGCCCTCCCAGGTGCGCGACGGATCCCACACGCTGTACCAGCGGCCGCGGGGGAAGTAGACGCGGCGCTGCGTGGCCCCCTGCGTGACGACGGGAGCGACCAGCAGGTCGTCGCCGAGGAGGTACTCGTCCATCACGTTGTAGCCGCGCGGATCGTCGGGGAAGGCGAGGCCGAGCGCGCGGACGATGGGCATCCCGGTGCGCTGGTGCTCGGCGCCGAGCTCGGTGATGCGCGGCGCGAGGGCGCGGTGGATGCGGGCCATGCGGACAAAATGGGCGCGGGTCTCCTCGTCGCGGTCCCAGTTCCAGTTGTCGGCGCGGCGGAGGCCCTCGTGGGTGCGGAAGATGGGGGTGAAGGCGGCGAGCTCGGTCCAGCGCTGGTAGAGCTCCTTCGTGCTGGGGCCGCCCGAGAAGCCCGCGACGTCGTGGGTGACGTACCCGACGCCCGCGAGCCCGAGCGTCACCATCGCGGGGATCACCGTCGGCAGCCCGTCCCACACCTCCCAGTTGGCCTCCTGATCGCCGACCCACACCACCTGCGACACCTGCGGCGTACGGAGCCAGCCCGAGCGCGAGAGCATCACCCAGTCGCCCCCCGGTCGCTCGGCCTCGAGCACCTGCCGCGCCGCCCGCTGCCACTCCGTGGGGTAGCGGTTGTGGTAGCGCCGCGCGTCGCCGTTGGCGATCACCGCGTCGTAGGGGAGCCACTCGCCGAAGTCGTGCATCCACCCGTCGATGCCGAGCCCGATGGCCCGCCGCGCGTAGCCTTGAAACCACGTCACCGCGCGCGGGTTGCTGAGGTCGACGACGCCCCCTTCGAGCACGGAGATGGGGAAGATGTACGGCTGCATCTGCGCGTTGCGCGCGATGTACCCCTCGCGCACGGCGTCGGCGTAGAGGTCCTGCTCGGGGACGAGGAAGGGGTTGAAGTACCCGAGGAAGCGGACGCCGCCCGCGTGGAGGTCGCGGATGAGGCCGGCGAGGTCGGGGTAGAGCGCCTCGTCGACCGACCAGCGGTACCGCACGCCGAACATCCCCGGCGCAAACTCGCGCCGACCGAGCCAGTCCTGGCTCCAGATGGCGGCGAGCGGGAGGTCGGCGGCGCGGGCGCGGGCGAGGGCGTCACGCACCGGCTGGGTGCCTCCCTGGACGGCGAGCCAGACGCCGTCCACCGCCCAGCGCGGCGGGGTGGCGCTGCGTCCCTGGAGGGCCGTCCAGTCGCGCATCACGTCGGCGACAGTCGGACCCGTGTAGAGGTGGAGCAGCAGCCGCTCGCTCTCCTCCGCGGCGAGCACATACTCGTCGGGGGTGGTGTGGCAGAGGTCGGCCTCGGCGCGCCCGTCGGTGTCGATCGCGACGCCGAAGCCTCGCGGGTCGAGGAAGAACGGCACGGGGAAGTACGTCGTGGTCGGGTCGCCGGAGAACGCCGTGCGGCGCCCCGGGTTGCGGCCGATTCCCTGCTCGCTCACCCACAGCGGAACCTCCCGGTCGCGGTGGTCGATGGCGTTGTACTGCTCGCCGAAGCCGAGGAAGTGCGACGCTTCGGTGCAGGAGAAATGGGCCGCGAGGGACTTCGGCGACGGGGCCCCCGTGACGATCCCTTCGACCTCTACCTCGCCCTGCGAAGCACGCCGGAAGCGCAGCGTGGCGGTGACCCCGGCCTCCCGCGTGGTGAGCACGACGCGGCCGTCCTCGACGCGGGCGGTGGCGCTCGCCGCGGGGCGCGCGCTCGTGGGGTTGGTGCGGGTGAAGGTGAAGATCCCGAAGGCGAGGCGAACCTGCTGGGTGTAGTCGCGGGCCTCCAGCGCGCCGCGCTTCGCCGCGAGGAGCGAGCGGCCGCCGACGGTGAGCTCGAAGCCGCCGTCGTTGAAGGCGCGCAGCGTCATGTCGCCGAGGGTGACGGGGGCGAGCGGGGCGCGTCCGGCAGGCGCGTCGGGGTCGCAGCCGAGGGCGAGGAGCGTGACGGCGAGCGGGAGGTACTTCACGGTCAGGGGACGGTACCAAACGGACGGGCCGCGGGGGCACCAAACCGACGACTGCGCAGCCCATTGCGCGCTCGTGGTGAACACCGTTGCGCGGTCAGAGCGCCGTGGCGATGCCCCCGGGGTCGGCCGCGGGGGCGGCGGTGCTCCCCACGATGCGCTCGGGGTTGCTGAACACCACCGACGGCTCGCCGTAGATCGCCGCCCCGTAGCGGTTGCCCGTGCCGCGGTTGAGCATGAGCTCGATCGCGGGGAGCGTGCGCGGCCGTGTGCCCGAGAGCACGAGGCCGAAGCGAGCGTTGTCGGAGAAGGTGTTCTCTCGCAGCGCGTCGAGGCGGGCGCCGTACGCCGAGAGCCCGTCACCGAAGCGCCCCATCGCCGCGCGGGTGAAGACAAATTGGTCGCAGAGGATCGCGTCGAGGCTCCCTCCCGTGGTCGCCGCGAGCCCCGCCCCGACGTTGTCCGAGAAGATGGAGTAGTTGAGCGCCGAGCAGTTGGCGTCGCGCTGGATCACCATCCCCGGCCCGCCGTTGGAGCCGACCAGGACGCCGTGCACGCGCGTGGCGGTGCCGGTGCCGTCGGCGAGGACGCCGGCGCGCGCGTTCTCCAGCACCTGGGTGCCGCGGCCGAGCGCGGCGGTCATCGAGGCGAGGCGCAGGTCGTCGTCGAACTTCAGGTGGGCGCCGCGCGCGATCACCACGCCGTCGCCGTTGCCCGCGGGGCCCGCGCGGGTCGCGCCGACGTAGGAGCGCCGGAGGTCGACGCGGATGCGACCGTCGGCCGCCGTCACCCCGAACGAGCCGTTGCCGCGCGCCGACACGCGGAGGAGGCAGTCGTCGTCGCCGGTGCTCGTGGTGAGGTCGGCGTCCTCGCACGTTGCCCCCGTGCCGCCGACCGCGCGCGATGTTACGGCCACGCCGCCGCCCGCGTTGGCTGCGATCAGGGCGTCGACGAGCATCAGCCGCGCGCCGGCGTCGCCCAGCCGCCGCGCGCTGGCGAGCACGCCCACGCTCCGTCCGTCGCGCACCACCACGCCCCGCAGCACCCCGCGCGCCTCATCGTACAGCGCCACCCCGGGCCCGCGCGCGCCCCGGACGGTGAGCCCGTCGGCGACGACCCGCGTCCCCGCTCCCTCCGCCACGATCGCGCTCTGCGGCCGCACGAACACCACGTCGCGGAGCGTCACCCGCGCGCCCGCCGCGGCGCTCACGTCGCCCAGCGCGTCGGCCGTGTCGTCCGCGGCGTCGTGCTCGATGGAGAGGCCGCGGAGCGTCACCTGCGCGCCCGCCCCCGCGGTGACGAACGCGCCGCCGCGGGCCGGGACGATCACCGTGTGGGTCGCCCCAGCGCCCACCACCGCAAGCACGGCGCGCGTTGCGATCGCGGCGGGGAGGCTGTGTCGACCCGCGGCGACGGCGACGGTACCGCCCGAGGGGGGCAGCGCGTCGACGGCCTGGGCCAGCGTCGCGAAGGGCCGCTCGCGCGAGCCGTCGCCGCCCGTGGCGCCTGCACGCACCCAGCGGACGACGTCAGGGAGCGTCGGGTCGATCGCGCGGGGATCGGGGAGGTCGGGCGCGGTGCGGGTGGTGTCGGCGCCGACGCGAAGGCATCGGAGCGTCCCCACCCCATCTGGCAGAACGGCCTCGTCGTCGCGCAGGCACGCGAGGGTCGGGTGGCGCGGCGCGGGCATCGAGGCAGGCGGCTCCGCGCCGCAAGCCAGGAGTGAGGGGATGAGCAGGGCGAAGGGGCGTGGGCGCATCGGTGCGGCCCGCGTGTAGCGATTCGTGTGCCAGAACTTCCCGCCCAATCCATTCGTCGCTTGAGCCCTCCGCGCTCGGGTCGCTACCCTCCCGCGCCGGAGCAACGACGGGTGACCCCTGGAAGCATCGCGCGCATCGCACTCGGCGGCGTCCTCTTCACGGCATCGGGGAGCGCGCACCATCGACCGGACACCCCGGCGATGCCTACCGAGCCGCCCACCGAGGTGACGGTTCGCCTCGGGGACAGCGTGCGCCCGATCCCAGGCCCGGCGGGAATCAACGGGCAGCGGGTGCAGATCGGCGGGCGGCGCGCTGAGCTGCGCGACGGTCGTTGGAGCTTCTCGGTCGACCGTGTCCTGCGCCCGATCGCCGCGGCCGTGGAGCTCGCCGGGCGGTGGGTGTTCGTGTGCGACGACGGGCTCGTCGCGGTGAGCGAGACCTTCACCGGGGCGCTCCGGCCGCTCGGCTCCGTCCCTGGCGCGCGCCGGGCGTCGTCGTGGACGCGTGGACGCCTCGCGATCCTCACCGACGACGGGCTCTTCACCACCGACGGCGTGAGCCTCGCAGCCGCGGGTGCCGCGCCCGCGCCGGCCCGCCACGCGGCCTTCCTCGATGCGCGCACCGGCGTCGCGGTCCTCGCAGACGGCGCGCTGGTCTTGACGCGCGACGGCGCTGCGACCTGGGCGTCCGTCGACCTGCACGGCGACGTCGCCCTCGCGGCCAGCGTCCGCGACGAAGCCCTCCGCGTCGTCACGGCCCGCGCGGTGTGGAACGTCTCCGCCGACGGCTCCCTCACGCCCGCCGCGCCGCTCCCGGCGGTGGAGGAGACCCCCGCGCCGCTCGTCGATCTGGTGGCTGCATGGCGCGCGCGCGAGCCCGTCCCCGACCACGGCGACGCTGGTCACCTCCGCCTCTCCGACGGCTCCTACCTCGCCGCGGCGGGGGGCACCGTGCGCCACGTCGATGCCATCGGCCGCGTGCGTTCGGAGCGCGCGTTGGGGGTGTCGTGCGCCGTCGCTCGCTGGGGCAACGGGGCGGCGGTGCACTGCGGCGCGCTCTACCGCACCACGGACGGTGAGACCTACGAGGTCATCCCGGGGCCGCCCGGCGCCACGCCATCCCCCACGCGCCACGCGGTCTTCGCCGAAGACGGCGAAGGGGTCGCGTGGGCGGGCGCGTGCGACGCCGGGCCGATCACGCACGATGACGAGCGCTCCCTCTGTGTGCGTGATGCGCATGGGCGATGGCGTGACGTCGCGGTGCCCGACGATGGAGGGCGCTGGTCGCTCCTCGGGATGCGCGCCGGCGAGGCACTCTTCCTCCAGCCCGGCCCGCAGCCGCGCCTCGCGACCCTCGACCTCGCCCGCGGCGCGCTGCACCCGGTGACCTTCGCGGGGCTCCCGCCAGGCCCGGCGAGCGTCAGGTTGGCGCGCGTCTCGCCCGACGGCTCCTACCTCGCCACGCTGGAGACCACGGCGGGCGTCTGGGTCGCGCGCGGGACGGGCGGGTCGGTCTGGAACGCCATTCGACTCCCCGAGGGAGGCATCACCGCGGGCTTCGCCGACGCGGAACGCGGGGTCGCCGTGGGCCTCCGCTTCGGCGCGCTCTGGCGCACGCTCGATGGCGGCGCGCGGTGGGAGCCGCTCCCCACGGGCTTCGAAGCGAGCGGCGAACCGCACCGCCTCAGCCAGGGGCTCCCAGTCGACTGCGAGGCGCGCGGGTGCTCGGTCGGCGGCTTCGTCTTCGTGCGCGGCTGGGGGCCGGTGTTGCCTGCCACCGAGCGCATCTACACGGGCGCCGCGCGCCCCGCCAACGCGCGCGACGCTCGCGAGACCACCGCCCTCTCGCCGTTGCGGTGCGCTCGCCAGGGGGCAGCGCCCTCTCCCTGGGCCGGCGTGGCCACCGCGCCCCAGGGGCAGCGCGCGATCGTGACGGCCGATCACGTCGCCACCATCGCCCCCGCGGGCCTGCGGATCCGCATCGCGTGGCGCGGGGACGACAGCGTCGGCGCAGCGACACTTCCCGCCGTCGCGGGCACCACGTACCTCGGCGCGGTCGGCTTCAACGCGGGTGCGCTCGTGGCCACCGACCACGACCTGGAGTGGGTCCGCGGCACGTCGCGACGCGGTCTGGCGCTCACGCAGCTCGCG
Organism: Polyangiales bacterium; assembly: GCA_044375895.1. Lineage (GTDB taxonomy): Bacteria > Myxococcota_A > Polyangia > Polyangiales > CAISKJ01. Next base: position 20,156 of record JBILLV010000037.1, on the reverse strand, counting down.
CGCGAGGCCGGCAACGACGCCCTCCACTGGGTGACGCTCCCGGCGCCAGGAGGGGGCCTCGTCGCCCTCTCGCCGCAGGTGTATCCCAGCGAGGGGCGCACCGAGCGGGACGACGCGCTCACGCCGCTCCCGTACGCGCTCGCGTTCGAAGTCGACGCCGCGGGCGCGGTGCTCGGGCGCCGCGAGGTGGTGGTCGACGAGCACGCGCGCGGCTTCCTCGCCCAGGGCCTCGGTCGCGCGGGCGGTCGCTGGGGCCACGTCACCGTGGGCGCCGACCAGCAGGTGCGCTTTGCGCCGCTCCGTGGCGGGCCGGTGGAGACGATCGGCGCGCTGCCGACGGCGCTGCGACCCTGCGCCGCGGCGGCGGTTCGCGACGCTGCCATGGTGTGGCTGCAATCGCTCCGGCTCCCCGCCACAATCGATGGCGAGCGCAGCACGCAGGCCCGCATCGCCGTCGAACTCTCCGCCAGCGGCGCCTGCGTGCGCGACCTCGTGGGATCCACCGAGCGACGGACCCGCGACGGCCGCTCCGAGCTCTCCCGACTGCGCGCCGACGGTGGCGCCATGATCGGCTACGTCGACGACGGCGCGACCCGCACGGCGCAGCGCTGCGAGGTGACCCCGTGATGCGTCGCGTCTATCCGCTCCTCGCGCTCCTCGGCTGCAGCGCCGCCCCTCGCACGGCCACCGTGGTCGGGCCGACCGTCGCCGCGCCCGCGCCCCCCGCGGTGGTGCGGGTGCGTGGCCGAGCCGAATGGCGCCTGAGCGCGCGCCCCGTCGACGTCGTGGCGCCGCGCGGCGCCACGCCCTTCCTCTATGGCAACCTCCGCGCGCTGGTGGAGGACGGTCGCGTCACGCTCTCCGACGACCGCAGCGCGCAGCCCATCGCCGACGCCGTCGACCTCGGCGGCCGTTGGGTCTTCGTCGACTACGGCGGCGGGGTCATGGCGAGCGACACCTTCGTCGGGGCGCTCCAGCCGCTGGGGCGTGTTCCGCTCGGAGCCCGCACCAACCCACGCTCGCGCGGCCGCGCTGCTTTCGTCGCCGCGGGCAGGCTGTGGCTCTGCGACGGCCGCGCGTTGAGCGAGGCGCAGGTGCCCGGCGCGCTCGTCCTCGATGCGGCCTTCGCGCGTGCTGCGGTCGGCGTCGTCGTTCACCGTGACGGCGCGGCCTCGCTCACCGAGGACGGCGGCGTGACGTGGCGGGCGGTCGACCTCCACGGCGAGCTCGCGCTGGCCGCAGCCTTCGAAGGGGACGCGCTTCGCCTCACCACCACGGGCGGCGAGAGGGTCCAGTCGGGGAGCGCGTTCGACCCCGCACCGGCTGCCTCACCCGCGGCTCCGACCGAGGACGCGGCGCGCAGCGAGGGGCTCCGTCGTGCGGTGACCGAAGCGGTGTGGGCGCGCGATGGCATGCGGGGACGACGCGTCGTCACCACGGCGTCGGGCACGCGGGTGACGCTCGACGAGGGCCTGCTCGCGCGCACGGAGGCCGGCGCCGAAGCGATTCTCGGCCGCATCGGCACGAACACCTGCGACGCGCTGGAGCCCTGGGGAGACGGCTTCGGCGTGCAGTGCGACCGACTCCTGCGCGGCGAGGCGAGCGGTCGCATCGTGCGGGTCGAGCTCCCTCCGAACGCGCGCGACGACGAGGCCACCATCCTCTCCGACGACGGCCTCCACGCGGCCCGCAATGGCGCCTGCCCGACGCCGCCCAACGCCGAGCGCGACGAGGAACTCCCCGCGACGCGACCCTCCGCGGCGTGCGTGCTCGACGACGGCATCGGCCGCTGGCGCACGGTGTCGCTCCCCGCGCCGGGCGAGTGGCAACGCTGGGAGATCGCGGGGATGCACGGCGCCCGGCTGCTGCTCCGCGTCGGCGACGGCGACGCCATGCAGTGGCAGGTGTACGACGCGACGGCGGAGCGCGGGAGCGACGTGGCGAGCGAACCCCCGACGCAGCTCCGCGAGCTGGCGTGGCTGCGCGATGGTTCGCTCGTCGGCGTCGGGGCCACGTGCGCGGGCGCGGACTGCACCTTGTCCCTCGTCCGCGGGGCGTCGGACGCGCCGCTCCACCCGTCGACGCTCCCGGAGGGTGCGCGTCACGTGGCCTTCGCAGACGCCTCGCGGGGAATGGCGCTCGGCGAGACGCTCGGCGCGGTGTGGCGCACCACCGACGGAGGCGCGAGCTGGGAGCCTGTTCCTATCCCCGAACGCCTTCGCAGCGAGCCGGTTTCCCCCTCGGCGACCGTGGCCTGCGACGCGGGCGGCTGTCAGGTCGGCACCTCCCTGCGCATCGATGGGTGGGGCTCCCTCCGCGCGGAGGACGAACGGGTGGTGGCGGTCGACGGCGAGCCGCCCGATGCCACCGAAGTCACCCCGCGGCCCGCGTCCTTCGCGCTCGATCGGGTGCGCTGCACGGCGGTGGGTTCGGTGGCGCCGTCACCGTGGCGTCTCCCTGGCGGTGCGCTGCGCTCGGTGGGTCCCACCGTCGCGTGGACCTTCGAACGCGCCGACGCGCACCGCACGCGGGTCCGCTGGAGCGGCGAGCGCGGGCGAGGCGAGGCGGTGGTTCCCTTCGACCTCCCCGAGCGAGAAGCGCCCCTCGGCCTGTGGGGGGAGACGAATCGCGCCCTCGTCGCGGCACCCGACGCCATGCGGCTCTTCGTCGCCACCGGCGCGACTGTACGTGCGCTCCCGGAGACGATCCTCCCGGTCACTCCCGGTGCGTTCTGGGCGGCGTCGGCCGACGTCGTCCCGGAAGGCGCAGGCCTTACGCTCCAGACCACCGGCGAGGTCGCGCGCACGCGGGTCGACCTCGATCTCTCGCTCGACGCGACGGGTGCGCCGACCCGACACCTCGCGCTGCGCGGTCGCACGCTCACCGAGGCTCCTGCGCTCGCACTCGCGCGGCGTGGTGGGCGGTGGACGCGCGCGCTCGTGACGGCCAGCGGCGTCCAGGTCACGTCACCCGACGGCGCGACGGCGCTGCTCCCCGGGTGGACGGGGGTGCTCCACCCGTGCGCGCGCCCCACGACCCCCAACGCCGTCATCCTCCGTGTCGCGGGCTGCGCAGGGCAAGGCCACTGCCTCGGCAGCGAGCTCGCCGGCAACGTGCTCAAGGAGGTGGCGGAGGTCGAGCTCACCGACGGCGGCGCGTGCCTCCGATCCATCGGCCTGTGGGCGCTCAGCCGAACCGGGGTCGACCTCGGGCGCGGGCGCGAAGGCGAGTGGCGTCCCGTCGGCGTGAACCTCCGCGCGTCCGCTGGCGCGCTCGCGGGCTTCGCGGACGACGGCGTGCGCCGCGCGACTGTCCGCTGCGTCGCCGAGTAGGGCGTCAGACGCGCAGGTCGCGGCTCAGGTCGCCGTGGCGGAGGTCGAGCACCAGCACCCTCCCGCGATCGTCGCACAGCACGAGTTGCTCCTCGGTGAGTCGCAACTTCACCCGCGTGGCGCTGTGAAGAGTTGTCTCCCAGCGTGGTCGCAGCGCAGTTCGGTCGAAGAGCGTCACCACCACGGCGTCCTGCGTTCGCTGCGCGTAGGCCCCCCAGGCGGCGCTCATCTCCAGCCACTGGGCGGTGACGCCGTCGCGCAGCGTCACCTCGGTCCCGCGCATCACGGGGTCGTACAGCCGCAGCTCGCGCCGTTGCCCCTTCGCGATCCCCGCCCGCGTCCCCATCGCGTCGAGGCCCACCGCCTGCACGTCGGGCATCGCCGCCCCCTTGCGCGCGCGGAGCGTCCACTTCGGCAGCTCGTAGTGCCACACCTCATGCGACGAGCCGCTCGTCATGAACGCCAGCGACGTCGCGGTCCGATGGAGCGCGTGCGCCACGGCGCCCTCCTGCAGCCGCAGCATGCGTTGGAGCGCGCGCGGTCGCTCGGCCAGCAGGTCGAGCTGGAGCACCTCCTCGCCCGAGGTGACGAACCACACCTCGCCGTCGAAGGTGTCGGCCCACGCGTCGATGCGCAGGTCGCCCCACGGCTGCGCGCGCCGCCCGAGCAGATCGACCCGCGCCACCCGCGCCGCCTCGCCGCGAGGGGTCACCGCGAGGCAGCGGTCGCCGTGGTCGCTCATCACCAGCGTGCGCGCCGGCGCGTCGATGCGGGCCTGCACCTTGCCATCGCGCCCCACGATCCACACGCCCGCCTCGCCCATCGCGAGGGCCATGCGACCGTCGGGGAGCAGCGCCGCGTCGGCTACGACATGCGCGCCGACGTCCGTCGCTTCGAAGCGGAGCGCGACCATCGGGGACAGGGTGGCGAGTGGCGTACGGACGGCCTCGACCCAGGTCGGGAGGTCGGCGCGGAGGGCCCCATCACCCGCGTGCGTGAGGAGCTTCTCGATGCGCGCGTGCGCCCCGGCGATGCGGCCCGACGCGCCTCGCGCGATGAGCGTGCGCACCGCGGCCCGCGCCATCGCGGCCGTCGCGCCCGTGCGAAGCTGCGCCCCCAACGCGTCCGCGAACGCGACGAGCGCGCGGCTCCCGTCGGCCGTCGCATCGTCGGCGAGCGCCTCGAAGGCCGCGAGCGCGTCGGTCAGGCGCTCGGGGTGAAGCGCAAGAGAGCGGGCCAGCATCCGCGCCGCCGGGGCTCCCCCGACGGCGAGGAGCGCGTCGATCCAGGCGTCGGCGCGCTCGCGGAGCGCAGGGTCGATCCACGCGACCTCCACGGCCTGCGCGAGGTCGCCCGAGGCCGCGAGCATGTCGGCCCACACGGCCCGCAGCGCCCGCCCGAGCTCCGGCGCCGACGCCTCCAGCTTCGGCACCACGACTTCGAACGACCGCGTCCTCCGCGCGTAGGCGATGGCGCGCTCGCGTCGACCCGCGACGAGCCACTGGCGGACGATCACCTCGGGGGCGAGCTTCGCGCTCTCGGCCAGCTCGGCGGCCCGCTCGAGGAGGCCGTTGCGTTCGAGGAGCGACACCGCGGCGAGCGGGTCGTGGAGCAGCTCGGCGAGCACGAACGCGGCCTCTTCGAAGCGCCCTTCGGCTTCGAGCCGATCGGCCGCCCGCACATACAGAGCCTTGAGGCGCTCGTAGAGACCCGGCGCGAGGCCCACCGAGCCGCCCGACTTCCGCATCGTGATGTCGAGGTTGGCGCGGGGGGAGGGGAGTCGCAGCCGACCGGGCGTCCCATCGCCCGCGCCGCCGAGCGGGATCGCCTTGCGCAGCGCCTCCATCAGGTCGCCCCGTTCGAAGGCGTCGATCATGTCGGCGAGATACTGCGCGTAACGCTCGCCGAGCATCGACTGGAGGGTGATCTTCGCCATCGCCCGATCGAGCTGCTCGGCGAGCCAGTCGACCAGTCGTTCGAGCGCGGAGGGCCCACTCGGCGGCGGCAGCATCGGGGCGGGCCGCACCTGCGTGTGCGCGTCGGTGCGCGGGGGGAGCGCGTCCTCGCTCGGACGAAGCTTCTGCTGCATCCACGCGACGGCCGTGGCGAGCGCGCCGACCACCTTGGCGGCCCCCGCGGACAGCGGCGCCGCGGCCTCTCCGCCGCCGCGCACGAGCGTGTCGCGGGCCGCGGCGAACGCCTTCGCGAACACCGCCCCGCTGGCCGCCGTGACGCCCTTCAACACCCCGCGCGCCGTCGACGGACCCTCCTCGGGGACCACCACCGCGGCGGGCGGGTCGCCGAGCGAGGTCACCGCGATCACGTCGACCGCGCCCACATCGATCCACGTGGCGAGGTCTTCGGCGTCGGTGGCGGCCACGCGGTCGACGACGGCTTCACCGCCCACCACGCGGACGATGTCACCGGGCCGCGCGCCCTGTGCCGTCAGCGCGGCGAGCTCGCGGGCGGAGAGCGGCGCGGTGGTGAGCAATGCGCCACCTGCGACGGGCGCGGCGACGAGCGCGTCCCCCGCGAGCGACTCGACGCGCACGAAGGCGGGCGGAGCGGCGTCGCGGAGGATCCAGGCGCCGTGCACGTGGGCGACGGTGACGGTGGGGGTCCAGCGCGCGAGGATGCGGGCGCGGGCGCCGCGGCGGTCGGCGAGGACGAGGCCCACGCACGCGACGCGGCCGCGGTGGACGAGCGTGCGGGGGCGGACGACGGCGCGTGTCACGACGCCTCCGGGGTGAGCTGGAGGAGCACGCCGCGGTCGCCCAGCGCGTCGACCACGGTGATGCCGCCGTCGTCGGTGACCACAGCGAGGAGGCCCGCGCGGGGCTCGAAAGCGGTCGAGACGACCTCGCGCGGTGCCGTGTAGACAGTGACGGGCGCGCCGCTCCGCGGGTGGCGTACCACGGTGAAGGGGGGGGCCGCCGACACAGCGATCACCACCTTCACCGCTGGGGTGCTGTCGAGCCAACTGTCGACCTCGTCCGGGCCGCTCACGATCACAACAGGCGCGGCCGCGGGATCCGTCCAGACGACGCCGTCGATCTGCGGCAGGGAGATGAGGGTGTCTACATCCGCGAACGGGCGCCCCGCGACCATGAGCCGGCCCTGATCGACGTACACCGCGCTGGGAGGGGGATCGCGGATCACGGTGGCTCCTCCGGCATCGAGTCGGACGAGCGCTCCACCGGGTGTCTCCATGGCCGCCGCGTAGGACAACTTCGGCGGGTTCGTCTGGTACACGTGGAGCGCTTCCAGCGTCCCTGCCGCGTACGTGACGAACGCCTCCCGTCCCTCCCGGGGCCACGGTCGCAGCGACTGCGTGCGCGGGAAGGCGGGGCCGTTCCACTCGTACACATGGAGCCCGCCCTGATGCTCCGACGCCACCACCACGCGGCGCTTGATCCACCCCACGGCGAGGAAGGTCTCCCCCGGCCGCGGGATCAGCGTGCGGAGCTTCTCGTGGTTGCCGCCGCTCCACTTCGGCACCGCGGCGATCATCAGCGCGCCCGACTTCGTGCGCCACGCCACGCACGCCCCCGTCGGGCTGAACACCAGGTTGGTCACGGGCGTGTGCGCGAGCGTGTAGCGCCGCCCCCGCGGGAAGGGCGCGCGCCTCCCCTTCGTCGTGGTCGTCGCGCCCGTCACGGCCACCGAGCGGAGAAGCCGTACGCAGGTCTTCTCCTCGGGCGGCGTCAGCGTCACTTCGCTCACGGTCGACCGCTGCACCACGTCGACCCGCACGCGCAGCGCGTCCGCCTCGTAGGTGTCGCGCACCGCGAGGCACCCGCCCGTCGTCGCCGCGCGGCGCTTGCTCAGGGCGCGCCAGCGGTCCCAGGTCTCGCGCGGACCGATGATCCACACGTCGCTCCAGCCCTCACCGCGGGCTTCGAGGGCGGCCCACGCGTCGAGGTCGCGGTCACCGGGGGGCGTCGTCTGACGGGCGCGCACGATGGCGTCGACGTTCTGCGCGGTGACGCCGAGCATGAGGCCGCCGGGGCCCGCGGGGTTGTCGGGCGGCTGCTGGAGGATGCCCCAGCCGAAGCGGGCCTTCGCGTCGGCGGCTCGCTGCGCCAGCACGAGCAGCGCGGCGACGTGGGCGAGGCGGGGTACGCCGAGCTGTGAAGGTCCCGCGTCGAAGAGGGCCACGGAGGCGCGCGCGTCGGCGGGCTCGCGGTACGCCATGCGGTGAAACCCCAGCTCGCGCATCGCCGCCCGCCGCAGAAACTCCTCGGGGACCTCCGACGCCAGCAGCCACTCGCTCAGCAGCAGGCGCTCCCAGGGGCCACGGCGCGTGAGGCCGTCGTAGCCGTCGGGTTCGCCGGTGCCGACGAGGGTGCGGGTGCGCAGCGGCCCCACCATCGCAGCGAGCCGCGTCAGCCACGAGCCGAGCGAGGTCGCCACCTCAGGCGACACCACCGAGAGCGCGTCCTTCCACGGCGCGAGCGCAGGAGGAACGTCCACGACCTCACCCTCCCATCCATGCCGCGAGGCGCTCGCGCGACACGGGCCGCGCCGCTGCGAGCGAGAAGGCCGTAAGCCCGCGCTCTCCCGGCACCACGGCGACGGGCGACTCGATGGTTCGGCCCCGAACGAACGCCCGTTCGAAGAGCGTGACGTGCACGTCGGGGCGCAGCGTGGTGGGGAGGTAGAGCGTCGTCGCGTCGGCGTCGCGCCCGAGGTACACCGCGCCGTCGGCCCACGGGAGCTCGGCCTCCGCGCCCACCACCGCGAGCAGCTCGGGGGCCGCCACGCCCTGCAACGCCACGAGCCCACCCTCGGTGCGACGCAGCAGGCGACGGGCGAGCGCGCGGGCGACGTCGCCGAAGCCCACCACCGCCACCGGCGCGAGCGGCGTCTCCCGAGGAACCCACCGGACGCGCTCCGTCGGGGCGGGCGCGGCGGGGCGTTGGAGGTCGCGGTACGGCATCGGCGTTACGCGTCGTCCTCGGTCTCCACCGCCGCCTGGATGCGCTCGCGGAGGGCGACGAGCTCCGGCGGCAGCGTCCCGGGTGCGAAGCCCGCGTCGATCTCCCGGAGCACGCCTTCGAGCGCGAGCGTCCACCCTTCGCGGGCGTCGGGCCCGGCGGGCATGTGTCCCTCCGCGCGCGGCGCTTCCCGCGGGTCGCTCGCGAGGAGGACGTCGGCGCGCTGCGCGATGCGACGGGCGCGGGCGAGGGGACCCGCGGCGGTCTCCTCCGCGGCGGCAGTGAGGACGGGGTTGTCGGTGCGGGCGAGGAGCTCGCGGAGACAGTGGCGCGCGGTCACCTGCTCCTCGCGGGTGGGGACGGCGGCGACGAGCGGCCAGAGGTCGGCCTCTGTGGGGACGCTCCGCCCGGCGAGGACAGCGGCCGCGGCGATGAGGCGCTGGACGCGGGCGGCGCGGCGGTCGGAGAGGGTGACGCCGTTCTTGCGGAGCAGGCGAATCGCGTGGGCGAGCTGCGGGCGAATGGGCGCGAGGTCGACGGCGCGGGCCGCGCGGGCGAGGGCGTCGACGTCGTCGAGGGTGGCGCCGGCGGACTGCGGCGCTTGCAGCGACCACGCGCCCGCGAGCATGTCTTCGAGGCGTGCGTCGGGGACGGCGTCGAGGAAGTGGCGCACGAGGAAGCGGTCGGCGAAGGCGGCGAGCGCGTCGTCGTCGGGGAGCGCGTTGGAGGCGCCGACGCACACGCGCAGGGGGCACTGCATCGCGGTGTGCCCGCGGCGAAAGGTGCGCTCGTTGAGCACGCCGAGCAGCGTGTTGAGAATGGCCGTCGACCCGAGGAACACCTCATCGAGGAAGGCGACGTCGGCCTCGGGGAGCATGCCCGCGGTCTCGACCTCGACGACACCCTCGCGGAGCTTGCGGAGATCGACGGGGCCGAAGATCTCGCCGGGCTCGGTGAAGCGGCCGAGGAGGTATTCGAAGTAGCGCCCGCCGATGGCGCGGGCGGCGCGGCGGGCGACCTCGGATTTGGCCGTGCCGGGCGGGCCGATGAGGAGCACGTGCTCGCCGGCGACGGCGGCGAGGGCGATGAGCTCGACGAGGGCCTCGCGCTCGACGAGGCCCCGGCCCGCGGCTTCGAGCGCCGCGCGGAGCGCCTGCGCGTGGGGTGCGGTGGACATGGTGTGGGGCCGCAACGTGTAGCACCGGGCGGGGATTCCGTCCCGCACGAGCCGTCGCGTCCCTGCCGCCAATTCGCGTTCGCCCCCGCTCCCGCGGTAACACCCCGGGCCGTGGCGCAGCACCGATACATCGCCGTCGCGGGCAACATGGGCTCTGGCAAGTCGAGCCTCGTGAAATGGCTCTGCCAGCAGTTTGAGCTCGCTCCCTTCTTCGAGCCCCACGACGAGAACCCCTACCTCGCTGACTTCTACGGCGACATGAAGCGCTGGGCCTTCAGCTCGCAGCTCTTCTTCCTCGTCCAGCGCTACAAGATCCACCGGAGCATCGAGGCCCTCGGCCGCCCCGTCGTGCAAGACCGCACCCTCTACGAGGACGCCGAGGTCTTCGCCGCGCACGCCCACCGCAAGGGCAACATCGACGATCGCGACTGGGCCACCTACACCGACCTCTACACCACGCTCCGCCGCGACCTGCGCCCGCCCGACCTCATGATCTACCTCCGCTGCACGACGAAGACGCTCCGCCAGCGGATCAAGATGCGGGGCCGCGACTACGAGCAGAAGATCCCCAAGGCCTACCTCGAGGCCCTCGACGGGCTCTACGAGGAGTGGTTCGCCCGCTACGACCAGTCGCCGACGCTCGTGATCGAGAGCGACCAGATCGACTACGTCACCCGGCTGTTCGACCGCCACGCGCTCCTCGAACAGATCCGCGGCCACTTGCGCTAACCTCCCGCGCCGTGCGCCCGCTCGCCCTCGTCTCCCTCCTCGCCTTCGCCGCCTGCTCCGAGAACCCGCCCTACACCTGCCCTGACGCGCAGGCGACGCTCACGGGCTCGTGCACCCTCGGCCAGCGCTGCGCCTGGCCCGCGAGCGAGCCTGGCTTCAACTACACCTGCGTCTGCGCCGGGACGGGGACGCTCGGCAACTGGATGTGCCAGAACTTTCGCCGCGTGGCCGACGGCGGCTGCCCCCCTGCCCAACCCGCCAACGGCGAGCTCTGCGACAGCCCGCCGCCCAACGGCTGCTTCTTCAACGCGGGCGGGTGCCGCAATCGCTGCGACTGCGTCCCGATGCTCGGGGTCGTGACGCCGCCGCGCTGGTCGTGTGTCGCCAACTGCCCCGCCGACGCCGCGGTCACCGACACCCCCGCGGGCGGCTGACGCTCACTCCAGCGGGATCTGCTCGCCGAGGAATCGCGGTCGTCGCCGCGTGAGGTACACGTCGCTGAAGGCCACGGCCCGCGCGATCACCTCCCGCGTCGCGTCGCGTCGGGCGTCGAGGTAGGCGCGCCGGTCGGCCTCCACGCCCACGACGTCGAGGCCGTAGCGCCGCGCGAGAAACACCGAGCGCGCGAGGTGGAAGCGCTGCGTGCACACCACCGCGTGGCGCACCCGAAACACCTGGGCCGCCCGCGCCATCGAGTCGAGCGTGCGGAAGCCCGCGTGGTCGCGCTGCACGTGGGCCGGCGGGACGCCCCGCGCGATGAGCCAGCGCTGCATCACCGTCACCTCGTCGTACTGGTTCGAACCGTTGTCGCCCGTCACGAGGATGCGCCGCACCTTGCCGAGGCGGTAGAGGTCGAGCGCCGTGGCGAGTCGGTCTTCGAGCACGAGCGACGGCGTCCCGTCGCGAAACACGCGCGCCCCCAGCACGATGGCCACGGCCCGCGGCGGCGCGTCCTCCGGAGTCGCGAAGGTCCCTTCGGAGCCGACGTGGAGCACGTACGCGTTGGTCGCGGCGACGAAGGCCACCGCGGCCGTCACCACGAAGCCCGCCGCCCACAGCACGCGGCGCCGCGTCTTCGTACTGGTCACGGCTCTGCACCGGGCGCCGTCGCGGCCTCCACCACCTCGGGGATGGCGTGCCCGCACCCGGCGCACGCCGTCGGCGCGAGCCCGAAGATCGCCTCGATGGTCGGCCGCACGTCGAGGTGTGTGACGGCGCGCGTCCGCACGGTGAGCCCCGTCCGCTGCCCGGGCGGAACCACCAGCAGCCAGATCGTGCGAGCCTCGGGGGTGTCGGGGCCGTGGTCCTTCCAGCGGGGGCCGTCGCCGCGACCGTGGTCGGTGGTGACGATGAGCGTCGCGCGCCGCCCGTACTCGCCCATCCCATCGAGCATCGTACGGAGCCGCCCGACCCACTCATCGTACTGCCGCAGCGCGCCGAGGTAGTGCCGGTAGTCGTCGCGGTGGGCCCACTCGTCGGCGTCGTTGAGCCCGATGTAGAGCAGCTTCGGCTGGTGGTCGCGCATGTGACGGAGCGCCTGCACCATCGTCCACCAGTCGCCGCGGGCGCCCTGCCACGGCGGCCGGTCGCTCCGCTGCCGCTCGTTGATCGTGGCGAGCTCCGCCTGCGAAGCGCCCGGGTCGACCATCGGCGTGAAGCCCGCGTTGACGAGGACGGTCCCCTCGGTGTGCTCGATGGCGCGGGGCATCGCCTCCCACGACGCGAAGAAGGCCGCGTCGTTGCGGTCGAAGCGGCCCTCGCGCACGAGCCGCTCGCCGAGCGTCTCGGTGGCCACTCGGGGGCAGTTGTTGTCGGCGCAGGGGGTGGTGACGCCCGCGAAGAGGCTCTGGTAGCCCGGGAGGCTGAGGTACGCGGTGTTGGCGACGGTGGCCTCGGTGTTGGACTCGGGGGCGCCCCAGAGGAGCCCGTGCGTCGCGTGATCGGCGAGCGTGCGGTCGAAGAGGTAACCCTGCCGCGTGCACTCGGGCGTCCCTTGCGCCGGCGCCACGCCGCACAGCGTGGCATCCGGTCGCCCGAAAAACTCCTTCGGCCGAACGCCATCGAGCGTGATGAGGATCACCACCGGCGTCGTCACGGGCCGCGGTGCGCGCGGTCGTGGCGGCGTTGCGGCAGGTGGCGTCGGGGCCGTGGTGGTGGCGCGCGGCGCGGGCGGCGGAGAGCGTCGGCACGCGCCGAGGAGGAGAGCGAGGGTGAGGGCGAGGGTGGGTCGCACGGGCGGAGAATGGCACCGGCGGCGCGCGGCGAGCAACGCGAACGTGGTAGCAACCGCCCGTGAGCGAGCGGCGACGCTACGGCGTCCTGACAACCAGCTACCCCCATGCGCACGCCCCCATCGCCGGCTGCTTCGTCCGCGAGATGAACGACGCCCTCCGCGCGCGCGGCCACGCGGTGACCACGGTGTGCGTGGCGCGGCGCGACGGCGCGGGCTGGGACGCGCCCCTCGGGGACGCCGTGCGGGCGGCGCGCTATCCGTGGGGCGAGACCTTCTATGGGGCGGGCGCGCCCGACGCGTTGAGCCTCGGGGGAGGGGAGCTCCGCTGGCGAGCCTGGGCCGGCGCTCCGCTCGCGCTCGCGTCGCTCGCGTCGGCCATGCGCGCACTCGACGACTGCGACGTGCTCTTGTCGCACTTCGTCGTCCCTTGCGGCCTCCTCGCGGGCCTCCGTCGCCGCGGTCGCCCGCACGTCGCCATCGCCCACGGAACCGACGGCCGGCTCCTCGCCCGCGCCCCCGCTGCGCTCCAATCGCTCGCCCTCCGCGGGGTCGACACGCTCTGGTGCACCCATCACGCCCTCCGCGAACGCCTCCACCTCCCGGATGCTATGCGCGCGGTGGTTCGTCCGATGGGCTGGTCGCCCTTCGAAGTCACCCGCACCGCCTCACCGACCCTCCGCGTCCTCGTGCTCTCGCGGCTGGTCCCGGTGAAGCGGGTCGATCGCGCCATCGCCGCCGTTCGAATCCTCCGAGCGCGCGGTCGAGACGTCTCGCTCACCATCGCCGGCGACGGCCCGGCCCGCGCCTCGCTCGAAGCACAGAGGGGCGATGGCGTTCGCTTCCTCGGCGCGGTCGATCCGGCAGACCGCGGTCGACTCTTCGCCGAGGCCGACGTGCTCCTCCACCCCGCGGGGCCGGTCGGCGTTCGAACGGAGGGAGCCCCCGTCGCCGTGCTCGAAGCGATGGGCCACGGGCTCGCCGTCGTGGCGTGCGACGCGGGCGGCGTCCGCGAGCTCACCGGCGACACCGCGCAGATTGTCCCCGCCGACGCATCCCCCGAAGCCCTCGCCGATGCGATCGACGCGCTCTCTCCGTCCGTCCGCGCGGAGCTCACCCGTCGCGCGTTGGCGCGGGCGCTCCCCTGGCGCTGGGACGCGACCGCCGCGTGGGTGGAGGCCCTCACCCCGTGATGTGCTTTTCCTCCGGAGCTCTAGCGCGGTCATTCCTCGTCACGAGGGGCGCGCCGTGAGGGGTCGGGCCGTGGTAGAGACGCCCGAGGACGAATGCCAGCCAGAGACCTTCTAGGCCAGGGGGGACCGCTCGCGACCGCGCTCCCGGGCTACGAATCGCGGCCCGAGCAGATGCTCATGGCCGACGCGGTGGAGTCCGCGCTCGACGGCGGCACTGGCGCGCTCATCGAGGCTGGGACGGGCACGGGCAAGTCCCTCGCGTACCTCGTCCCCGCGGCCATGAGCTCGCTCCGGGTGGTGATCTCCACCGCCACCAAGGCCCTCGGCGAGCAGCTCATGGAGAAGGACATCCCGACGCTCAAGCGCCTCGGGCTGCACCCCGACGTCACGCTCGTGAAGGGGCTGTCCAACTACGTCTGCCGCCGTCGCCTGGAGGAGTATCGCCAGGGCGTCACCACGGGCGCGATGGCCCCGGAGTACGGCCTCGACCGCGTCCTCGACTGGGTCGAAGACACCGCCACCGGCGACCGCTCGGAGCTCTCCTCGCTCGCGGAGGACGCGGCGGTGTGGCGCGAGGTGGTGTCGAGCTCGGAGACGCGCATCGGCCCCAAGTGCCGCTTCTACGACCAGTGCTTCGTCACGCGCATGCGCCGCTCGGCCGAGGCGTCTCAGGTGATCGTCACCAACCACCACATGTTCTGCGCCGACCTCGCGCTGCGCGGGGGCTACTCGGGGGCGCAGGCGCTGCCCGACCACGACGCGGTGATCTTCGACGAGGCCCACGCGCTGGAGGACGTCGCGACGGAGTTCTTCGGCGTCCGGCTGACGCGCTCGCGGGTGGAGTCGCTGGCCCGCGACGCCGACCGCGCGCTGCGCACCTCCGGCTTCTTCGTCGACCCGTCGCGCGAGCGCTCCATCCAGCACTCGCTCAACGCCATGAGCGCGGGGGCGCTGCGCATCTTCGCCGCCATCCCCCGCGGCGCCGGGCGCGTGACCCTCGACCCGCGCGACTTCTCCGACGAGCTCCTCGCCGGCGCCGCGCAGCTCCTCGCCGGCCTGGAGGAGCTCGAAGCGCACGTCCGTGACTTCGTCGGCACCAACGACATGGTGCTCTCGGTCGCCCGCCGCGCCCGCTCGATGAAGGACTCCGTCCGCATCGTGATGAAGCTCGACGAGGACAAGCACGACGCCTTCGTCACCTTCTCCGAGGCCGAGGCGCGCGGCGGCGGGGCCATCGGCGCGTCGCCCGTCGAGATCGGCCCCCTCCTCACCGAGCGCCTCTGGTCGCGCCGCGGCGCCGTCATCCTCACCTCCGCGACGCTCTCCGCGGGCGGCGATTTCCGCTTCATCCGGCAGCGCCTGGGCGTCCCCGCGGAGGCCCACGACCTCACGCTGCCGTCCCCCTTCGACTTCGGCGCGCAGGCCGGGCTCTACGTGCCGCGCCGCATCCCCGAGCCGCGCGACGCGGGCTACCTCGACGCCGCGTGCGACGAGATCCGTCGGCTCGTGGCCCTCACCCGCGGCGGCGCCTTCATCCTGTGCACGAGCGTGCGGATGATGCGGGCCTTCCGCGACGCGCTCCGCGGCGAGTGGGCGCACCCCACGTGGATGCAGGGCGAGGCCCCCAAGCGCGTTCTCCTCGACCGCTTCCGCGCCGCGGGCGACGCCGTCCTCTTCGCGACGTCGAGCTTCTGGGAGGGGGTCGACGTGCCAGGGCGCGCGCTCCGCCTGGTGGTCATCGACAAGCTCCCCTTCGACGCCCCCAACGACCCCG
Source organism: Polyangiales bacterium (assembly GCA_044375895.1). Lineage (GTDB taxonomy): Bacteria > Myxococcota_A > Polyangia > Polyangiales > CAISKJ01. Next base: position 4,784 of record JBILLV010000037.1, on the reverse strand, counting down.
TCACCGCGGCCCGCATCGCCCGGCTCAGCGCGCAGGGCCGCGACGCCTTCGCCGACTACCAGGTCCCCATCGCCGCGCTTGCGCTCAAGCAGGGCTTCGGTCGCCTCATCCGCACGCGCCGCGACGCCGGGATCGTCGCCATCCTCGACCGTCGCCTGCTCACCCGCTCGTACGGCCGCACGCTGCTCGACTCGCTCCCACCGGCGTCGCGCCTCGCCACGCTCGACGAGGCCAAGGCCTTCTGGGAGATGGTGCGCCACGAGAACCCCTCGGCCCCCACCGACGAAGCCCTCCACGCTTCTCCCGCGAAATAGTCGCCGCCCGCATGCCGCTCTCCCGCTTCCTCGACCTCGCCGTCCTCGGGCTCCTCGCGTGGGGGGCGCTCCTCGCGGCGATGCGCTGGCGAACCCCCTTTCCGACGCGTCGGGCGCGGGTCGCCTGGGGGGCCTCGGTCGCCCTGTGGGCCGCCGCGTGGCTGGCCACCACCCCGGCGGTGTCCCTCGGACTCATCGGGCTGCTCGAACCGTCGCCGACCCCGCTGACAACGCTCGACGACCCGACGCTCCGTGCTCGTACCGCCCTCGTGGTGTTGAGCTCCTCCATCTCGCCGCCGACGCCGGGCGACACGCCCCTGGAGCGCCTCGACCCCGCGGGGACGGCCCGCACCATCGGGGCGGCGCGCGTTTGGCGGGCGCTCCAGACGGGCGGGGTGATCGTGACGGGGCGCGCGCCGGGGCCTGTCCCCGAGGCCACCGTGGAGGCGATGCGCGACCTGCTGGTGATGCACGGCGTCCCCCGCGACCGCGTCCTCCTGGAGCCCTGGGCCCTCAACACCCGGCAGAACGCGCTTCATTCCGTGCGTCTCGGGCGACGTCTCGGCTTCACCCGCTTCGTGGCCGTCACCAGCGCCCTCCACATGCCGCGGGCGCTGCGGGAGTTTCGCCGCGCGGGGGTCGAGGCGGTGCCTGCCCCCGTCCAGCACATCGCCGGGCGCCTTGGGGGCCTCTCGGACTGGCTCCCGACCGCCTGGGGGCTCGGCGCCACGCACGCCGCCCTGCACGAGCTCCTCGGGATGCTGAAGCCCTGATCGGGCGCACGGGACGGTTGATCGCGGGGCGTCCGCGCGGTACCTCCATCGTCCCTATGGCGTTTCGACTGCACGACACCCTCTCCGACGCGACGATCCCGCTCCCCGAGCGCAACCCCGGCGAGACCTCGCTCTACGTGTGCGGCCCGACGGTGTACGGCTACATCCACGTGGGCAACGGCCGCGGCCCGGTGGTGTTCGACGTGCTGGTGCGCCACCTGGAGGCGCAGGGCAAGCGGGTCCACTACGCGCGCAACTACACCGACGTCGACGACAAGATCATCGACACGGCGGTGAAGGGCGGGGAAGACCCGCGCGCCGTCGCCGAGCGCTTCATCGCCGCGTACCGCGAAGACGTGGGGGCGCTCGGGTGCCGCCAGCCGACGGTGGAGCCGCGCGTGTCGGAGACCATCCCGGAGATCGTGGCGCTCATCGAGGCGCTCATCGCGAAGGGCAACGCCTACGCCACCCCCGACGGCGACGTGTACTACGACGTGGCGAGCTTCCCGGACTACGGCAAGCTGTCCAAGCGCCGCGTCGAGGTGCAGCGCGCGGAGTACGGCCGCGGCAAGAGCGGCGAGGGCAAGCGCGGCGAGCACGATTTCGCGCTGTGGAAGGCCGCCAAGGCCCACGAGCCGCCTGGCGCGCGCTGGTCGTCGCCGTGGGGCGAGGGGCGGCCCGGCTGGCACATCGAGTGCTCGGCGATGACGCACGCCCACCTCGGCGACGGTTTCGACCTGCACGGCGGCGGCCCCGACCTGAAGTTTCCTCACCACGAGAACGAGATCGCGCAGAGCGAGCCGGTGTACGGGGCCCCGATGGCGCGGGGGTGGATGCACCACGGCTTCATCGAGATGGACATCGAGCGCAACGCGGGCTTCTCGGAGGAGGTGCTCGCGGTGCTCCACGCCGACCCCGAGCTGCGCAAGATCTCCAAGTCCGACCGGGTGAAGCTGGAGGCGCTCAAGGCCCGCGACGCGACCACGCTCACCGCGGAGGAGCGCGCCCTGGCGGCGATCTACGAGCGCAAGGTGCGCTTCGCCGACTGGTTTCAGCTCCGGCGCCTGCGCGACCGGGTGGACGGCGAGGCGATCCGCTTCTGGATCCTCGGGACGCACTACCGCTCGCCGCTCGCCTTCGACCTCTCGGAGGAGGGAGGGACGATTCGTTTCCCCGCGATCGAGCAGGCGGAGAAGCGCCTGGAGTACTTCTACGACTCGCGGCTGAAGCTCGACGCGAAGCGCTCGACGGCGAAGCACGCTGGTCGCCCGACCCCGACGGTCGCCAAGGGGATCGAGGAGCTCCGCGCGGCCTTCGATGCGTCCCTCGACGACGACCTCAACACCGCGGGGGCCCTCGACCCCATGAGCCGGCTGTTCGCGCGCGTCAATGAGCTGTGCGACGCGAAGAAGGTGCCCCTGGAAGACCTCACCCTCGCGGCCGCCGCCCTGGCACACATGACGGCGGTGACGGGCGTGGCCGAGGGCGACCCGGAGGCCTTCTTCGGGCGGGTCACGGCCCGACGCATCGCCCAGCGCGGGATCGAGCGGGCCGCCGTGGAGGCCATGGTCGCGGCGCGGACGGCCGCCCGGGAGGGCAGGGACTTCGCCCGGGCCGACGCCGTTCGGGCCGAGCTGACGGCCCTCGGCATCGAACTTCGCGACGGCGTTTCGGGAACGGCGTGGCGCGCTGTATAGTCCGGGGCCGCCACCGACAGCGACGGCAGGAACCATGTCCAACTCGATGAAGGCCACCGCGGAAGGCAGCTTCCAGAAGACCCCGTTCGCCAACGTGCTGCTCTACGCGCGCGAGCGGAAGATGACGGGCTCGCTGGTGATCACGATCCAGCCCGAGAGCCCCGAGGAGATGTCGTCGGTCGACGTCGCGGGCATCTCGACCCTCACGCTGGAGCAGGGCGCCATCGTAGCGGTCCAGACGCCGAGCCAGACCGACACGCTGGCGTGGGTGCTCCACGAGCTGGGCGTGATCGACGAGGACACCTTCGTGAAGGTGCAGGAGGCGATGCAGCAGTCGCCGCGGGCCGACGAGGTGGGCACGCTGCTCCGCCTGCGCGCGACCGACATGCTGGCGATCGACCGCGGTCTGCGCGAGCTGGCGCGCCGCCGGGTGCTGGGCCTCTTCGGCTTCGCGCAGGGCTCCTACGCGTACTACGCCAACGTCGATCTCCTCACGGGGTCGGGGCGCCTGCGCGCACCCGAGGACGTCCTCCCGCTCGTGTGGCGTGCCTACCGCGAGCACAGCCCCGAGGAGGCGGCGATCAGCAATGTGATCGACAAGCTCGGCGCGCGGCTCCTGCGGCTGCGCGAGGCGAACGAGTTCGACCGCTTCGAGTTCGGCGAGGAGCTCGGCCTCGCAGCGACGCAGCTCCGCACCAGCCCGTGCGCGCTCGAGCAGTTGATGGGCCTCGCGCCCGACCCGTCGCTCGTGCGCCGGATGGTGTACCTCCTCGCGCTCACGAAGCAGGTGGAGGTCGTCGCGCTGAGCGGCAGCCCGGCGGCGTCGATTTCGGCGCCTCCCGTGTCCGCGCCTCCCCAGCCGCCGCGCCCGCCGCCCGTCCCCGCCACCGCGATGATGACGCGTCCGCCGCCTGTGCCGACAGCCGCCGCGAAGCCCGCGGAGCCCGAGGCGCCGACGGAGAAGCCCGACCCGACCGCGCACCCGAAGTACAAAGAAGCGACCGCGCTCCTCGCGCGCCTGGAGCACAAGAACTACTTCGCGATGCTCGACCTCCCCGACGGCGCGAGCGTCGAGGAGGTGAAGGCGACGTTTCCCAAGGTCGCGGCCCCATGGCACCCCGACCGGGCGCCGAGCCCCGACCTCGTGTCGCTCTATGAGCAGGTGTTCTCGTTCTTCAACACGGCGCACGCGACGCTGACGGAGAAGGCGTCGCGCGCGGCCTACGAGGAGACGCTCCACGGCGGCGGCGGCACCCCTGCGGCCCAGCGGAAGGTCGCCCAGGTGCTCGACACGGTGCAGGACGTTCACCGCGCTGAGATCGCGATGAAGCGCCGCGACCTCGTCGAGGCCGAGCGCCTCCTGCGCAGCGTCGTCGCGACGAGCGCGGAGGACATCGCCGCCACGCTCCTCCTGGCGCAATGCCTGCTCGAAATCGATCCCTCCCGGCACTCCGACGAGGTCATCGCGATGATGGCGAAGCTCCTCCCCGCGACCGACAACCAGAACGACCGCGCCTTCCTCTTCCTGGGCATGGCCGTGAAGGCGAAGGGCGACACGCGCCGCGCGCATGCGTCGTTCAAGCGGGCCATGGAGCTCAACCCCAACAACCTCGAGGCCTCTCGCGAGCTCCGCCTCATCGAGATGCGGGTTCAGCAGAAGCGGGACGAGAAGGCCGCCGAGAAATCCATCGGCGGGATCTTCAACAAGTTTCTGAAGCGCTGACGGGCGCTGTCGCCCGAGAGGGTCGACGGCGCGCCGCTACTCGACGCGAACCCGTGCGCGAACCGAGTGGTCGAACACCAGCGTCGCCGCGTCGAGGCCACGCGCGCTGAAGGGGATCGCACGCATGCGATGGACCGACACGGTGCCGCCAGCGCGAATCACCTCGCGGGCGCGATCGGCGCTCGCCACGTCGAGATCGAAGGCGCCCCCATCGGTCGCGCCGCACACCAGCGAGCCGTCGCCTTCGAAGCGGATCGCGATGCGATCGTCGCCAGTC
>JBILLV010000252.1:0-13293 GCA_044375895.1 Polyangiales bacterium | reverse complement strand
CGTGAGTGGAGGGCTCGGCGGGCGACGACATGCGCCGGAAGCTACCGGAGCTCTGGCTCACACCAAGCTCAAACCGAACGCGGAATCCCCGAGAACTCTGGGCAAAAAACGAGGGGATGGCTCAGGGCCCGGAGGGGCTGGGTCGCGTTGCATATATGGACGACTCCCCCGCGTGGCGTAGGTTCCACGCCGACGCGGGGGCATCAGACAGAGAGTGAACCCTACCGGCGCGCGAGCTGCCCGCGGAGCTCGCCGCCGGGGTTCGCCGCCGAGTGGACGTTCGTGTAGACGGTGCCCGCGTTGAACGCGGTGACGTCCGCCGGGGTGAGCGTCTGCGTGCCCGCGAGCGACGTGCCCATCAGCGTGAGCGCGTAGAGGACGGGGCCGTTCATGCCCGCGGGGGCGTTGTGGAAGTGGGCCGCGCTCACCGCCGTCGCGACGCCCGCGAAGGCGCCGTCGTAGGTGGCCACCGTGCCCGTGGGGTTGACGATCACGGCGATCGCGCCCGTGGCCGTCGTCGTCACCGCGGGGACCTCGTTCGCGCCCGAGAGCTGCGCGGTGTAGAGAACCTCGCCGGGGCGGAGCACCTGACCGCGCTGCTCGCCGCCGGGGTTGGCGGCGGTGTGGAGGTTCATGTACCAGCGGCCCGCGCGGAGGTCGGCGAGCTGCGTGGTCGTGACCGCCGACGTCCCCGTGATGGTGGCGCCCGGCGTGAAGGCCACGGTGACGCCGCCGTTGACGCCGCCCGGCGCCGTGTGGATGTGCGCCGCCGTCAGCGTGAGCGTCGTCTGCACGCGGTACGCGATGTTGGCGCCGTTGGCGCGCACCACCACCATCCCGTTCGACGCGCCGTCACCCGCCACCGGAGGAACCTCCTGCCCCCCCGTCAGCCGCGCCGTCCAGACCGTCTCGCCCGGCCGCAGGAACTGCCCGCGCACCTCGCCGCCCGGGTTGGCCGTCGTGTGCACGTTGAAGTACATCAGCGCGCCGAGGAGGTCGGCCACCTGCGTGGTCGTGAGCACGCCCGTCTGGTTCATGTCGGGCGCGGGCGTCGTGATGCCGATGGTGACGCCGCCGTTGGTGCCCGCCATCGCCGTGTGGACGTGCGCCGCCGAGGGCATCGCGGTGGTGCTCGCCGCGATGCGCGCCGAGAGGCCGTCGGCGCCGAGGAGGATCTGCGCCGACCCGCCCGCCGTCGTGGCCACCGGGGGGTTCTCCTGCGCGCCCGAGAGCACCGCGACGAAGAGGTCTTCGCCGGGGCGCGTGAGCTGCGCGCGGAGCTCGCCGCCCGGGTTGGCCGTCGTGTGGAGGTTGGTGTAGAGGCGGCCGCCTTCGAGCAGGTCGGCGTCGGCGAGCGAGAGCGCCACGTTGCCGCCGAAGGCCGCGCCCGTGCCGATGGCGAGGGCGACGGCGACGGGGCCGTTGGTGCCCGCGAGCGCCCGGTGGAAGTGACCCGCCGTGAGCCCCGTCAGGTCGGCCGTGGCGACGTGGTAGCGCACGTCGGTGCGGGCGTAGTCGAGCACGGCCTGCACCGTCCCCGACGCGGCCGTGGTCACCGGGGGGTTCTCCTGCGCGCCCTGGAGCGTGCCGACGAAGAGCTGCGCGCCCGGCGCCAGGAGCTGGCCGCGGAGCTCGCCGCCCGGATTGGTCGCGGAGTGGAGGTTGAAGTACGAGCGGTACTCCTCCAGCGCGGTCGCCTGCGCGGCCGACAGCGACGAGGTGCCCTCGAAGACGCCCGCCCCCGTGGCCGTGAGCGCGAAGGCAACGCCGCCCGCGACGCCCGCCGGCGCGAGGTGCAGGTGCGCCACGGTGGGCGTGAAGCCCGCGTAGGCCACGCGGTAGCGCGCGCTGGAGCGGTCGGCGCTCATGGCGATCCAGCCCGTGGCCGTCGCCGCCGTGCGCACCGCCGGCGCCTCCTCCGCCCCCGAGAGCGAGGTGACGAAGAGCCGCTCGCCGGGCCGCAGCACCTGGCCGCGGAGCTCGCCGCCGGGGTTCGTGGGCGTGTGGATGTTGACGTACACCTGCGCGTTACCGAGCTGGTCGGCCTGCGTCGCGGTGAGCGTGAGCGAGCCCGTGAGGTCGGTGTTGGGCGTCACCGTCGGGAAGGCCACCGCCACGCCGCCGGACTCGCCCGGGAAGCCGATGTGGAGGTGCCCCGCCGTCGCGCCCACCGCGCTGTGACGGAGGGTGTAGGTGAGCGTCCGGCGGTCGGCGCTCAGCACGAAGGTGGCCGTCCCCGTCGCGGTCGTGCGGACCGCGGGGACCTCCTGCGCGCCCGAGAGCGTGGCGACGTACATCGTGCCCGCGGCCGCGTCGGGGGGGACGTCCGGGGTGTCGGGGGTCGCGTCGGGCGCGGCGTCGGGCGCGACGTCCGGGGAGACGTCCGGGGAGACGTCCATCGTCGCGTCCATCGTCGCGTCGGGCGCGGCGTCGGGCGCAGCGTCGGGCGCAGCGTCGGGGGCAGCGTCAGGCGCGGCGTCGGGGGCGGCGTCGGGGGCTGCGTCGGGGGCGGCGTCCTGGGAGACGTCGGGCGTCGCGTCAGGGGCGGCGTCCGGCGTCACGTCCGGGGAGACGTCGGGGGTCGCGTCGCCGGTCGAGCTGGCGTCGTTGGTGGGCGTGGGGTCGGGGTCGCAGGCGGCGATCGCCGTCACAGCGGAGAGAAGAAGAAGAGAACGGACCTTCATGTGGCAGTAGCTCCAGCGGGTGCGCGGGGAGGCAGGCAGCCACGGTCAAGGTGGGATGCCTGCGTCAGAGTGTCGCAGGCTACACGAAATCGGTGCGGGCTGGGGAGGTTGCGCAGAGAACGCGCGGGGGGTGCGGTCAGGCAACCGAGCGGAGGGGCTTCTTCGCGTCGGCGGACTTCGGGTCGGTGGGCTGCTGGCCGTCGCTCTTCTTCCTGGCGCGGGACTTCTGCACCCGCGGGAAGTAGCGCTCGGCCTCGGGCTTGCCAAAGCGCGCGATGAGGGTGCCGTAGGCGCGGACGAGCACCTGGTTCCAGGCGGTGGTGGCGGCTTCGAGGCGGGTGCCGGCCATGCGCTGCGCGGTGCGGGCGGCGTCGAGCGAGCGGGCGGCGTCGGCGTAGGTGGCGAGGCCGTCGTCGAGTCGCGCGATGGCCTTGGCTCGAACGGGGTCGCTCGCGTCGAGGTGCTCGACGAGCCGCGCCTTGAGCTCCTCGTAGCGCGGCGCCTGCTCGGCCTGCGGCGCCTCCGTGTAGTACTCCACCCCGGCGTGGAACACCTGCGTGTACGGGGCCTCCCGCGCGGCCTTCAGCCCGCGCGCGGCGAGCTCGTGGCGGGTCTCCTTCGCGACGGTGTCGAGGACGTCGTCAGCCGCGTCGCGCCACGCCAGGGCTTCCTGCACGGCGTCCTCGGTGTCCTCCTCGGCGCGGCCGGCCTCGCGGAGCGCGCGCGTCGCGGCGTCGCACTCCTGCGCGAGGTCGAGGCACTGGGCGCAGGTCAGGCGCCGCGCCACGTAGCGCCCGAAGCGCGTTCGGATCCCGTACTGACATGTATCGTTCGGCAGTTGCATCGTTCTCCTCCGTGACCAGACGCACCGGCGCCCCGTCTCGAAGGGCTCAACGGCGCCCCCAACGTAGACCTTGAGGGGTCGGAGCCCGCCGGTGCGCGCACCGGACGCAGCTCCGGCCCCGGGCGCTGCGTCCGGTGCGCGCATCGAACGCAGCGCCCCCGCCGGAGGTGAGGTCCGGTGCGCGCACAGAGCGTCACACCGGGCTGGTGGGTGACGGCAGGTGCGGGCCGATGCGTCGCGCTGCCCCCGGTGGGTGCTCCCATGATACCGTGCGCCCCGCCCGCGGAGCCGTCGCATGTACCTCGAGTCCTTCGCCATCACGGGAATCAAGTGTTTTGAGTCGGCGACGTTCGAGTTCCCTGTGGACGCAGAGGGAGGACGGGCGGGGTGGCACGTGCTGCTCGGCGCCAACGCCACGGGGAAGACCACCGTGCTCCAGGCCATCGCGGTGAGCCTCGTCGGTCCAGGGGCCTGGGCTCAGCTTCACACGCCCGTCGGGTGGGTGCGACAGGGAGGCGGGGGCAATCATGGGGCGCTCCGCGCATCCATCCACAGGGGCGAGGAGGACGGCGCCGACCGCGCGGCAAAGCGCGCGCTCGATACGCTCATTCACGTGACGCCGGACGCGACGATCGACCTGGACGGCGAGACCTATGACATCCCGCAGTTTGCCCTCGGCGTGTACCACAAGGGTCTCCTCCACAGCGTGTATGCGTCGAAGGGCCGCGGCTGGTTCGCGTGCGGCTACGGCCCCTTCCGCCGACTCTCGGGGGGGAGCTCGGAGGCGACCGCGACGCTGAGCCAGCCGCGCCAGTTTCGGGTGGCGTCGCTCTTCCGTGAGTCGATCGCCCTCACCCAGTGCGAGCCGTGGCTCACCCAGCTCCATCACCGCGCGCACGACGACGAGAACCCCGACCAGGAGCGCGACAGCCGCACCTTCGACGCGGTGGTGGCGCTCGTCAACTCGCTCCTACCGGGGGCGGTCAAGCTCGATCGGGTAGGCTCGACGGGCGTCCAGTTCGCGATCGCAGGCCCGCGCAAGGTCGCCCTCGCCGACCTCAGCGACGGGTACCGGAGCTTCCTCGCGCTGGTCGTCGACATCCTGCGCCACCTCGCCGACGCCGACGACCTCTCGAAGCGCCTCGCGGAGGTGACCGTCGACGGCCGCAAGTGGCCCCAGATCACCGCCGAGGGGATCGTCCTCATCGATGAGGTCGACGCGCACCTCCACCCCTCGTGGCAGCGAAGCATCGGGGCGCACTTGCAGCGGGTCTTCCCCCGGGTGCAGTTCATCGTGTCGAGCCACAGCCCGTTCGTCGCGCAGGCCGCGAGCGAGAAGGGTATCTTCGTGCTGCGGCCGACGGGCGACGGCGGCGCCGTCGAGGTCACGAGCCCCGTCGACTCGGTGCGGGGGTGGCGGGCGGACGCCATCCTCACGAGCGACCTCTTCGGCCTCGACGACACCGTCGACCTCGACACCGCGGCGCTGGTGCGGGAGTACCGCGCCCTGTCTGCCAAGAAGAGCTTCAGCAAGCTCGCGCGAACCGAGCAGGCGCGCCTCGACCGCGTGGAGGCAGATCTGTCGCGCACCCTCACCGCGCCGGGGGAGTCGATCGACGAGTTTCGCCGCCGCGTCGAGACCGAGGCGTACATCCAGAAGGCCCTCGACCGGCTCGACGAGAGCGCCACCGCCGTCGCCGGTTCGAGAGACGAGTTGCTAACGCGCGCGCTCGGCCACTTCGGGTAGTGTCCCCGGCCATGCATCTCCCACGGCACACGCGTCCCTCAATGGCGGTTCTTCTGGCGGTCGCGGCGGTCGAGGTCGCGGGCTGTCGGCGGCTTCGAAGCGGCGGCGGCAGCGCCGCGAGCGCGGCCCCACCGAGCCTCGGACACGTCGTGTGCTGGGGGCTGCGTCAGGTGTCGGGCAGCAGCTCCGACCGGCTGTCGACCGTGGCCGCGGCCGCCGACGCGACGGCGCTGTTCGCGGGCTTCACCACCACGTGTGCGCGCGGCCCGACGGGGGCGCTGCGCTGCTGGGGGCAGTTTCAGTCGCCCTTGGACGACCTGCCCGCGTCGGTGCTCACCGCCGACACCCGCGCGCTCAGCTTCTCGACGCAGTTTGCGTGCGCGACGCTGGGCAGCGGCGCGGCGCGGTGCTGGGGCAGCAACCTCGTCGGCCAGCTCGGCAACGGCGCCGCCCCCGACCCCCACACGCAGGTGCGCATGGGCGTCAACGCCGCGGGCGAGGTGACCGTCCAGTCGCCGCTGCCCTCGACCGGCAGGAGCACGGAGCCGGTGGCCGTCACGGGCCTCGACGACGCGAGCCTCGTTCGAACGGGGGGCAGCCACGCCTGCGCGCTGCGCCGCTCGGGCGCCGTCCTCTGCTGGGGAAACGGGCGCTACGGAACCCTCGGCGACGGCACCTCGGGCTACGACGCGCAGCACGACCGGCCGATGCCCGTGCCGACGATCGACGACGCGACGGCGCTCTCCGTCGGCATCAACTACACCTGCGTGCTCCGCCGCTCGGGGGGCGTCTGGTGCTGGGGAACGCTCACCGAGGAGTACCCCCGCGACTCCCGCGAGCCGGTGTTGGTGCTGACCCCGACGCGCATCGCGGGCGTCGACGACGCGGTCGACCTCGCCGTGGGCGAGCGCGAGGCTTGCGCGCGCAACGCCGCGGGCATGGTGCGCTGCTGGGACGAGCGCCTCGGCGTGCGCGAGGTCGCGGGCCTCGGCCCCGTCGCCCAGGTCGTCGCGGGGCGGCGGCATTTCTGCGCGCGCCGCGCCGACGGGCAGGTGTGGTGCTGGGGCGAGAACGAGCACGGCCAGCTCGGCGTCGAGGGCGCGACCGACAGCGCCGCAGCCGTGGCGGTCACCGGGCTCACCGACGTGGTGGAGCTCACCGCGGGCAGCAGCCACACCTGCGCGCGCCGACGGTAGCGACGACGATCAGCGAATGAACGGGAACAGCCGCGGGCGGCGCGCGGCCTCGTCGGCGGTGAGGAAGCCGTCGACGTTGGTGCCCCAGCAGAGCGCGCGGGCGTCGTCCGTGAGCGCGCAGCCGACGGCCCCCGTGCCGCTCACCGAGCGCGCCCGCTCGACGCCCGCAACGACCGCGTAGCCGCCGTCCATGACGCGCGGGCACGCCACGCGACCCGTCGCCCCGAGCGCGCAGCCGAATTGCACCGCCATGTCCACGGAGACGAGCGCGCCGAGCGCCGCGGGGAGCTTGTGGGAGAGGTCCTTCTCCGGGAGCCACAGGGAGCCTGGCGCGGGAGACGGGTGCGACGGGTCGGCCGGGTAGCAGCCGACGAAGCGCCCGCCGCGGACGGAGCAGACGGCGCGGCCGTGGGTGACGAGCGCCTCACCCCCTTCGAGCGCCGGCGCCCGCACGAGCACGTTGGGGTGCGTCCAGCACCACACCTCGCCCCCGTCGGTGCGCACACAGCCCGCGTCCTCGTGCGTGACGAGCGCGCGCACGGCGCCCCGTGCGGACCCGAGGGAGAGGTCGAAGCCCGACGACGCGAGGGTGTCTTCGTCGACCCGCCAGCACCGCACACCCGCCCCGCCGACGCAGCCCCAATACCCCTGCAGGCTCATCGCGCGCGCCGGCTCACGCAGCGGGTCGTCGAACCAGCCCACCCCGCGCCCCAACGCCGGATCGCGAAGCGGCGTGCGCATCGCCCGCACGTTGCCGCCGACGAGGGCGTAGGGCCGCCCGCCCTTCACTTCGAGCGCCGTGGCGCCGCGGAGCGCCGCGATCTCCGTGGCCTGCGCGCGCGACCGCACCGAGCCGCCGCGGGCCGCTCGCCCCCAACAGAGGGTCGCTCCCTGCGACCAACGGGCGCAGCCGCCCTCGTCGGTGAGGGTCACGTCCCGCGCGCCGATGAGCGCCGGCGCGGGCTCCAGCACGAGCGAGGTCACCTCGTCGCGCCACCACGGCCGCGGGTCGTCGTGCAGGGGGCCGCGGGCGCACCACCAGGCGTGGTGCGCGTCGGCGACGCAGAGGTCGCCACGCCCGAGAGCCATCGCGGCGACGGGGCCCTGGAGGCCGCGCGTTCGAGCGGTGACCGCGCTCCCGTCGGGGAGGCGGTCGCAGCGCACGCCCGCCGTCGGGCTGCGCGTGCAGACGAGCGGCACGCGCACGGAGACCTCTTCGATCGTTCGATCGGTGAGCGACTCCAGGAGGTGGGGCGCGACCACCTCTTCTTCGGCGAATCGCGGGAACGCGCCGCAGCGAACCTCCCCCGCGCGCGACGTGGCGCAGTAGTGAAACCCGTCGATGGTCACCGCGGCGATGCGGGCGTCCGCGCCGAGGATCGAGCGCCACGCGGCGGGATCGCGCGCGCCGTTCATCCAGAGGAGCGAGCCGTCGGCAGTGCGGGCGACCCACGCGCTCGCCTCCCCCCAATCGCTACCGCACCGCCCCCAATTGACGATCTCCGCCACGAACTGGAGCTCGACGACCGCGCCGCGCGCCCCCGCGGAGGGGAGGTCGATGACGCGGGGCGCGGCGGCGTCGCGGTCGAAGGACACCCAGCGCCCGTCGCGCCGGAGGCCGGTGGCGACGACGTCGGGGGAGACCCCCGGGTGGTATGGGTCATCGTGCCGTTGCCCACCCGTTCGATCGGAGGCGGGGACGACGCGAACGATGTCGTCGGCGGGCCACGCCTGCGGCACCGCGCGCGTCTCCCCGCGCACCGTCACCGTGCGGGCGCCCTCGCACACGAGCTGCTGCCGACCGCCGCGCAGTTGGGTGAGCGCGCAGGCGAGCGTGTGACCGACGAGCGCGCTCGCGTGCAGCACCGGCGCGCCGAACGCGACCGCGTCGCCCGGCGGAAGGCGCGGCGGGCGGGGGGCGGGGCGACGCGCGCGGTGGGCGACGGCGCCGAGGGTGAGCGCGACGAGGGCGACGATCCAGGGGGCGCGACGCGCGGCGGGATGGGGTGTCGGCGAGGCCGAGGGGGTGCGGTAGGGGCCGCGGTCGGTGGGTTCGCCCATGGGGCATGATACGCGGGTGCGGGCCGCGATGGCGCCAGCGGGGCGCTACTTCGCGCGGACGATCTCCGTGCCCATGCCGCTGTCGGTGAAGATCTCGAGGAGCACCGCGTGGGCCGTGCGCCCGTCGAGGATGTGGACCTTGCGGACGCCGCCGTCGATGGCGTCGAGGGCGCACTCCACCTTGGGGATCATCCCGCCGTCGATGACGCGCTTGGCGATGAGGTCGCGGGCGACGTTGGCGGCGAGCGACGAGATGTGCTGGTTGTCCTCGCCGCGCACGCCCGCGACGTCCGTGAGGAGGATGAGCTTCTCGGCGCGGAGGGCCTCGGCCACCTTGCCCGCGGCGGTGTCGGCGTTGAGGTTGAGCGACCCGCCGTGCTCGTCGACGCCGATGGGGGCGATGACGGGGATGAAGCCCGCGCGGGTGAGCTCGACGACGACGTCGGGGGTGACGTGGCGCACCTCGCCGACGCGGCCCATGTCGACGCTCTCGCCCTCGCGGCTCACCATGGGCGGGGATTTGTCGGCGAGGATGAAGCCGTCGTCCTTGCCGGAGAGCCCGACGGCGCGGCCCCCGTGGCGGCAGATGAGCGAGACGATGTCCTGGTTGATGGCGCCCGCGAGCACCATCTCGACGATCTCCATCGAGGCGTCGTCGGTGACGCGGAGGCCGTCGACGAAGCGCGACTGCACCCCCGAGCGCTTGAGGGCGGCGCTGATCTGCGGCCCGCCGCCGTGCACGATGATGACGTTGACGCCGATGTATTTCAGGAGGCAGACGTCGCGGGCGAAGCTGTCCTTCAGCTCGGGGGCGACCATGGCGTGGCCGCCGTATTTGATGACGAAGGTCCTCCCCTGGAAGCGCCGGATGTACGGCAGGGCCTCGAGCAGGACGCGGGCTTTTTCGACGGCGGTCTCCACGGTGTTGGCGGGGGCTTGTATGCGATCCCGCGCGGGGGGGCAACGGGGGCCGTGAGGGCTGGGGGGTGGCGTCGAGGACCAGAGCGACGCGAAGTTCCGCACGATCGCTCCCGCGATACGGTCCGTCATCCGTCGCCGAAGGCCGTAGGGCCGCCCCCAACGAAGCGACGCACATCGACTCGACGTCTCGTTCGAAAGCTCCCGTACGGCCCCCAGCGACGGATGACGGACCGTATCGCGGAAGCGATCGTGCGGAACTTCGCGTCGCTCTGGTCCTCGACGCCCCCTAAGCCATCGCGCCCCGTACCCCGCGCGGTCGATTCCCCGCAGCGGACCGTTGGCGCGGCGACCGGGCGTCGATATTCTCGCGCCCGATGCGCCTGCACTCCCTTCTCCTCCCCTCGTTGCTCCTCGCGGTCACGGCCGCGGGCTGTTCCTTTCCGACCGAGGACTTCCGCGTCGGCGCGGACGCCGCGCGCGACACGGGGCTGCCCGATCGGGTGGTTCCTCCCGACATGGTGACGCCGCCGCCGGACGTGGTGACCCCGCCGGACGACGTCGCGCCTGACATGGTGACGCCGCCCCCGGACATGGTGACCCCGCCGCCCGACGTGGTGACCCCGCCCCCCGACGGCGGCTGCGCCACCAACGCCGACTGCATGGGCGGCCGCGTGTGCTGCGAGGGGATGTGCGTCGACGCGCAGACCAGCAACGCCCACTGCGGCCGCTGCGGCGCGGTGTGCGACCCGCCCAACGGCGACCCGATGTGCATGGGGGGGACGTGCGGCGTGGCCCGCTGCGACATGGGCTTCGGCAACTGCGACATGAACGCGGCCAACGGCTGCGAGTCCACCCTCGCCTCCGACCCGATGAACTGCGGCGGCTGCGCGACCCGCTGCGCCGCCCCGCAGAACGCCGCGGCCTCGTGCAACGCCGGGCGCTGCGCGTTCGCGTGCAACCCGGGCTTCGCCGACTGCAACATGAACCCCGCCGACGGCTGCGAGGAAGACCTCCGCAGCTCGCCCCGCGCGTGCGGCGGGTGCGGGATGGCCTGCGCGGGCCCGGCGGGCACCACCTCCACGTGCGTGGCGGGCTCGTGCGAGACCCAGTGCGCCGCGGGCTCGGCCGACTGCGACCTGAACCCCGCCAACGGCTGCGAGGTGAACACCCGCACCAGCCTCCAGCACTGCGGGACGTGCGGGCTCACCTGCGCCGTCACCAACGGGACGCCGGTCTGCGCGTCGGGCACCTGCCAGCGGGCGTCGTGCAACAGTGGCTTCGGCGACTGCGACGGCAACCTCGCCAACGGCTGCGAGACCGCCACCGACACCTCGACCGCCCACTGCGGCGGCTGCGGGCGCGCCTGCCCCTCGGGCCAGGCCTGCCGCGCCGGGGCCTGCCAGACCACCTGCGCCCCCGCGCCGCTCATGACGTGCTCGGGCGCCTGCGTCGACACCAGCACCAGCGCCGCCCACTGCGGGAGCTGCGGCCGCGCGTGCACCTTCCCCAACGCGGCGGGCGAGTGCCGGGGCGGCACGTGCGCGCAGGGCGCCTGCACCGCGGGCTTCGCCGACTGCGTCGTCGCGATGGCGGGCTGCGAGACCAACGTCAACACCGACCCCAACCACTGCGGCGGCTGCGGCGTGGCCTGCGGGCGCGCCAACGGGACGCCGACCTGCACCGCCGGCGCCTGCGGGATCACCTGCAACGCCGGCTTCACCAACTGCGACAACGACCCGTCGGACGGCTGCGAGACGGCCACGGGGACGGACGTGCGCAACTGCGGGGCGTGCGGGCGCGCGTGCAGCTTCGCCAACGCGGCGGCCACCTGCGCGGGCGGGGCGTGCACGCTCGGGACGTGCCAGCGCGACTACGGCAACTGCGACAGCAACGCGGCCAACGGCTGCGAGACCACGCTCCTCGACACCGAGGCCCACTGCGGCGCGTGCGGCAACATGTGCACGCGCGGGCAGTTCTGCGTCGCGGGGCGCTGCACCACCTGCCTCTCGCCGGGCGTCATCTGCGGGCTCCGCTGCGTCAACCCGCAGACCGACGCGGCCAACTGCGGCGCCTGCGGCCGCGCGTGCGGCGCGGGGCAGGTCTGCGCGCTCGGTCGCTGCACCTTCCCGGTGCCGGCCAACGACACGTGCTCCGCGGCGACGGACATCAACCTCGCGAGCGGCCCGCGCGTGACGCTCTCGGCCACGACGCTCGGCGCCACCCACAACGTCAACTCGCCCTGCGACGCGGCGGGCGGGGGCGACGTGTTCTTCCGCTTCGTGCTGACGCGGAAGGAGTTTGTGTACGCCGACACCTTCGGGGCGACGTGGGACACGAAGCTCTTCTTCGTCAACTCGACCTGCAACACGCCGCTCACGTCGCAGGTGACCTCAGACCTCGTGTGCGACGACAACCTCGGCGCGTCGTGCACCACGGGCGGATCCGCCTCGCAGGTGTACACGGTGCTCAACCCGGGCACGTACTACCTGGTGCTCTCGTCGGGCACCTCGTCGGGGGCGACATCGATCCGCTTCGAACACCTGCCCGTCGGTTCGGGGCCGCTGTCGTTCCTGTCGCGCGGCAGCTCGCTGGTGCGCGTGGGCAGCACCTCGGGGACCACCGGCGGCATGTCGCAGTCGTGCGGCGGCGCCGGCCCCGAGGCGGGCTACTGGTGGGTCACCTGCCCCGAGCAGACGGCCGGCACCCTCAACGCCACCACCTGCCTCCGCGCCTCCTGGAACACCGTCCTTAGCGTGACGAACGGCAGCGGCGTGGGCAACGTGTGCGTCAACGACACCTGCGGGCTCCAGTCGAGCGTGTCGACGACGATCCCCGCGGGCTCCGGGCTCCACCTGCTGATGATCGACGGCTTCAACAACGGCACCGACCCCCCGTCGGGCTCGTACAGCATTCTCTACACGCGCCCGTGACGCGCGCTACGGCGCCCGCCAGGTGACGCCGTCGTCCTCCGAGCGCATCACCGCGAGCTCTGCGGTGTCGCTCACCGCCACGAGCACGCTCCCCCCGTCGCTGTACACCTCCGCCCCGTAGACCGTACGCCGCGCCTCCTCGGCGGCGGCGTCGAAGACGACGCGCTCGGGCGACCAGCGCTCGGCGCCGCGCGGGAGGCGTGACACCGCCGCCACCGTCCCCGCGACGCGGAGCGCGATCACGGTGCCGTCGCGGGTGAGCGCGTAGCCCAGCGGCCACTCGGGGTGGGCGCGGCGCTCGCCGTGGGCCGAGAGGGTGGTCCAGGGGTCGAGGTCGCCGGGCTGCGTGGCGTCGAGGCGAGGGAGCGCATCGCAACGCGCCACGCCGTCGGCCCCCACGAGGCAGCGCCAGAGTGGCGAGCGGCGCGGGCGCTCTCTGCCGTACGCGAGGACGCCCTGCGGCGAGCACCGGAGCGTGAGGGCGTCGTCCCACGAGCGGCCCTCCGTGCGCGTGGCGTGGGCGACGTCGACGATGGCGCCGTCGCGCACCACCCCGACGCGCCACGCCTCGCCCGAGGCCGCGAAGAGCCACGTGGCCCCCTGCGACGCGCAGAGCCCGACGCCCACCCGACGGCCGCGCAGCACCCAGGGCTCGCCCGGCACCTCCACCTCGTGAACCACCGCGCGCTCCCCGCCGTCGGCCCGCACCGCGCGGACGGCGACGAGCCCCGTGCGACCGAGGTGTTCGGTGTAGGCCGCGACGACGCTGCGCCCCGCGGCCGTGACGGCGACCTCCTCGTCGACGCGCGCGCCGTCGGCGGCGGCATCGGCGGCGCCGCGGGTGAGTCGGGCGGCGGTCGCGGCCTCCCCGCGAACGCCGGCGAAGGGGAGGCGCGCGAGCACGGGCGCA
>JBILLV010000612.1:0-3242 GCA_044375895.1 Polyangiales bacterium | reverse complement strand
ACGACGCTGATGGGGAGCGGCACGCTCACCTTCGATTTCCACCCCACCTCGCACGTCTCCATCCGCCTGGAGGGGCGCCACGACCGCGCGAACTTCCCCCGCTTCTTCGGCGGCCAGGTGCAGCAGACCATGCCCATGCCCCCCATGATGGGCGTCCCGGCGGAGGCGCCCACGGACATCCGCACGGAGAGCAACCAGACCACCGTCACCCTCGGCATGACCGCCTGGTTCTGACGCCATGACCCACCCCATCTCCCTCTCTCCCCTGCGCGTCCTCGCGGTCCTCGTGACCTTCGCGGTCGCGCTCCTCTCCTGTCAGGGCCCGCCCGCGGTCTCCCCGCCGCCCGCCGCCCGCGACGGCGGCGCTCCGAGCGACGCTCGCCGCGCCGATGGCAGCCTCGCCCGCGTGCGCGCGGCGGGGGTGCTCCGCTGGGGCGGCGACATCCAGGGCGGCGCCCCCTACGTCTACGAAGACCCCGCCCAGGCCGGCCGCAACAAGGGCTTCGAAGTCGACCTCGCCAACGCCCTCGCGCGCGAGCTCGGCGTCCGCGCGGAGTTCGTGCAGAACGACTGGTCGGCCCTCGTCCCCTCGCTCGAGCGCGGCACCTTCGACATCATCCTCAACGGCCTCGAGGTGACCCGCCCCCGCGTCGGGCGCGTGCGCTTCTCGCGGCCCTACTACGTCTTCGGCGCGCGGCTCATGGCCCGCCGCGACAACCCCCGCGTGCGCAACGACCTCACCGCCCTCCACGGGATGCGCATCGGCACGCTCACCAACTCGTTCTCCGAGGAGCTCCTCAAGAGCCACCCGGAGATCAACATCGTCGGGTACGAGGGCACCGAGGAGCCCTACGCGGACTGCGTCGCCGGCCGCAACGACGGCGTCCTCCTCGACGACATCATCGCGACCATCTACGGCGTCCCCAAGCCCGAGCTCCGCGTCGTGGGCGACCTCATGGACGGCTTCTACGCCATCGCGTCGCGCCCCGCCGACGAAGACCTCGCCGTCGCGCTCGACCAGGCCCTCGTCCGCATCGTCGAGAGCGGCGAGCTCGAGCGCATCCTCCGCGCGGAGAACATCTACAACGACCGCCAGCTCGGCCTCCGCACCTGGGGCCCCGAGGAGCAGCGGCGCATGCTCGGCCTGAGCGCGCCGGCCTCGGGCCAGTCCGGTCCGCCGGGCGCCCCCGTGGCGGGGACCGCGGGCGCCAGCACCGCGCCGCACCGCATGAGCTTCGGCCAGGCGATGATGTTCGTGAAGGGAGCGGGCGTCACCTTGCTGCTCTCGCTCCTCGCGATGGCGCTGGCGATCCCGCTGGGCCTCGGTCTCGCGGTGGCGCGGCTCTACGGGCCGAAGCCCCTCGCGGCCATCGCCGGGGCGTACGTGGAGTTCTACCGCGGCACGCCCGTCCTCCTGCAGCTCTACGTGCTGTACTATGGCCTCGCGAGCGTCATCCGCCTCGACGCCATCACCGCCGCCGTCCTCGGCCTCGGGATGAACTACGCCGCCTACGAGGCCGAGGTGTACCGCGCGGGCATCCAGGGCGTGCCCAAGGGGCAGATGGAGGCCGCCCTCTCGCTCGGCATGAGCACGCCCCTGGCGCTCCGCCGCGTGGTGCTCCCGCAGGCCTTCCGCATGGCGCTCCCGTCGGTGACCAACGACTTCATCGCCCTGCTCAAGGACAGCTCGCTCGTGTCGGTGATCACCGTGGTCGAGCTCACCAAGCGGATGACCATCGTCGCCGTCGACACGCGGAGCTACGTGCTCCCGGGGCTCCTCTGCGCGGCCCTCTACTTCGCGATGAGCTACCCCCTCTCCATCTTCGCGCGCAGGCTCGAGGAGAAGCTGGCCCGGTCATGATCGAAGTAAACTCTCTCGAGAAGATCTACGGCGACCGCACGGTCATCAACAAGGTGTCGGTCACCTTCGAGAAGGGCAAGGTGGTCGCCCTGGTCGGCCCGTCGGGCGGCGGCAAGAGCACGCTCCTGCGGTGCATCAACGGCCTGGAAGACTTCCAGGGCGGCACGATCAAGGTGGGCAACGACACGCTCCACCCGGGCGGCTACGAGCGCAACAAGGCAGCCCTCCTGCGCATCCGCCAGCGCGTCGGCATGGTCTTCCAGACCTGGAACCTCTTCGCCCACCGCACGGCCGTCGGCAACATCATCGAGGCGCCCGTCCACGTGAAGGGCCTCTCGGTGGAGGCGGCGACGAAGCGCGCGAAGGAGCTGCTCGAACGGGTCGGTCTCTCGCACCGCGTCGGCGCCTACCCCCACGAGATGTCGGGCGGCGAGCAGCAGCGCGTGGCCATCGCCCGGGCCCTCGCGATGGACCCCGAGGCCCTCCTCCTCGACGAGCCCACCAGCGCCCTCGACCCCGAGCGCGTCGGCGAGGTGCTCGACGTGATGAAGAAGCTCGCGGACGACGGCCTCACGATGCTGGTGGTCACCCACGAGATGAAGTTCGCGCGCGACGTGAGCCACCGGACGCTGGTGCTCCACGGCGGCACCATCATCGAGGATGGCGCCTCGCACGACGTGATCGAGAACCCGAAGCACGAGCGCACGAAGGCCTTCCTCGGCCACACCCGCTGACTACCGAACCACCCCCAGCGCGGCCTCGGGAAAGAGGTCGTCGCGCCCCGCGCTCGTCCCCCGCACGGCGTCGAGCGCCCGCACCAGCTCGTGGTACGGGAGGGCCCCCACGGCCGACACCTGCACCCGCCGCTGCCCCACCAGCCCCGCCGCCAGCGTCTGCGTCTTCAGCCGAACGAGGCACGCCCGGAGCCCCTCGGCGTCATGGATACCGAGGCGCAGCGGTACGGCGACCTCACCGCCGGGCACGAGCGAGGCGCAGCCCGGCGCGGCGAAGCCCGAGGTGGCCGAGACGATGTACCCGTTGGGCACGACGTGCACGGTGAGCGTCTCGCGCTCCGGCCGGCGGGTGCTGCAACACCCCGCGTGGGCGGGCCTGATCTCCGCGGTGAACACGGTCGCCATCGTGGCGAGGGCGAACATCAGCACGTTGATCACGATGTCGAGGAAGGGGACCACGTTGAGCTCCCCGGTGCGGTCGCCCTCCTCCTTCCGCTGGTGGTGCCGGACTGCGCGGTCGACCCGAGCGCGCTGCGATGCCGAGAGCATGGCCATGGGTTTCGAGTGCCTCCTGAGAGGAGCTCGACAGTGCCGGGGTCGGGAGAGTTCCCCCTCTTCCTCGAATCGGGCTCTGGTGGTACGCCACG
>JBILLV010000611.1:0-3245 GCA_044375895.1 Polyangiales bacterium | reverse complement strand
ACGGGCGTCGACGCAGCGCTCCGTTCGTTCTGCACCGCGGCGTGCGCGCGCGACGCCGACTGCGGAACGGGCGCCCGCTGCCTCCCCCTCGGCACGCTCGGCGACCGCTGCGTCCCCGACGACTGCGCCTGCGCCGCGGGTCCGCGCGATGCGCTCCTCGACCGGGCCCTCGCGCAGGGAGACCCCCGCTGGTCGCGCTGCAACCTCTTCTTCACCCAGCCCAACCTCGACGCCTTCCCGCCCAACGTCTCGCGCGACCGCTACCGCCTCCCGGTGTTCGATCGGGTGCACCGCGACTGGCTCCGCGGCGTCCGCTGGGCGCGTGAGACCGGCCCCGCGCTCGACGCCACGGCCGCCTCACTCTCCGCGCACCTTGCCTCCCTCGCGAGCCTCCGCGCCGACGGGAGCACCACCCGCGTCCCCGTCCCGACGCCCGCCACCGCCGCGACGTCAACGCTCCTCGACACGCTCGCTTCTCTCTTCGAACTCGGCGGCGGCGCTTTCGAGCGCGACCGCGTGGAGGCCCTCCTCCGCCCGCTCCCCGCGCCCGTCACCGACGCCCTCGCGCGCATCCTCGCGGCCTCGCTCGACGCCGCCCGCGCGCGCGACCGCGGCCTCCCCTTCGCCCCCGAGCCCGAAGACCGCGAGCACCTCTTCGGGATGGGTCCGCACCTCTTCCTCCCCACCGCGCGCGCCGACCTCCGGCCCGACTTCACTGCGGCCATCGACCTCGGCAGCCTCGTCGGCGACGTGACGGTGCCCGTGCCCGAAGCGCTCCGGCTCGCGTCGACGGTGGAGTCGGTCGACTGGTCGGCGCTCCGCGGGATGATGGGCCCGTCGCTCACCCTCGACACGCCCCTCGGCTTTGTCCTCGTGCGCGACGGGGCCGCCCACCGCTACCCCCGCGCGGACTTCGAACGGACGCTCCTCGTCATCGACCTCGGCGGCGACGACACCTACGAGAACAGCGTCGCGGCCAACCTCGACGTGGGCAACTCCGTCAGCGTGGCGGTCGACCTCGGCGGCGCCGACACCTACGGCTACGTCCCCACGGCCTCTCCGCTCGACACGCCCGACACGCTCCCGAGCGACGCCGAAGGGCGCCTGCGCGCGGGCCGCGGCGCCGTCTCCATGTCCGAGCAGCCGCGGCAGGGCGGCGCTCGCCTCGGCGTCGCGCTCCTCTACGACCTCGGCGCCTCGCGCGACCGCTACCGCTCGCTCCGCATGTCGCAGGGCTTCGCGGCCTACGGCGTCGGCGGCCTCTACGACGACGGCGGCGACGACGAGTACACCCTCGAAGCGGGCGGCCAGGGAGCGGCCGTGGCCGGCATCGCCGCGCTCGTCGACGCGGGCGGCAACGACCGCTACACCGCCTGGTCGTACGCGCAGGGCTTCGGCTACGTGCAGGGCGTCGGCTCGCTCTACGACCGCGACGGCCGTGACGTCTACGACGGAAAGGTGACCCCCGCCCTCTACGGCTCCGCGCAAGACCCCACCGTCAACAGCAGCTTCGTGCAGGGCGCCGGGTTCGGTCGCCGCGGCGACGCCTTCCCCGACAGGATCAACATGTCGGGCGGCATCGGCGTGCTCCGCGATCGGGCCGGCGACGACGCGTACACCTCCTCCATCTTCGGCACCTCGACGGGCTACTGGGGGGGCATGGGGCTGCTCCTCGACGGCGCGGGCGACGACTCGTACAACGCGCGCTGGTACACGCAGGGCGGCGCGGCCCACTTCGCCTACGCGGCCCTCGTCGACGGCGGCGGGCGCGACACCCACAACATGACCGCCACGCGCCAGAACATGACCGCCGGGGCGGGCCACGATTTCTCGCTGGGCATCCTGCTCGCCCTCGGCCGCGAGGACGACACGTACCTCGTCCCCAACCTCGCCCTCGGCGCGGGCAACGCCAACGGCGCCGGCATCTTCGCCGACGAGGGCGGCAACGACCGCTACGTCGCCCCGTCGGCGCTCACCCTGGGCAACGGCGCGCTCGAGACGCTCACCGACATGGGGCGGCTCATGCGGCCGACGGTGGGCGTCTTCCTCGACGGCGACGGCACCGACCGTTACGAGCGGATGCCGCCGGGCATGGAGGGCGACGACCGCACGTGGACGCAGCGGATTCACCCGGAGGCGCCGAGCGAGCGAGGCTTCGGCGCCGACGCCACGGGCGCGCGGCTGGGGCTCGGCGAGGCGCCGTAGCGAACCCGCGACCACCGTGACGCGCGCCCGAAGAGCTCGCCACGCTGCGCGACCCCGCCGCGTTTCGCACGGCCCCGCGCACGGTGCCCGTCGCGCCGATCACCTCGCCGTCGGTGAGCTCGGTGTTCATCACGCCTGCGTTCCGTCGGGTGCGGCCGCGCTGAGCGGCGCGGCGGGGGGAAGCAACCTCGCCCGCTCCATCCGCTCGGCGGCGCCGTCGAAGTCGCCACACGCCTGCAGCACCTGCGCCGTGGCCTCGATGATGCCCCGTCGGTCGTCGGTCGAAACGTCCGCCCGCATCGCGAGCTGCTCCGCGCGCAGCATCTTCTCCCGCGCCCGCGCCAGATCACCCGCCAGCAGGGTCGCGACCCCCTCCCACAGCGCGCCCACGAGGCTCTCCGGGAAGCGCTCGACGTGGAGCGCCGCCAGCTCGGCGCTGTCCGCGTGCGCGCCTCGCTCGTGCGCCCACGTTTGTATGTAGTCCGCGCCCCAGTCCGCGATCTCCTGATCCCTCGCCACGAGCGCGTGCATCCACGCCATCACCATCCGCTCGGCCAGCGCCGCCCCCGTCGCCCCCTCCGCCGCGCGCCGGAACCACCGCGCCGACACCTGATGCCACCGCTCCTCCTCGTCTTCGCGGAGCTGCCCCTCCACCAGCGGGCTCACCCGATACACCCGCGCCCCTTCCTCGTCGCTCCCCAGCTCCAGCAGCCCCAGGTTGGCCAGCGCGGGCACGTGCGTCGTCACGTCGACCCCCGTCCCCTCCGTCAGCCCCGCGAACGCCTCCGCCGGCACCGGCACGTCGTACACCCGCGCGCGCTGCACGAAGGTCATTGCCCCATCCCCGACGCTCGCCTTCGCGGCCTCGTGTGCGAGCTGCTCCAGAAACAGCGCCGCGAGCCGCGTCTGCTCCGCCTCATCGGGCGCGCGCCCCTTCCAGTGCTTCATCGCCTTGCCCGCGCGCCGCAGCACCGCCCCCAGCTCCGCGGGCTTCTTCCCCCCCATGAGCTGCCGCGCCCAGTCGAGCACGCGGGCGTTGC
>JBILLV010000036.1:0-45566 GCA_044375895.1 Polyangiales bacterium | reverse complement strand
CGCGGGCAACGACTCGCGCGCCCTCGCGGCGATGGACGAGGCCGACGCGCGCTGCGTGGCCGCCCGCATCCGACAGTCGGCAGCGACAGGTTCGGCGGCCCAACGCCAGCGGCTCGCGCGGGAGGCCGACAGCGTCGTGGCGGGCCGGTCGTGGGTGATGACGGAGGCCGACGCGATGTGCGCGGTGATGCTCCGGCGCACCGAACCCGCGCGGCGTGACGCGGTGCTCGCGCGGGTGCGCTTCGAACCGCGGGCGACCACCACCGTGCAGAACGCGCTCTTCACGCGGCCGATGCTCGTGGCGGGGCACTTCCAGCGCGTGCTGGTGCTCACGTCGCCGGTGCTCAAGCGCTTCGGCCGCGGCGTCGACCTCCACGCCGACCGGGCGTTTGGGGGCTTTCAGGCGCTCCGCCGCGGGGGGCCGTGGGCGCTCGCCGCCGTCGGGTGCCCCATCGTGATGGGCGCCGGGGTGCAGACGTGGTTCCAGTTTGAGCCGACGTCGACGATGCCCGAGGGCATGGTGATGGAGGTCGCGCGGCGTTGAAAGTCTGTCGATCAATCTCTCCCGTCGGCGGTCGCACGATCCGCGTCGCCATCCGGCGTCGCCTCTCCTCACCGCACATTCAGTGCGGTTTCGGAGAGTCTCCTTGCCTGGCTTGCGTCTCGTGCGACCGCCTCGGTCCGAGATTGATCAACAGACTTTGAGCGGGTGTAGATTCGTCCCATGAGTCACGACGACTGGCGCTCGCACCTCCTCGAATCCACCGCGCAGATCGACGCGCTCCTCGCGACGACGCGGCGCGTGGCCGTGCTCGGCATCAAGCCCGAGACGCACGCCAACCAGGCGGCCCACTACGTCCCCGCGTACGTGCAGAGCGTCGGCGCCGAGGTGATCCCGGTGCCGGTGTACTACCCCGAGGTGACGGAGATCCTCGGCGTGAAGGTGGTGCGGCGACTCGAAGACGTCGCGGGCACCGTGGACATCGTGGACGTGTTTCGTCGGAGCGAGGACGTGCCCGCGCACCTCTCCTCGCTGCTGGCGATGCGGCCGCGCTGCGTTTGGATGCAGAGCGGGATTCGCCACGACGAGACCGCCGAGGCCCTCGCCCGCGCGGGCATCGACGTCGTGCAAGACCGGTGTCTGCTGGTGGAGCTGCGGCGCCGTCGCGGATAGCGGCTCACCCCAAATAGGCGGAAGCGCCGGGAGTGACCTTCCCGACGCCTCCAGAGCCGCCATTTGCGTGGAGCTTCCGACGTTTAAGATCGATCGTCAGTGTGAATCCCGCCGCGCCTTGCGATTGGGCCACCGCCCCGTAGGAGTGGAGCAGGCTGGACTTGAACCAGCATCTCGGGGGAAATCATGCGATCGACCGGTTGATGAAGTCTCCGACGGCGATACTGAGTCTCGAGCGAGAGATTGAGTCTGAGCTCCCCCAGCGCCTCTACCGTTGGGCTACCCAGCCACACGATCGGCCGGGGTGGGATTCGAACCACACACTGAACTGTTGTTGGGGAGTGAGATCAGTCTGAGCCTGAGCTTCAGCTTGTGCTCGTCGGCGACTCTGCTGCCGCCTCCGTCACCTGTCAATCGAACAGGTAGGAGAAGATCGCGCCGCCGACCTTCTGGCTCTTCGCCTCGACGCCGTTGGCCTCCTCGCGGGCGAACTTCACGGCCTTCTGCAGCTTCTCCACACGGCCGAGCAACGCCGCCACCTGACGGGCGGGCAGCGCGCCGGAGAACTTCACGATGCGCCAGTACCCGACGGCGATGTCCTCGTAGTACACGTCCACCTGCGCGGGGTGCTTCTCCGTGGCCTCGGCCTTCACGTGGTTGCGCGGCACCTTCTTCGTCCGCACCGTCTCCACGGCCTCGGTGGCGAAGCAGTTCTGCGTCGGGTCTTCCACCCACGACTCCGAGGGGTCGAGGACGGGGAGCTTCTTCACGAAGGTGTGCAGGTCGACGAGCTGCTTCTCCAGAAAGAGCAGGTACGTCACCGGCGCCTGCACCAGCAGGATGTCGCCGTCGACCACCACGTCGGCGCGCGCCTCGCAGTTGGCGAAGTCCTTCGTGGCCACGACGTCGAAGAGCTCGGTGAGCACCTCGGCGGTCTTGCGGATCACCTCCTGGGCCCGCACCTGCACGCGCGTGGACTCCGGGGGGAGGCGCTCGCCGTCGTCGTCCTTGGGGCGGTAGGTGCGCGAGAGACCCGCGAGGAGCGCGGGCTTCTGGAGCTGCTGGTGGGCCTCGGTGAGGTCGCCGTGGGCCTTCGCCTTGACCGACTTCTCGACCGCGATAATCTGATTGAGCTTTGCCATGGGAGGGGGCGCCACGATAGCGCGCGGCGGCACCACGTCAACGCGGGAGACGCTCGATCGCTTCGGAGGTGCAGCCCATCGGCGCCGTGAGCGGGTTGCAGCGGGAGGGCGTGCCGTTGGGGACTTCGACGGGGCGGGTGACGGTGGCGGTGACGCCGGGGAAGTCGGTGCTCACGATCTGCGCGCCGCTGTCGAAGGCCGCCTGCACGAGGGCGTCGTCGCGCATGTCGCCCGCCGACCAGGCGAAGACGCGCACGAGGAAGTTCTGTCGGACCGCGGCGAGGACGTCGGGGCTGCGCGCGTTGTTGAGCACCAGCACGCCCGCGAAGGGATCGGTGGCCGCGCTGTCGATGAAGGCCAGGCGGCCGTTGAGGTCGCGGCCGTTGTGCGTGTAGATCGTGCGGAGGTTGTCGGTGCGGTCGATGTAGAAGAGCACCCTCCCGCGGGTGGCGCGGAGCGTCGGCCAGCCCCGGGCGCGGATGGCTTCGGCGAGGGTGGGGGAGGGGCCGCGCACCTCGTCGGGGGTGATCACCAGCTCGCGCGGAAACACCGAGAGGATCTCGCGCTCCATCGCGGTGAAGCGGGCCTCGACGGTGGCGTCGGGCCAGGTCCCCTTGGGTTCGAGGTGGATGAAGAGCGGGTGGTGCGAGGGGTTCGCGTCGGACCAGCGGCGCACCGTGGTGAGGCACTCGGCGAAGGTTTCGCAGGTGGTGCGTCCGTCGACGACGGGGATGTGACGGACGAGGAAGCGCTCGCAGTCGTCGGTCCAGTGGAGGTCGAGCTCGATGGCGCGGACGCCCTGCTGCGCAAACTGCACGTCGAGCGGCGCGTGGGAGTAGTCCCAGTCGGGGACGGGGAGCGCGGGGCGGAGGTGGTAGGAGTTGTGGGTTCCTTTGGCCTGCAGGTGGTGGACGCGGAGGGTGTCGTCGAGGGGGCCGAAGGTGGGCGGCGTCGGGCGCGGCGCGGCGGTGCCGAGGGGGATAGGGCACGCGGAAGGGGCGTCGGGCAGCGGCGCGACGTCGGGGGGCGGCGCGGCGTCGGGGGAGGGCGCGTCGACGGTGGCGTCGGGCGCTGGCGAAGCGGGCGCGGCGCACGCGAGGAGGAACAGCGGGAGGAGGGCGATGGGGCGCACGGCGGCGGAGTGTACTGCGGGAGCGTGCGGAACGAGCGGGGAGGCGTGCGGAACGAGCGGGGAGGCGCGCGGAACGAGCGGAGAAGCGCGCGGAACGGGGTGAACGCCGGGCGGACCGGGCGTCGAGACGCGCAGAGGGAACGGAGCGACGCGCGGAACGCGCCGGGAGGCGACGCGAACGCAGGGAGCGCCGTGTCGAAGGGCCTGGGGAGCGTGAGGGACGCACCGGAACGTGTGCGGGACGCGCGGCGCGGGGTGTCGAATGCGCGGGGAGAGGTGCGGAAGGCGGTGGGAGGCATGCGGGACGTGCGGCGTGTCGTGGGGAGCGCCCGACGTGTGGAGGCCTACGACCGCGAGGGGATCGCCCTCGTCGCGTGGTGCACCGAGGGCGAGGCCCGCGCCGCCGCGCTCCGCCACGGCGATTCGCTCTCCACGACGTCGACGTCGCCTTCGAAGCCTGCCCCGACCTCATCGCGCTGGGGATCATCCCCGTGGGGGCGGAGGGCGGCGGGCGGACGGGCGCGTGGGTGGCGCCCATCACGCTGCCCGCGCAGCTCGACGCGACGATGGCGCGCAACGAGGTGGCGCTGCGACGGGGCGCGACGCGGAGGGGGAGCCTGCCGCGCGGAGGGTGGTGATGTGCAGCACGGCCATCGTGTCGACGCAGGGGCCCGCGGTGCGCGCGCTCGCGGCGGCGTGGGGCGAGGAGCGGCTGCGGATGCTCTGGGCGCCGGCGCGCGTGCCGGGGGAGCTGGCCGAGGGCGTGGCGCTCGGGTGGGCCGAGGCCGCGCAGCGGGCGGCGTGGGAGGCCACGCGCGGGTCCGTGCGCGACCGGACGGTGGAAGTCTGGGCCGAGGGGGAGATGCGAGAGGCGGGCAACACGTACCGCGGTCCATCTCACGAACGCGCCTGAACGACCCGACGGTGCCCACGGTGCGTCTCGCAGTGCGAGCACCTGCGTCGAAGGCACAGTGGGTGGACATTCCCTGTCGAAATGAGTGGCGGCCGCCACCCATCCGCCACCCATCCGCCACCCCCCGCCACCCCGCCGTCGCCACCCCAGCGCGTGAAGTCACCGTGATTCGAGCGTCGGTACGGCTCGTGGAGAGGGGCGCGGACGGAGCCACCGCCATGAACACCGCCCCGCTGCCACGGCCTGGCCCTCGGTCTCGATCCGGGCCGTCCCTCGTGCTCGTCACTGAAGACGACGCGACCCCCGCGGATCTCTGGCGCCAGGGGCGGTAGCGCAGAACTGCCTGCGCGACGTGGCGCAGGACGTCGCGCTCTCGTGCGGGAGCGAGCGGGAGGGACATCATGGGCGAGGTCGGAGCGTCCGCGCCGGTGCGCGCGGCGGCCACGGGCGAGGCCGCGCGCCAGGCGCCCGCGGGAGGGAACCGATACGTCCGCCACGAGCCCGAGGCCACCGCGCTCCATCGGTTGGTGAAGGCGCACCTGGAGAGCTTCGTCCGCTTCGCGGCAGCGCGCAGCGGGAGGGCGCTGCCGCGCTACGTGGTGGAGGAGTTTCGCGCGTACCTGCGCTGCGGCGTGCTGGCGCACGGCTTCGCCCGAGCCCGCTGCGAGGGCTGCGGCCACGACCTGTTCGTGGCCTTCTCGTGCAAGCTGCGGGGCGTGTGCCCGTCGTGCGGCGGGCGGCGGATGAGCGCGACGGCGGCCGACGTGGTCGATCGCGTGCTGCCCGACGTGCCGCTGCGGCAATGGGTGTTGAGCGTGCCCTTCGCGCTGCGGGTGCGCCTCGCGGCCGACCCGGCGATGCTCACCGCGGTGTCCCGCGTGCTGTGGGAGGAGATGCGGCGCTGGTACCGGGCGGCGAGCGGCCTGACAACGGGTGACGGCGCGCGGGTGGAGGCGGGAGCGATCACCTTTGTTCAGCGTTTCGGCGGCGCCCTCAATCTCAACGTGCACTTCCATGTGGTCGCAGCCGACGGCGCGTGGCGCTGCCTGCCCGACGGGAGCACGCCAGTGTTTGTGCCGGTGCGCGCCCCGACCCGAGACGACCTCGTGGGCATCGTCGCGCGGGTGGTCGCGCGGCTCGAGCGGACGTTCGCCCGGCGGGTGCAGATGAGCGACGCGGAGGACGACGCCCTCGCCGGGTGCCAGCGGGCCGCGCTCGCGCGGGGTACCTACGGGGTGGTGCGCGAGGATGGCGCGGTGGAGGCGAGCGAGGCGACGGACACGGCGCGCTTCGGTCGGCGACCACCGAAGGCGCAGGTCGCGGAGACCGAGGGTTTCAACCTCCACGCCAGCGTGGTGATCGGCGCGAAGGACGGCGAGGGTCGTGAGCGGCTCCTGCGCTACACCGCGCGCCCCGCCGTGGCGCTCGATCGCGTGAGCGAGCTGCCCGACGGGCGCATCGCGTGGCGGCTGAAGCAGCCGGGCGGGCGTGGGGAGACCCATCGCATCATGGAGCCGATGGACTTCATGGCGAGGCTCGCGGCGCTGGTGCCGCCGCCACGGCATCCGCTGGTGCGCTATCACGGGGTGTTCGCGCCCCACTCCCCGTGGCGCGCGGCGGTGGTACCAGGGCCGCGCCCGCAGGAGCTGGAGCGTCGGATGAAGGCCTGCGCCGCGAAGGCGGTGGCGACGTCTGCGGCTGCCTTGGGGGTGGTCAGCGCGGCGGGGGCGCGGACCGCGACGAGCGACGCCGGGATCTGGGACGACGGTGACGGAGGGCGCCCCGCGGAGGTGACGGAGGCGACGCGGACGAAGGCGATTGCGCGCGGGCCGTCGCGGATGGACTGGGCGACGTTGCTGCATCGGGTGTGGGACGTCGACGCGCTGAAGTGCCCGCGGTGCGAGGGGCCGATGAAGTTCATCGCGACGATCACGGACCGGGCAGTGATCGTCCGCATCCTCACGCACCTGGGACTGCCCGCGGCGGAGGTCGTCGCCGCGCCGGCCCGGCGCTGGGACGACACCAGCTGATCCGAGTGGGGGGAGCACCGAGGCGCAGGATTCAACGAGCGAGGCGTTCGTCAGGGCGACCTCTGCCCGCCAGTGCACCGACCGGGGCGCGTTGGAGTCGGTCACTACAGCAACACTGCACAACGGGCCGCGCGGCTGTACACACACCGTCCCGAGCGAGCACACCCGCGGGGCATGGGATGGGCGCTGCGGGGGCGCCTGACGGGCAGGGCCATCGGATGCCCTATACCCCGAGGGCGGCCTCGACGATGGGCCGCTCGGCGTCGCTGATGGAGCCGCTGTCGGCGCGCGTCACCACCACCTGAACGACGTATCCGACCTCACGCAGAACGTCCGCAGTCTCACCGTGGGCGTCGCGCGCGAGGGACTTCGGGCCGTCGTCGGTGGGCAGCGAGGCGTGGACCCGCCCGTCGGGGCCTTCGGTGAACACCCGCTCGGCCATCGTCTCCTCCACCTCACGCACACCCGCGATGGACTGTATCCGCGACACGCCACCCGCCACCAGCGCGCGCCGTGCGCTCCGCCCCTCATGCGCGCTCAGACCCCCGCCGATACTCCTCCACAGAAGGAGCATCCGCCATGACCGTCGTGTTCAGCATCCGCCAGCGCCCCAGCACCATCGTCCGCATCCCCTTCATCCAGCACGCGCGCCCCTCGGGCGCCCCCGTCGCTCGCGCGGCGGCCACCTCGCCCGCACCGACGGCGACGCCCACCGCGCGCGCCTCCGTCCCCCCCGCCGCACCGCTCCCACCCGCACCTTCGTTCCTCTGGGAGCAGCACCCGCACGCGCGGGACATCGCCGCGCTCCAATCGCGCGTCGCGCAGGTGGCGCTGTCCGACGGGCTCCGCGCCCACTTCGCCGCGCAGGTCTCCGACGAGGCCGCGGCGAAGGTCGGCAAGGCCCTCCGCACGCCGACCGTCCTCCACGATGTCGTCGACGACCTCCCGCCGCTCGTCGACGCCGTCCTCGCGGGTCGGGTGCCGGGCTTCGGCCCCGCGGCGCTGCGCTACACCCTCGACCTCGCGGGCGAGCTCTCCGGCCACTGGGGCCAGCGCCTCACGCTCGGGCACGTGCGCGCCGAGGCCGCGTCGCGCAAGGCGCTCTCGGTCGACGCCGTGGTCTCCTGCCACGTCGAGCTCACGCGCCGCACGCGGGACGTCCTCCCCGCCGAGTCGTCCGAGCGCGAGCTGCTCGACCGGGCGGCGAAGCGCGAGGCCCGGAGCCTCGACGTGGCCCTCGACGCGGTGGAGGCGACGCTCGGCGTGGTGGCGCGCGTGTTCGAGCGGGCGGCGGGCGATGGGTCCTACGCGCTCTTCCTCGAGGACGCGGGCTACACGCAACCCGCCGTCGCGGCCATCGTCGCGCCGGTGCGCCCGGCCCTCGACGCCCGCAGCGAGCACGGCGCCGCGCGCAGCACCAGCGAGCTCACCCAGCAGCAGATCGACCGGCTGGAGGGGCGCCTGCGCGACCAGCTCCTCCGCCTCCGCACGCGCGTGGCGGCCGCGCGCAAGGAGGGGGCCGCGCTCCCCGAGGTGCGCGCCGCGCGGATGCTCGCTCGGGCGCCGCGGAAGAAGACCGTCGCCGCGGTGGAGGGCGCGCCGACGCCGCAGAAGGCCGCGTCGGCGAGGAAGAAGCGTGAGAAGGCTCCCGTCGCGCCGAAGCCGTCGGCAGTCGCTCCGCCGCCCGCCGCGCCCGCCGCGCCCGCCGCGCCCGCCGCGCCCGTGGTCGAGGCCCCCGCCGCCGAACCGAAGGGCTGACCGCCCCGAACCTCCTGCACGACTTCGTCCCGCACCCCCAACAACCTCTCGAACTTCACACGGCCGCGTCGATCACCTCGGCACCTCAGGCCCCGAGGCCCGTGGTGTTCGTCGTGGCCGTGGCCTGGAAGGTGCGGAAGGGGACGCACTCGGAGCCCCCGGGGGAAGGACCCGGGGCAGCTTCGGGGGCGTCGTCGCTCGCGCAGCCAGCGCGCCCTGGCGCCCGTGGACAACGTCCTCCGACCCACCGCTCCAACTCCTGCGGGGCGCGGCTCGCGGCGCTGGTGCCGCCGCCACGGCATCCGCTGGTGCGTTACCACGGGGTGGTCGCGCCCCATTCACCGTGGCGCACGGCGGTGGTGCCAGGGCTGCGCCCGTAGGAGCTGGAGCGGCGGGTGAAGGCCTGCGCGGCGAGGGCGGTGGCGACGTCTGCGGCTGCCGCGGGGGTGGCCAGCGCCGCAGGGGCGCGGCCCGCGACGAGCGACGCCGGGATCTGGGACGACGGTGACGGTGGGCGCCCCGCGGAGGTGTCGGAGGCGACACGGACGCAGGCGATTGCGCGACCCTCGCGGATGGAGTGGGCGACGTTGCTGCATCGGGTGTGGGACGTCGACGCGCGGAAGTGCCCGCGGTGCGAGGGGCCGATGAGGTTCATCGCGACGATTCTCGACCGCGCAGTGATCGTGCGCATCCTCACGTACCTGGGACTGCCCGCGGCCGAGGTCATCGCCGCACCGGCTCGCGACTGGGACGACACCAGCTGATCTGCGTGGGTGGGGCAGCGAGGCGCAGCTCTCAACGAGCGATGCGTTCGTCAGTGCGACGACTGCCCGATTGAGCACCGACCGGGGCGCGTTGGAGTCGGTCACTACGCAACACGGCACAACGGGCCGCACGGCTGGACACACGATCCCGACGAAGTACGGCGCGGGGGCAGGATGCGCGGGGGTGTCGACTGGAAGGGGCGTTGGAGGCCCTATCCGCGGGGCCCGTCGATCACCACCACCGCGACCGACCCCGCGTGGGGGACGCTCCAGCGCGTCGACCCGGGCTTCGCCGCCGGGCAGGGGCGGCCCGAGTACAGCTACCTCGTGTACAAGCTCCTCGGCGACGGCCCCGTCGTGGGCGCGCGGATGCCGCCCGAGGGCCCCCCACTCGCGACGGAGGAGATCGCGCGCGTCGCCGACTGGATCGCCGCGGGCGCGCCCGACAACTGACCGCAGGGCGGGCGCGGGCGACGGCGAGGGCGCCGTGCGTGCGGCGACGACCGGGCCGCGATCAGCCAGGGTCGGGGGAGAGCGCCGAGAGGAAGGCCAGCAGCGACGGGGCGGCCGGGCCCTGGGGCGCGGCGGAGGGGTCGAGGGAGCCCGAGGCGGCGCGGAAGTCGTACCAGTACACGGGCGGCCCGCTGAACGCGAGGTCGGTGCCGCGAACGACGTAGCCGAACGCGCGGTCGTCGGAGGTCGCGAGCCGCAGGCCGAGGCCGATGTCGAAGGTGGTCTGATCGAACTCGAAGGCCAGCCGCTCGACGCGGCGCTCGCCCACGCGCCCGTGCAGCCAGGGCGCGGCCCAGCGGGTGGCGAAGAGCGCCTTGAGGTTGGCGTGCGCCTTCAAGGGCATGCGGTCGAAGACGGCGCGGTCGATGGCGCCGCCGCGCTCGCTGATCGCCGCGGCGAGGGCCGGCGCCACGTCGTCGAACGCGCGGCCCGGCGCGTCATCGTGGGGCGCGGGGACGGCGGGCGCGGGCGCGGGCGTGGGCGCGGGCGCGCCGAGCAGGCGGAGCGTCGCCACCTTCACCAGCGCGGCCAGAAGCGCGGGGGCCTCGTTGGCGGTGACGTTCTCGAAGGGCGCGTCGCGGCGTTCGAGGGGCACCCGGAGGATGCGCCCGCCGTCGAAGGGGAGGTTGATCTGAAGGCGGACGCCCGCGTTGTAGAGCGTGAGGGTGCGGGTGGCGTCCTCCGCGCTCCAGAGGGCGGCGAGCTGTTCGAGGGGGAGGGCGGCGATCGTGAGGATGAGCGCGTCGTCGGGGTGCACGCGCGGAGCATACCCGCAGCGAGCACCACGCCGTCAGCGGGGCATGAAGTACTTCTGGGGGTAATGCTCGGCCTTCGCGCTGAGCGCGAGCACGCCGCCGCCGAGGGTGCCGACGAGCAGCCGGATCGGCGCGTTGCCGAGCGGCTGGAGCACGTCCATGAAGCGCTGGTAGACGGCGAGGCGGGCCCGCGTGTCGAGGCCGCGGAGCTCACCGAGCGCGTACTCCAGCGCGCGGACCCCGACCTCGGGCGTCCGGACGTCGCAGGCCTCGAGCCGCTCGCGAAGGTCGGGGCGCGGCGACGGCGTTCCACCGAGGAGCCCGCAGATCGCCGCCGGCACGTCGGCGAAGCGCGCGGGGTCCTCCCGCTGCATCTGCGCGAGCAGCGGGTACACCCGGCGGTTGAGCGTTTCGACCGCCTCGCCGAAGGGGACGAGCCACTCGTCGCCGGCGCGCGAGCGGCTGAGCGGCCACGAGGGCGCGAGGCCGTAGCCGGAGGCCGCGAAGTTGTCGTACGAGATGGCGTCGAGCTGCGTGAGCTGGAAGAGCGCCTGCCGCCGCCCGACGGGGACGCGCAGGAAGACCCCGGGCATCCACTCCTCGAGGCCGGCGGCGAGGTCGCGGTAGAAGGGCCCGGGCTCCGCGCCGTCGAGGGTGTGGTACTCCGATGCGATGGGGCGCGCGTCGAGCAGGGCCTCGTTGAGCACCCACAGCTCGCCGGGGGACACCGACCCGTCGCCGCAGTGCGAGAGCACGTGCGTCGCGAGGTAGGCGGCGGCGGTGAGCGCCTCGCGGCCGCGTCCTTCGAGGATGCGGCCGGCGTGGAGGCGGAGCATCTCGCGGAGGTCGCCGAGCTCGTGGCGCTGCCCGGTCCAGAGGTTGGCGGTGAGGTAGCGCTCGGCGCGCGCGACGAGCGCCAGCGCGTCGCCCTCGTTGAAGGTCGGCCCGTAGCGGTCGAGGCCCGCGGCGAGCACCGCGCGCGCCCGCTCCGGCAGGTCGCGCCGGAGGAAGAGCGGCAGCACGAGACACAGCGCCGCCGACGACGTGAAGGCCGTCCACTCCGGCGGCAGGATGGCGAACCGCCGCAGCGGGAACTCCGGGTTGATCTCGATCGTGTCCGACATGGCGCTCCTCGTCGTTCGACCCCAGCGCACGCTATCACGGTCGGCGCGCGATCACCGGTCGTGTAAAGCATTTGTGTCTGGGCTACGGCATTTTGCTCCGAAATCCCTGGTGCAGAAGCGTTTTCGCGATCTCCTCGAGGCGTTCTTCCCGGCGCCTGGCGTACTTGAGGTGGGCGAGGTTGGGTGCGGTGACGGGGGTCTTGAGCCACCCGAACTCCAGCCGCAGCGCGGTGAAGGCGAGCATCACCCGCAGCGTGTCCACCCCGGCCTGCTCCATCGACTTCGTCCGCCGCTTGAACTCCTTGTTCATCCGCTCGATCGGGTTCGTCGTCCGCAGCGCGTCCCAGTACGCCTTCGGCATCTGGTAGTGCGAGAGCAGCTCGGCGAGGTCACGCTCCATCACCTCCACCGCGTCGCCGCACGTCGCGCCCCACTGGCCCTTCAGCGACTCGAACGCCGCCCGCGCCAACGGCGGCCGACGTGGTCGACCGCGTGCTGCCCGACATTCCGCTGCGTCAGTGGGTGTTGAGCGTCCCCTTCGCGCTGCGGGTGCGCCTGGCGGCCGATCCGGCGATGCTCAACGTGGTGTCGCGGGTGCTCCGGGAGGAGATGCGGCGCTGGTACCGGGCGGCGAGCGGTATGACGACGGGTGACGGCGTGCGCGTGGAGGTGGGGGCGGTCACCTTTGTTCAGCGCTTCGGGGGTGCGCTCAACCTCAACGTGCACTTTCACGTCGTCGCCGCCGATGGGGCGGGGCGCTGCCTGACCGACGGGAGCACGCCGGTGTTCGTCGCGGTGCGCGCCCCGTCCCGAGACGACCTCGCGGCCGTTGTGGCGCGTGTTGTTGCCCGCGTGGCGAAGGCGTTCGCGCGGACGACGGTGGACGAAGGAGAGGGCGGAGCAGACGATGCCCTCGACGGGTGCCGACGGGCCGCGCTCGCGCGGGGAAGCTACGGGGTGGTGCGCGACGACGGGGCCGTCGAAGCGAGCGAAGCGACGGACGCAGCGCGCTTCGGGCGGCGACCACCGAAGGCACAGGTGGCAGAGGCCGCGGGCTTCAACCTCCATGCGAGCGTGGTGATCGGCGCCCGGGACATGGGCGGGCGTGAGCGGTTGCTGCGCTACACCGCGCGCTCCGCCGTGGCGCTCGATCGCGTGAGCGGCGCTGCCCGACGGGCGCATCGCGTGGCGGCTGAAGCAGCCGGGTGGGCGCGGGGAGACGCATCGGATCATGGAGCCGATGGAGTTCATGGCGCGCCTCGCGGCGCTGGTGCCGCCGCCACGGCACCCGTTGGTACGCTACCACGGCATGTTCGCGCCGCACTCACCGTGGCGCGCCGTGGCACACCATCCCGAGCGAGCACACCCGCGGGGCATGGGATGGGCGCGGCGGGGGTGCTTGATGGGCAGGGCGATCGGATGCCCTATACCCTGTCTTCGACGAGGTTGCCCTCGATGAGGCCGCCCACGAAGGGCGACGACCCGTCGGAGTTGCCGAGGTAGAGCCCCGTCCCCGCGCCGCGGATGCGGTTGCCGCGGATGATCCATCCCCACGTCGGTGTCTTGGTGGAGATGGCCACCGTCTGCTGCGAGGCGTCGTGGTGGAGGAAGGTGCAGCCCTCGACCGTGATGTGGTGGACGAAGTTGCTCGCGCCGCCGCCCGCGCTCACGCCGAACGCGCCCGTCACGCCGCCGCCGTCCACCGTGAGGCCGCGCGGCACGACGTAGCTCGCGTTGCGGAGCTCGATGGTGTTGCAGCACGGTCCGCGGTCGGCGTTGAACACCGCGGGCGCGCCAGCGGTCGGCCCCGCGATGACGATCGGCGCGTCGGCGCGGCCGTTGAGGCCCGAGACGTTGAGCAGGCCGTACGCGCCCGCGGCGAGGCGCAGCGCGTCGCCGGGCCGCAGCGTCGCGAGGACGGCGCGGTCGTTGGAAGGGTCGGCGGGGCGATCGTCGGCGCGCGCGGCGGCGGCGCGGAGGAGGGCGGCGAGCAGAGACGCCAGGGGAGCAGCGCGCATGCCGTCATTGGCAGCGCCCGACGGGTGGGTGTCAACCGACGGGTGTGTGTCTCGATGGGGGCAGGCGCGACGTGCAGACGCGGCGCGGTCGCGCTTCGAGCGCACGCTGCGCGTGTCACTCCGCGACGAGTCGGTCGGCTGAACTCATCCCGTCGGGCTCGCGCGCTCCACGCGGATCCGGTAGCCGCCCACGGGCGTGCCATCGATGACCGGGGTCGAGCCCACGAGCAGGTATACCTCTTCGCCCTGCGCGAGCGTGGTCGCGATCGTCTGGCGCTGAAAGTCCACGGTGAAGCCGGCGGGCCACTCGACGCCCAGGTCACCGATGGCGCAGTAGCGACGGACCGAGATGCGGAGGTTGAACCACGGCCCGCCGTTCAACTCCGCGGAGACGACGTAGCGCCCCGCGGTGTTGGCGCGGAAGGCGAAGAACTGCGTCTTCGTCGACCTGCTGTAGCCCTCGTCGCACGGAATTCCCCGCACCGCGGGCGCGCGCTCGCCGCTGCCCTCCAGCGTGACGGTGCCGTCGGGACCCGGCGACAGTCGTTCGACCGAGACGCCTTCGGGGCACGCGCGAGAGGGCGTGAGGCACCGGCGCTCCTCGCAGCGCGACGTTGCGTAGGGGGTCGCGTAGCAGGTCGCACGGCAACGACGCGGGTCGCCGTAGCGCGTGCAGAGCGCGCCCTCGGCGCACTGCGAGAAGACGCCGCCGCTGTCGCACGCCCACCCTTCGGCGAGGCGCTCGGGGGCTCGGACGGGCACCGTGAGCTCGTCGCTCCATTGCCCGCTGCGGTCGCGCACGCGCAGGCGCACCGTCGTGGCGCCGCCGAAGGCGTCGCGGTTCCACACCGTGCTCTGGGCGTTGTCGGACGACACGGGGAGCAGCGTGGGCTCGCTCGACCCGTCGCGCGGGAGATACTCCACCGCGTCGACGTCGCCGTTGGGGTCGTCCCAGTGCACGTACAGCGCGGTGCGGGGGAGCGCGCTGTTGCGCCACGCGGTGGCCGAGACGATCGCGGGCGGGATGAGCCGGGCGCACACGCCGAGGGGGCCGCACGCGCTGCCCGCGAGGCACACGTCGAACATGCCGCGGATGGTGCAACGGGCGCCGTCGGGCAGCGGGTCGAGGTCTTCGATGGGCACGCGGCGGCGGGTGCCCGCGAAGGAGAACTCCGCGGTGCGCGCGGCGGGACCCGTCGGCTCACGCACGATGAGCTGGCCGCTGTAGACGCCGGGCGCGTGGCGGCGGTACGCCCCGCCCAGCACGAGCGCGCCGTCCTGCACAAACGCCTCGAACCCATCGAGCGTGCGGAACCCGTCGGTCGACGGCAGCGCGTCGCCGTTCGCGTCGAGGAGGCGCACGCCGACGTTGCCCGCGCCGCTGTTGAGCCCGGTGTCGCGAAAGGTCGTGAGGAAGCGCAGCGTGCCCAGGATGCGAACGGCCACCGCGGTCACCAGCTCGGGCGCGGCCACCGGCTCGTCGCGCGTGTCGGCGACGCAGACTGCGTTCCAGCTCTCGCAGCGTTGGCCCGCGAGGCATGGGCGCTCGAGCGTGGCGCAGGTGGGGGCGGTCGCCGCGCGTTGAGCGTGGAGGGTCCAGCGGCACGTGCCGCGGGCGCGTGCCGGGCAGCCGTCGGCGATGAGGTCGATCGTCTCCCCCGCGCGCAGCTCGCGTGTGATGACGAGCGGGCGCGAGAAGGCCTCGGGGCCGTATTGGTCGAAGAAGCGCGCGCAGACGTCGCCCACCTCCGCGTCGGCGCAGGGCGCACGCGTCGCGAAGCTCCAGAGCGCATCGCCGACCGCGGTGAACGTCCACCGCCCCGCCTGCGGCGCCACGAAGCGCGCCGTCCCATCCCCACCGCCGAACCACGCGGAGCACCCATCCCGCACGCGGTCGCCGTCATCGCGGAGCACCAGCGCCGGGCCGGGCGCGTCGCCATCGCCTGCTTCGAGCCGCGGAAACGAACGGGCCTGACACGGCACCTCCACTGCGGGCGCGTCCTCCGGGCGTGGCGCGTCGAGTGGCGCGGCGTCGGGTGGCGCTGCGTCGGGTGGCGCTGCGTCAGGGCCGGGTGCGTCTTCCCCTGCCGTGTCGGGGGCGTTGCCATCGGTCGGCGCCGCATCGCTGGACGGCGCCGAGGGCGCAGGGGGTGGCTCCAACGCACAGGCGGTGAGCAGGGAGAGGGCGACGATCCAGAGGCGCGACGGAGGGTGCATGCCGACGCGTGGGTGGCCGCGTGGCGGGCGATCCGTCAGGCGATCGGCGCGACCGCGTGGTCGGCCCACGCGACGGCCGTGACGGCGGGGTGAGGCTACGGGTGCGCGGGCGCGACGGACGGGCGGACGGCGCCGTCGAAGGCCACCGCGAAGAAGTTGCTGAGCACGCGCGCCCCGTCGACCTGATCGCGCACGCCCGCGTGGACGAGGTCGGGGGCGTGCCCCTCGGCGCGAAGCGCGGCGGCGCGGGCGCGCACGTAGCCGCGCATGATCGGGGCGGTGATCTCGGGGTGAAACTGCACCCCCCACGCCCGCTGGCCCACGCGAAACGACTGGCACCCGTCCTTCGAACTCGTCGCCAGCACCGTGGCCTCGCCGGGCGCGCGGATCACCGTGTCGCAGTGGGTCGCCTGCGCCGCGAAGCGCCGGGGCATCGCGCGGAAGAGCCACTACAGCGATACTGCACGACGTGCCGCTCGGCTTTGCACACACGGTCCCGAGCAAGCACACTCGCGGGGCATGGGATGGGCGCTGCGGGGGTGCTTGATGGGTAGGGCGATCGGATGCCGTATACCCCGGCCCACGCCTCCACGGCCCGATCGCGCAGGGCCCCTCGCCTGGCCTCCCACGCCGCCCGCGGCGCGGCCTCGGCCCACCCGCGCGCCACTGCCTCGGCCAGCTCCCCGGGCACCCGCGCCGGCGCCCAGAGCATCCGCAGCAGCTCCTCGCCCCAGGCGGCGGCGAGCGCGCGCACCGAGGGTCCCTGCGTCGACACGATGGCCGTGCTGCCCATCACCACCCTGCGCGCGACGGGCGCCCCCTCCGCATCGCACCCGGTGACCACCGTGTGCGGAGCCTCGACGACGCGCACGCGCCCGCGGCTCCGCGGCCCGCGTTCGCCAGTCCTGCCGCAGCGCGCGCGGCGCCAACGCAGTGCCCAGCAGGATCCCTGTCGCCGTCCACCACCCCGGCGCACGGCGTCCGGCTGGTGGTAGGCTCGCGGGCATGTCCTCCGCTGCCCCGCAGCTCGACCCGTCCGACGAGGACCTCCCGCTCTCCCCCGACCCGGTGGGCGACTGGATCCGGGCGCACTTCGACGAGGTGCAGCGCCACAAGGGCCGCCACGTCGCGATCGACCCCGCGCACGGGATCATCGCCTCGGGCTCCTACGAGGAGGTCACCCTCGCGCCTGGCCGGCGCGGGCGTCGCTGATGGAACTCCTCGCGCAGCGTCGCATGTCGAACGCGGGGCGACGCTACCTGCGCGACTGGGCCCGGCAGCGCGGGTGGTCGCTCGACGCGCCCGACGGGGGTGTATCCTCGGGGGCGCAATGAACGCACCTCCCCTGCAGCCGCTGCGCGTGTCGCAGGGCTGGACGATGGCCTACAACAGCGCCCTCTACGAGCTCGACCCCGACCCGGCGCATGTGCCCGCGAAGGAGCGCTGGTGGATCTTCAAGTGCGACATGCTGCAGATGAAGCACGCGCGCTACGACCGCATGCTCGACCTGGGCTGGTCGCCTGAGGGTGACCTCACCGCGGGCTCGTACAAGCTCGTGCTGTACGCGGGCGATTTCAACGGCACGCTGCTGCACACGTTTCGCTCGCGCGACCGCGCCGCGCTGGTGGCCGAGATCGAGCGGCTCCTCGCGGCGGTGACGCGCGGCGAGCTGTGAGCGGGGGCGCTCTCTACAGCTCGTGCAGGTGCCCTACGAGGTACCCGCGCTGCCCCACGGCGGGGAGCGCGAAGGGCACGAGGGGAGCACCGCGAGGGGCGCGCCCAGGAGCATGAACCGCGTGCTGGCCCGCGCGCGCAGCGAGCGCGAGAGGCCTGCGAGCGGGAGGGTGAGGCCCACCTCGGGCGCGAGGCCGCCCCACTCGGAGGCGGCCATGAGCGCCATCGCGCGGCGGACGCCTGGGAGGAAGCGCAAGGGGTTCTGCGTCGGGTCGACGTAGAGCCCCGCGACGCCGTCGCGGCGCATGGGCGTGCACATCGGGCTCAACGGCACGCTCACCGCCGACCTCGCGCTGGGGCGCTTCTTCTACGGCGTGAGCACGCAGCTCACAGGCATGGCCGCGCTGGCCGAGCCGTAGCGCAACGACGTGGTCTCGGCGCTGGTCTTCGCGGGCGTGGCCCTTCCCCTCGTGGAGCGCGAGAGCCTGCGGCTCACGGCCGACGTCACCCCCACGGTGGGGTGGCTCTACTGGGCGCCGGTGAACATGGTCTCGGCGGGCCTGCGCGCGTGGGCGCTCGAGCGTCTGCTGCCGTGGCGGGCCGCCTGGGCGGGGGCAGACCCGGCGATCACGATCCCGCCGCCGGCGTCGGACGCGTGGCACCACGTCGAGCCCTTCGACCATCTGGCCGAGATCGTGGACCGCGTGCGCCCCGAGAGCCCGCCGGGCCCTGCGCCTGCTGCGATCGGGCGCAGCGGCGTGGGAGGCGCGACGCCCCCGCTCCTCCCGCAGCACATCTCCCGGCTCACCGAGGTCCTCCGTCGCGGAGGCGACGCCGCCGCGGGCGGGGGTGCACCACCCGCTGGGCCTCCTGCGCGAGGGCGACGAGGTCGGGCGGCGCGCTGCCCAGAAACGCTTGAACTCCAGCCTCGGCCGCGGATCGCAGGGAGCCCGGGCGCGTGCCCGTCTGCCACAGCGCCCACGCCAGCGGAGCGCCCCGCGCGAGCTCGCCGCGCGACCGCAGCGCGCCGAAGCGCACCACCTCGCGCAGCGCGTCGGCGAGGTCGTCGTCGCGCAGCCCCGCGAGCACGCCTCGCGCGCGGTCGGGCTCGCGTCGGGATAGCGCGTCGCGCAGGCCGTCGAGGCCCTCGTCGCGCGGTGTCACCCTGGGACGCGCGGCGTCGTGGCGGCGCAGCTTGCCCACGAAGCCCGCGCCCAGCACCGCGTGGGCCACGGACCACGGCGCGTCGGTCGCGTGCAGCGCCCGCGCGGCGGTGAGAAAGACCAGGCACTGCCCCGCCTCCAGCGCGTCGCGCACCAGCGCGCCCCGTGGGATCGGGGTGAAGCCCGAGAGGCGCGCGCACGCCGCGTCGCAGAGCGCGTCGAGCACCCCGCGGGGTGATGCGCCCTCCGAGAGCGCCACGAGCACGGCGTGCACGGCCTGGGCCTCGGACACGCAGACGTCCCGGCAGAATCCGTCGGGATCCCGCAAGCCACCGTCACCCGTGGGCAGCGCGCGGACCTGCGTGAGGGCGCGTCGGGTGGAGTGCCACGCGGGGAGGTCACTCGGCGCGTACGAGGCGCCCAGGGAGACCGCCAGCCCCGCGGTCAGCGCGCGGGTGAGCTCGGGGGAGAGCCGCGGCGAGAGCGCCGTGAGCGCGGCGATGCGGGGCAGGGCGGCTCCGAGGTCCCAGAGCTTGAGCGACGCGAAGGGGAGCAGCCACGCGCGGGCCACGGCCTCGGCCGAGACCGCGTCGGGGAGCCCGAGCACCCGCGACTGCGCCTCGCGTCGGCGCTCGTCGAGGAGGTCGAGGAGAAAGGGCTCGACCTCGTCCAGCGTGCAGGGCGTGGACGCGGGGACGGGGCGAGGCGCGCGCCCGGCGCAGTGCTCGATGACCGCGCTGGTGATCACCGCGTGGCGCTCGGCGCCGGTGATCACCCCGGCGTCGCACAGGGACTCTGCGGCGTGCGCGGCCGTGAGCGCGTCGGTCACGCCCTCGGGGGCGCGGGCGGCGAGCGCGCCGAGGCTCTCGGAGACCGCGCGGGTGGGGCTGCCGGTGAGCGCGTCGAGGCGCAGCGCGTCGCGCACGGCGCCGTCGCGGGTGCCGCGATGGAGCGCGCGCTGGAGGTCCCGCGCGGCGCGGATGATGCGCGGGCGGAGGTCGGGCGCGAGGTCGACGAAGACCTCGCCGTGGTGCACCTCGCTGGGGTAGCGCAGGGTGCCCTCGTCGCCCGCCACGCAGTCCCCCGTGTCGAGGGCGAAGCGCCAGTTGTGCCACGCGCAGGTGAGGGTCCCGTCGCGCACGAGCCCCATCGAGAGGGGATGGCCCTCGTGGGGGCAGCGGTCGTCGAGCACGTCCACCGCGGCGCCCCGGCGGACGCAGACCAGCACGGTTCCGTCGGGGGCCACCACGCGCTGCGCACGCCCCTCCGCGAGGTGGCTTAGGGGGCAGATGGAGATCAGGCGCGCGATCATGGCGCTTCGATACTCCGGGCGCGTCTTCGGGTGCACGACTGCCCATGGGACCGGGTCGTCGGACCGCGGTCACGGGCGGCGG
Source organism: Polyangiales bacterium (assembly GCA_044375895.1). Taxonomy (GTDB): domain Bacteria; phylum Myxococcota_A; class Polyangia; order Polyangiales; genus CAISKJ01. The sequence continues at coordinate 25,795 of JBILLV010000036.1, read as the reverse complement.
GGCGGTGGTCGCGGTCGTCCCTCCGAGGCGTCAACTTCCTCGGGAACCTCTCCCCCCGGCCCGGCGTCACAGACCGACGCCCTCTCGGGCGCGCGTATGGCCACCCCCGACGACCTCACCCCCGAGGCCGACTACGAAGCGACGGTCCGCGCGGCCGCTCGCTGGCGCCTCCGCCTGCTCGCCGCCGTGCTCTGCGCGCTCGGCGCGGCCTTCGTGCTCTCGCGCGAGGGCCCCGCGCTCGCGGCGTGGTCGCGCGGCGAGACCGACCTGCACGGCCACCGCCGCTACGTCCCCCGCCACCCCGTCGACCGCGCGGCGCTCGGCCGCGTCGACTTCGCGCGCGTCCACGCGCAGCTGCTCCCGCGCTGGCTCATCGCCCTCCATCGCCACGACACGCCCGCCGGTAGCCGCCGGGCCGCCGCGGCGCTCGCCGCCCTCCGCCGCGCCGTCGCGCTCGACCGCAACCTCGACGCGCTCCTCGTCGAGCTCGACGCGCGCATCCGCGACGACCTCGCCGACCACTCCACCCGCGTCCGCTACCTCCTCTGGGCGTGGGGCGCGTACCTCGACGCGGCGGGCGTCCCGTACCGCGTCGAGGGGACCGTGATCCGCCGCCGCTGGCGCGCGTCGCTGCGCTTTCGGGCGTACCGCGTGCTCGACGACGCCCCCGTCACCGTCCACGCGCACCGCTACCGCGCCCGCATGCTCCGTCGCGTCGACGGGACCAACCTCCGCGAGGCCGACCTCGGACACACCAGCGACGCGGGCGACGGGGCGCTCGTTGTGATCGACACGGTGTTCCGCCTCGCGGCCGACGAGGTGTGGCCGATGCTCGACCCCGCCGACGACGCGCGGCGCAATGCCGTCGAGCGCGCGCACGCGGCCTCCGTTCGCGCGGAGGCGGTCTCGGCGCTCCCAACGGAGGACTACGCCCGCCTCGCGCGGACCGCCCACGCGCGCTTCCTCATGGTGAACGCCGCGGCCGCCATCAACGCGCGCTCGTGGTGCTCGGCGGTCCCCGCCATCGGGCACGTCCCCTGGTGGGGGTACGCGCCGGTTCTGACGGCTCGGGCGCGCGGGGTCGCCGCGGAGCCCCCCGAGGACCCGGACTGCCCGCCGCTCCTCCCGGAGGAGGCCGAGGACTTCGCGTCGGGGTCGCTGGTCGTCCGCGCGGAGGCTGGCCTCGACCGCTCGCTGGCCGCGCTGGTGACGTGGCTCGCGCGGGCGGTGATCGTCCACGAGGCGCGCCACGCCGCAGACGACCGCGAGGCCGACGGGCTCCGCGCGCCGCTCTCGTGCGCGCAGTGCCCGCCGCGCCTCGGCACCTCCGGGCGGGCCGAGCTCTCCGCGTACCTCGCGTCCTTCGCCACGCCGGGCGTCGGCCGCGTGAGCTACTACCAGGCCTGCCGGGCCGCGGGCGCAGGCGCGGGCCCGCACGGCGCCGCGCTCCTGGTGGCGGGCAAGGCGCTGGGCCCCGGCGGGTGCCTCGCGCCCCCGCGCGACCTCTACGCGATGGCGCGGCGCGCCGAGCAGGAACTCTTCGGTCGCACGAGCGCCGTCACGTTGCCGGAGGTGCGGCCGGTCGCGGGGCTGGTGCCGACGCCGCGGTGACGGACGGCGCTCGGCGGGTCGGCGTTACCCGACCCACGCCACGCGACCCCCGCACGGGGATTCCACGGCCTGAGCATGCCCACGGTGGGACCGTCAGGCCGCGGCGCCCAGCCGCTCGGCCAGTGCGGGGAGGGCCACCTCGGCGGCCTCGCGCACCCGCACGGAGCCCGGCGCGTCGTCGCGAGCGCCGGGGTCGACGTCGAAGAGCGCGACGCCCCGAGCGCGGACCCGCTCGACCACCAGCGCGGTTACGCCCACCGAGAACGACGTCCCCGCGCACACCACCACCCGCGCGCGGTCGAGACCCTCGCGGACGCGACCGATCTCGTAGTCCTCGTGGCTCGCGTAGTACTCGTCGAAGAACAGCACGTGCGGGCGCAGCGGGGCGCGGCACGCGGGGCAGCGCGGCGCGTTGGCGTCCACCGGCCGGCGCAGGAAGCGCACGATCGCCTCCTCTTCGAAGGCGATCGAGCCGCGGGGCGCGGCGTGGGCGCAGCCCTCGCGGGTGCAGCGCGCGCGGCGCCCGTCGCCGTGCACCGCGACGCAGCGTGACGAGCCCGCGGCGACGTGGAGGCCGTCGATGTTCTGGGTCACCAGGAGGAAGTCGCCCCCTCGGGCCACCTGCCAGCGCTCCAGCGCCGCGACCGCGCGGTGGGCGGCGTTGGGCTTCGCGTGCCGCATCGCGTCGCGCCGGGCGATGTGCCACGCCCACGCGCGCCCGGGTCGGCGCTCGAAGAAGATGCGCTGCGCGTACTTGATTGAGCTCACGGTCCAGGTGGCGTTCTCGTCGGTGCCGCGGTAGGTGGGGATGCCGCTGGCGAGGCTGACGCCCGCGCCGGTGACGACGAGGACGGTGCCGTCGCGCGCCGCGTCGACGGCGGCGCAGAGGTGCTCGAGAGGGGACATGGCGGAGCGCGGAGTGCTAGCGCCGCGGGGTGCGCGCGTCCACCCGAGGGCTGCGCGAAGGTCCGCGCTGGCTCCCCCACGGTCGTGGTCGCGGCCCAGCCTCCGGCGCGCGGGCACGATGGCCGCCACTGCACCCGGTGCTGCTCGGCTTTGCACGCACGGTCCCGAGCGAGCACACCCGCGGGGCATGGGATGGGCGCGGCGGGGGTGCTTCACGGGCAGGGCCATCGGATGCCCTATCTCCATCGGGTTGTTCCACAGCTCGTGGGCGGCGCGAAACTCCTCGATGGCGTGGGCCCAGTCGCTGTTGGAGTAGAGCTCCTCGCCGCAGCGGAAGCGCTCCCGCGCCTCGTTCTGCCGCAACTGCTGGATCGGATCGGCGGCGGCCGGGACCACGAACAGCGTCGCCCGCATTTCGTCGGCTCTCCGACGGTTGCCTCGCAGCGCGCTCCTGCGGCACCCTCTCGCGCCGTGATCCGAACCACCACGCTGCTCCCCATCGTCCTCGTGGCTTGTGCGTCCCGTTCGCCCGCGGTGACGACGGCGACGGCGCCCCCCGCGCCCCCGACGGCCCCGCGCGACGCCGCGGTGCAACCCGACGTCGCGGCGCACGACCCCGCGCACACGCCCGAAGCCGCCTGCGCCGCCGAGACGCCAGCTCCGGTCCAGGTCACCGAGGAGTCCGCCGCGTGCCCGCCGCTCGAGACGTTCGTCGTGGTTCACCGCTGGCAGAGCGATGACGAGGTCGAGGACTGCGGGCCTCCGTCGTGGGTCGCGTCGGTCGCCGCCGGCGGTGACGCCGCGCGCTACTTCCGTGTGCCCGAAGACCAGCCCGCGTCGCAGGGTCGACGCTTCCGGCTCCTCGCGGAGCGCGAGGCCCGCGACGCCGGCATCGTCGAGACGAACGAAGCCCTCTGGGTCTTCGCCGGCGACAACGCGGCGCCCTGCCAGGCGACCCTCGGACGCGCCTGGGCCTCCGTCCAGACCGGCGACGGCCCGCAGTACCTCGAGCTCGGCCGCGCCATCCACGGATGCACCTTCCCCGAGAACGTCGACGGCCCCTTCTACGCGCTCTCGTCGCGCCAGCGCCCGACGGCGTGTCGCTACCGCGCCATGCCCCGCGCCGTGAGCCGTGGCCCCCGGGGCCTCGCGCCGACGCTCCGCGCGCGGGTCCCTTCGCGCCCCTGCGCGGCGCCGGCGTGCACCTTCTCCTGGAGCCACGCGCGCTACACCGAGGGGGCGGCGGTCGTCGACGACCTCCAGGCGGTGTACGTGTTCGCCCAGCGCGACAACCCGGAGTGCTCGTGGCCGAGCGACTGGTACCACGTGCTCAGTTGGACGTCGCGCCCTGGCGCCCCGTGGGTCAGGCTCCGCGCGACGGGGCCCGCGGTGGGGGTGTTCTCCGACGCGGGCGGCGCGCGCGCCGTGGTCACGTCGCAGACGGGTCACGTGGAGGTGTTCGACCTCCGCAGCGCCGACCTCGGCGAGCGCGGCGCCGCGCTGGAGCGCCAGTGGTACATCGCCAACGAGGAGGAGCGCCTCGGGTGGACGATCCAACCGAGCTGCCTGTAGGCCGCCGACCGTCACGCCGCGCTGCTGGGGTCGCGCGGCGGGGGCTGCGGGTGCGGGAACCGTCTTCGTCCGCTGGCGTGGCGCGGTGCTTCTTCACCTCGAAGGCCAGGCCCGTCACGATCTTCTTCACGTCGCCGGCCGGAGAGCATGCGTCAGCCCGTCTTGCGCGCCGGTTGCACCCGCGCGGCGATCCGGGCGCGCGCCTGGGCGAAGTGCACCTGAGCTGCCGCCGCCCTGGCGTCCTCCCGCAGAAAGTCCGCAGCCTCACCGTGGGCGTCGCGCGCGAGTGACTTCGGGCCGTCGTTGGTGGGCAGCGAGGCGCGGACCCGTCCGTCGGGGCCTTCGGTGAACACCCGCTCGGCCATGGTCTCCTCCCGGCGGCGGGCCGCCTCGTGGCGGATGCCCGCGAGGTCTCGGCGACCCACGCGCAGCCGTTCTGTCGCGGTCCACGCCAAACCCCAATGCCTGACGTCGATGCACTTGACACCAGATCCTCCGGGACACTAAAACAACTCCGGTATTGATAATCGTTATCAATATTGGTTCTGGTGTGACGGGATTGGATTTCGTGTACTCCGACTTTGCGCGACGCGCGCTGCGTGGGCTTCTCGAGCCCGCGACGGCTGTCCTCGACCCGAGCCGACGGGTGTTTGCGCCCTTCCTCCTGGCGTCGCTCGCCCTCGCGCTGGCGGTGCAGGTGGCGCAGGGGCGTGGGGTGGTCGGGGGGCTGCGCGCGCTGTTCGCGTGGCGCGTCTGGGGACACCGCTCGTCGCGCATCGACGCCGCGTTCATCGCGCTCCGGGTGGTGTTGCGGGCGCACGCCTGGGGCGCCTGGGGGGTGTCGTCGTTGGTGGTCGGTGCGCTGACGGCGGGGTGGCTCCGACGCCACGCGGGCGACTCGCCGGTGCAGCTCCCGCGGGGCGCGGCGGCGGCGCTGTTCACGCTGGTGGCCTTCCTCGCGGATGACGTCACGCGCTTCGCGCTCCACCGCTGGATGCATCGCATCCCGTGGCTCTGGGCCTTCCACCGCGTCCACCACGCGGCCGAGGTGCTCACCCCCTTCACGCTCTATCGCACGCACCCGGTGGAGGCGGCGCTCAATCAGGCGCGCGGGGCCCTCGCGCTCGGGCTCGTGACGGGCGCGAGCGCGTGGCTCTCGGGTCCGTCGCTCCGTGCATGGGAGCTCCTCGGCGTCGACGCGGTCGGGTTCGTCTGGACGCTCCTCGGCGCCAACCTCCGGCACTCGCACGTGTGGCTCTCCTACGGGCCCCGCGTCGAGCGCTGGCTCCTCTCGCCCGCGCAGCACCAGGTTCACCACAGCGACGACCCCCGTCACCACGACAGGAACTTCGGCGAGGTCCTCGCGGTGTGGGATCGCCTCGCCAGCTCTCTCTACGTCACCCACCCGTCGCCGGAGCGGGTTCGCTTCGGGCTTCCCGCCGGCGACCCCCTCGCGGGCGGAGGCGCCATCACCCTCCTCCTCGTCCCATTTCTCCAGGTGGCGCGCGACGCCGCCCGGCAGGTGACCACCATGAAGACCCGCCTCCCCCGCCTCGCAGCGCTCGGTGCCGCGCTCACGCTCGCGGCCGTCCCCTCCGGCTGCGCCTCGCCCGCGCCGGTCGACCGCGCCGCCGTCCTCCAGGCCTTCGGGCGCTGCACGGCGAGCACGGCGCAAGAGTTCGTCGGCGTCGCGGATGCGCTCGCGGCGGCCACGGCGGCGCACGCTGACGGACCCGGTGAGGCCACGCGCGACGCGGCCCGCGCGGCCTGGCTCGCCGCGATGGACGTGTGGCAGCGCGCGGAGATGATGCAATACGGCCCTGCCGCGCTGCCGGCGCTCCCTGGGGGCCGCGGTCTGCGCGACGCGATCTACGCCTGGCCCGACGTCAACCGCTGCCTCATCGACCAGAACCTCGTGAGCCGCGCGTGGGAACAGGGGGCGGCCGGCCTCGGTGCCAACGCGCGTGGCCTCGCCGCGGCCGAGTACCTGCTCTTCTACACCGGTGCGGAGAACGGCTGTGCCCCGACCGAGGGGATCAATGCGATGGGCTCCTGGGCGGCGCTCAGCGCCGCCGAGCTCGCGGCGCGCCGGGCCGCGTACGCGCGCGCTGTCACCGCGGAGGTCGCCGTGCAGGCGCGCGCGCTCACCGCCGCGTGGGAGCCGACGGGCTTCGCCGCGCAGCTCGCCACCGCGGGCCGCGGGAGCACGCTGTTCGCTACGCAGCAGGCGGCGGTGAGCGCCGTGGCCGACGCGGTGTTTCGCGTCGACACCGACTTGAAGGACCTCCGCCTCGGGCGCCCCCTCGGCGTCCGTGACTGTACGACGGGCACCTGTCCCGCGGCGGCGGAGTCGCCCTGGGCCGACCGCGGGGTCCGCCACGTGCGCAACAACCTCACCGGCGCGCGGGCGCTGCTCCTGGGCTGCGCGGCGGGTGGCAACCTCGGCTTCGACGATCTCCTCGACGGCGCTGGGGCCTCCGCGTTGAGCGCGCAGCTCCGCACGCGCCTCGACGCCGCTGACGCCGCCGGGCGCGCGGTCCCTGTCGATGGGACGGTGGCGGCCCTCGCGTCTCACCAGCCCGCCCTCCGCGGGCTCCTCGCCGCCGCGCAGGAGCTGTCGGGCTTCCTCAAGATGGAGCTCACGACGACGCTTCAGATCCAGGGCTCGCGCGTCGAAGGGGACAATGACTGACCGACGCCCGGTAGCGGCCCTCGCCGCCCTCGCGGCCCTCGGCGCCCCGACCCTTGCGCGCGCGCAGGAGCAGGGCGACGGCTCGGCGACCGTCGTGGGCTCCGCGCGTCGCGCGCTCGACCGCGTGCCTGGGAGCGTGTCGGTGCTCGGCCGCGAAGACCTCCGCCACATCGCGCCGCAGAGCGGTGCCGACGCGCTGCGGCTCGTGCCGGGGCTCAACGTCGTCTCCGAAGACGGGATGGGGCTCCGGCTCAACATCGGCGTGCGCGGCCTCGACCCCAACCGGAGCCGCAAGGTGCTGGTGCTCGAGGACGGCATCCCCGTCTCGCTCAACCCCTACGGCGCCCCCGAGCTCTACTACACCCCGCCCATCGAGCGGATGGACCGGGTCGAGGTCGTTCGCGGGAGCGGGCAGATCCTCTGGGGGCCGCAGACCATCGGCGGGGTGATCAACTACATCACGCGTGAGCCGCCGCGCGCGCCGGCGGCGAGCGTCGACCTTCGCTACGGCAACTATGGCTACCTGCTCGCCCACGCGACGGCGGGCGCGACGCACGGTCCGGTGGGCTGGTCGGTCGACGCGATCCACCGACGCTACGAGGGGCCGCGGCGCCTCGACCTCGCGCTCACCGATGTGACCGCGCGGCTGCGCATCCAGCTCGCGCCGGGCTCGGTGCTGCGGGTGAAGTTCAGCCACTACGACGAGTCGTCGCGGGCCACCTACGTCGGCCCGACGACGGCGCAGTTTCAGCGCGATCCGACGCTCAACCTCGCGGGCAACGACCACTTCGAAGTGGTGCGCCGCGCGCTCGCGGTGTCGCACACGCAGCGCTTCGCCGAGCGGCTGGTGCTCCAGACCGTCCTGTATGGCTACACCACCGACCGGGCGTGGCGTCGGCAGGAGTTCGATCGGGAGGACGCGGGCGCGGACTACGAGCGGGTGTGCGACGGCGCCGGTCGCTGCGGGGCCGAGGGCGACCCGGGGGTTGCGCCGCAGGGGCGCGAGGGGATCTTCTTCCGCCGCAGCGCCGCCATTCGGGATCGGTCGTTTACGGTGTTGGGCTTCGAGCCGCGCCTCGTCTGGGGTTGGGGCGACGAGGATGGTCCGGTGCATGGTGAGGTGATCACCACGGCCCGCGCGCTGCGCGAGACCGCTCACGATGACATCCGAATGACGTCGACGCCGACGGCGCGCGGCGGCACCTCCCAGGACGGCGAGTACCGCGGCGGGACGGCCCTCGCGGGGGCGGTGCAGGCGCGCTTCACCTTCGCGCGCCGTTGGCATGTCACCCCCGGCGTGCGGGTGGAGGGCTTCTGGGGGCAGCGTCAGGTGGTGCGGGCCGACGGGCGCGACGTCGACCAGCGCGGCGAGGCTTCGTCGGTGGCGGTGATCCCTGGCATCGGGATGGCCGTGGACGTCGCGCGGCCTTTGACGCTCTACACGGGCTTGCACCGCGGCTACGCGCCGCCGCGCACCCGCGACGCCATCACCCCCGCGGGCGTCAACCTCCAGCTCGACCCCGAGCTCTCGTGGAACGCCGAGCTCGGCGCTCGCCTGCGCCTCGGTCGCTGGCTGTTCCTCGACGTCGACGGATTCCTGCTGGAGTTCGAGAACCAGATCGTGCCGCCGAGCGAGTCGGGCGCGACGGTGTCCGGCGGGAACTTCAACACCGGGCACAGCCGGCACATCGGCGGTGAGGCCAGCCTCACCTTCGACCTCGCGAGCGCCCTCCGCGCCGAAGGGCTCTCCGTGCCGCTGGTCATCAACTACACCTGGGTGCCCATGGCGGCGTTCGTCGGCGGGCTCTACGGCGGCAATCGCCTCCCGTACGCGCCCGAGCACCTGGCCAACGCCCAGCTCCGCGTCGTGCACCGGAGCGGCGCGGCGGCGCAGATCACCGCCAACCTCGTGTCGGCCCAGTTCGCTGACCGTGAGAACACTTCGTTCCCCTCGGCCGACGGGCTCGTCGGGGAGATCCCGACCTACGTGACCCTCGACCTCCGCCTCGCCTACACGCTCCGCCGCGCCGGCATCACGGTGTCGGTCACCGGCCGCAACCTCACCGACCAGGTCTACATCGCCAACCGGGCGCCGCAGGGGATTCAACCCGCGGGCTTTCGGCAAGTGTTCGTCGGCTTCGAGTGGGCCTACCCCACTTCCTGAAGCTCCCCCTCGTGCAAACCCGCACGGCGAGCCATGGCTCGCATCTGAGAATGAGACTCATAATGACATCCAACAAAGGACCCTCGATCATGAACCGTGTGCTCCCGCTGACCCTCGCCGCTTTCTCCTTCGCCGCCTTGCTTCAGGGCTGTTCGGACACTCCTGCGACGCCCGACGCCACGACGCCGGACGTCACCACGCAGCCCGACGCGATGGTGCAGCCCGACGCGATGGCGCGGCCCGACGTCGCCGACGCGGCGCCCGCGGACGCGCCGATGGCCCCGCTCATGGCCCGCGCGATCGCGCTCTCGGAGATGGGCCACGACCGCTTCTACGGGGTCACCTACGACCCCCGCGGGAACATCTACGCCGTCGGCCCCGTCGCCGACTCCACCGCCGCGACGGCGGACCAGCGCTCGATGGTCGTCCGCTTCACGCCGGACGGTCAGGTGGACACGACCTTCGGTCAGATGGGTCGCGCGACGATCAACATGGTGATGGGGACGACGGGCGAGGTCGCGCGCGGGATCGTGGTGCAGCCCTCGGGCAAGGTCGTGATCGCTGCGACGATCGACGCGGCGGGCGCGATGGACGCGCGCGACCGCAACATCGGCCTCGCCCGCTTCAACGCCGACGGCACGGTCGACGCCTCGTTCGGCACGAGCGGCGTGGTGACCCTCGACCTCAGCGCGGGCGAGGTGGTTGGCACCGCGTACGTCGCCGACGGCATGTGGAGCCTCGCGATGTACCCCGACGGGCGGCTCTTCGTCACGGGCTCGCAGAAGCGGATGGGCGGTACGGACACGGACTTCGCCGTGGTCCGCCTCACGGTCGACGGCGCGCGCGACGCGGCCTTCGGCAGCAACGGCGTCTACACCCTCGACGTGAACAACCGCGACGCCACCCCGCGCACCAGCTCCATCCTGCCCGACGGGAGCACGATCACCTCGGGCTACATGACCGAGTCGAGCGTGGTGCGGCCGGTGGTGTTCAAGCTCACGCCGGCGGGCGCGCCCGACCGCACCTTCGGCACCAACGGGGTCTTCTCGCAGCCCGTGCTCTCGCTGGTCACCGAGGTGTATGCCAGCAGCCTCCAGGGATCGAACCTCGTCACGGCGGGCTACGGCCGCAACAACGCGATGGAGTCCATCGACTGGCTCTCGCTCCGCATCACCGGGGCGGGCGCGCTCGACACCAGCTACGGCACCATGGGCTTCACGCGGCTCGACTTCAGCGGCTTCAACGACAACTGCCGCACGCTCGCGGTGCTCCCCGACAGCCGCATCCTGCTCGTGGGCGGCGGGCGCACGTCGGAGACCAACTCCAACGGGCTCGTCGGCGTCCTCACGGCCAACGGCGCGCGCGACACCACCTTCGGCACCAACGGGCTCCAGGCCTTCGACCTCGGCGGCGGCTCGGACTTCTTCTGGGGTGTGGCCGTCTCGCCGACTGGCAACCAGGCCGCCGTGGTGGGCGCGAAGGGGGTCGGCACGGAGATGGGCAACGACGACGCGGCGATCCTGCTGGTCCCCCTCGCGCGCTGAGCGGGTACCGCGGGTTGGCGACCTGTCGCCACGCGGTGGGGTGTACACTCACGCCCACGTGAGGCCCGCGATGTCCGATCACCACGGCGATCTGTATGAGCTCTTCTACTGGCCGACGATCCAGGGGCGCGGCGAGTTCGTGCGGCTGGCCTTCGAAGACGCGGGCGTCGCCTACGTCGACGTCGCGCGGCTCCCGGCGTCGCAGGGAGGGGGCGCCGCAGCGGTGGTGAAGCTCCTCCGCGACGCGTCGGTGGCGACGCCGGCGTTCGCGCCGCCGGTGTTGCGCGTGGGCTCGGCGCTCGTGGCGCAGACGGCCAACATCCTCCAGTTTGTCGCGCCGCGGCTCGGCCTGGTGCCCGACGACGCGGTGTCACGGGCGTGGGCCAACCAGCTCCAGCTCACCGTCGCCGACCTCGTGGGCGAGGTGCACGACACCCACCACCCGGTCGCGACGAGCCTGTACTACGAAGACCAGAAGCCCGAGGCGAAGAAGCGCGCGCGGGCGTTTCTCGAGGCGCGGCTGCCGAAGTATCTCGGGTACTTCGAGCGCGCCCTCGAGCGCAACGGGGCGGTGCACCTCGTGGGCGACGCGACGTCGTACGTCGACCTGTCGCTCTTCCAGGTGATGAAGGGCCTGGCGTATGCGTTTCCCAGGGCGATGGCGCGGGTGGCGCCGCAGCACCCGAAGCTCGTCGCGCTGCGCGATCGCGTCGAGGCGAGGCCGGGCATCGCCGCCTACCTCGCGTCGCCGCGGCGCATCGCGTTCAACGAAGACGGCATCTTCCGGCGCTACCCGGAGCTCGACGAAGACGACGTCGCTTCGCTCTGAGCGGCGGCGGTCACCAACACGAGGGCACGATCGAAGAGCCAGGGCCTCGCGCCGAGCCCGCCGACCACCGCGCGACGGAGCCACGGACGACGGCGCCGACGAGCCCTTCGTCATCATCGAGTGAAGCCCGAACCGCGCGTCACCCTGCCTCGCTGTCGCGTTCTGCCACGATCGGCGCGCGACTGTCCGCGTGATCGGTGACGCGCACGCTGCGCGGCATACCCGGTGCGGTTCCGGGCGTCATGAACCGCTCCACCCACGCTCCCGCCATTCCCATGAGCACCCGCGCGATGCCCAACGAACGCGTGCTCTCCCCCGCGCTCCAGGCGGCGACGGGCATCCTCGACGTGATGGACGTCGGCCGCACCCACTACTACGCCGACGCCTGGGGCGAGTGGCCCGCCGTGGTGCTCATCCACTCGGTCAACGCGGCCGCGTCGGCCTTCGAGATGCGCCCGATCTTCGACGCGCTCAAGGGGCGGCGGCGGGTGTTCGCGCTCGACCTCCCGGGCTTCGGCCGCTCCGAGCGCGCCGACCGCGAGTACACGCCGGAGCTGTACGCGAAGGCGATCGAGCGCTTCGTGGTCGACGTCGTGAGCCCCCAGGGAGCCCCCGTCGACGCCGTCGCCCTCTCGTTGTCCTCGGAGTTTCTCGCGCGCGCGGCCCACCGCTCGCCCGGCCTCTTCCGCTCGCTGACGCTGCTCTCGCCGACGGGCTTCTCCGCGAAGCAAGACCGCGGCGCGCTCGCGCAGAGCGTCCTCTCGCGCGTCCTGCACCTCCCGCTGCTCTCCGGCGGCCTCTTCAAGCTGGTCACCACCGAGCGGTCGATCCGGTACTTCCTGAAGAAGTCGTTCGTGGGCCCCGTCGACGAGGGACTGGTGCGCTACGCGGCGGAGACGGCCGCGATGCCTGGGGCGAAGCATGCGCCGCTCACCTTCCTCAGCGGGAAGCTCTTTACGCCGCACGCCGACAAGGCGCTCTACGAGCCGCTCACCGTCCCGACGACGGTGGTGTACGACCAGGACGCGTACTCCGACTTCGACCGCCTCGACGCGATCGCCCGCGCCAACCCGCGCATCGTCGGCGAGCGGGTCGCCCCCACGAAGGGGATGCCGCAGTTTGAGCAGACGCCGCGCGTCGTCGAACTGATCGAGCGCGTCGAGGCCCGCGCGCGGGTCAGCGCGTAGGCACGCGAATTGAATTGAGCGCCGCCCATGAAGCACTCGACCTCGGCCAACTCCACCCGCGTCGCCCGCAAGGGCGCCCCCACTCGTACCAGCACCGCGCGCGCGACCGCCGCGACCGCGAAGGGATCCGCCACCAAGAAGACTGCGAAGAAGCCCACGGCGAAGAAGATCACGGCGTCGCCGAAGTCGGAGCGTGAGCGCGCCTTCGCGCTGCTCAACGGCTTCTCGACGGTGATGCTGCTCACCCCGGAAGGGGCTGGCGCGCGTGCCACCATGCGTGCCCGTCCGATGCACGTCGCCCAGCTCGACGACGACTGCACGCTGACCTTCCTGACGAGCGTCGAGACGTCGAAGGTGGAGGAGGCCGCCGGTGGCGCCGGCGCGATGGTGGTCGCGCAGAGCGCCACGCGCTTCGCGTCGATCACGGGTCGAACGGAGGTCGTTCGCGACCAGGCCCGCATCCACGCCGCGTGGTCGCCCGCCGACAAGGTGTACTTCCCGAAGGGCAAGGACGACCCGAACCTCTGCCTCGTGGTGTTTCACCCGCAGGAGGCCGAGCTCTGGGACACGGCGGGGGCGAACGGCCTGAGGTTCCTGTTCGACGCCGCGCGGGCGCTGCTGACGGGGGCGGCGCCGAAGCACGACGCCGAGACGCACGCGCGCGTCTCGCTGGGCACGGCGTAGCCCGAGGCCCGCGCGTCGGCGTCACATGTGGAAGACGTTGACGTCCCACATCCCGAGGGTGACGGCGACGCCCGCGGTGAAGCTGGCCTCGTCGCTCGGACCGTCGGCCGAGAGCGCCGCGCCGACGGTGAGGTCGACCCCCAGCGTCACGAGTCTGCCGCCGCCGTCCGCCCGGGAGAGCAGGCGAAACAGCGGACCGCCGCGGAGCCCCGCGATGGCCTGCGCGCCATCCGGGCCGCGCGCGCGCCATCGACCGCCCGCTTCGACGCCCGCGGTCCAGCCCACGCGCCGCTCCTCTGGCACGTCGAACCAGCCGATCCCACCGGCGCCAGAGAACGTGGCGCCGAGTTGTGGGTCGCCGCCCGCGCTGAAGGTGCTCGTGAAGAGGAGGCCGTCGCTGGAGGTGCGAGGCTGCCAGCGGCTGGTGGAGCCCAAGCCCACTACGCCGGTGATCGTCCCCTGCACGAGCGCGGAGCCGGAGGAGGAGGCGATGACCTCGGGGCCGCCGCGCAGGCCCCACACGCAGCCGGGCGCCGCGAGGAAGGCGGCGCAGCCCAGGGCGAGGAGGCCGGCGTGTCTCGTTGCGTGGTGGGGCGCGGTGCGACGCATCGCGCGAGCATCGTTCGGGTGGATCGCGGTCGTCAATGGCGGCGCACTGCGGACGGTGGCCCGATCGTCGGTTTGACATCTCTGCGCGTCCGATCGGACAGTCAACGCGCGCAGAGTGGAATGGACCCATTGGGGCGGGTCTGCGGTACGCGGACGACCAACGAGCGCACGCCGTCGGTGACGACATAGTCGCCCGCGGTGACGGGCTCCGTCTCGCACCCGATGTTCGGGAAGGAGCAGGCAGGCGGTGGTTTGTGACCGCCGCAGTCGCGCTGCACGACGAGGCGCCCGCTCACCCGGAAGGTGTGGCCGTCGCGCACGATGGTGCATGGTGGGCTCAAAACGGTGTCGCAAGGAAGACGACAACCGCTCGTCCCGGTGCCGAGCGACACGCGCAGCGGTGCGCCCGCCGCGAAGGAGACTTGGCCCTCCCCGCTGTTGCCGTACACACAGAGTTCGGTGACCGTGAGCTCCTCCGCCGCTGGGGTACACGTGCAGAGGGCGCCGACGAGCAGGAGTTGGAGAGAAGATTTCATGCTGCGAGTATCCCGCAACGACGCGAGACGCGGAAGGACCCCAACGGCCTTCCACCTCATCCGCCGAAGGAGCCCGCTCGCGACCCTAGCATTGCTCCGGCGGAGCGCAGGCTTGTACGATCGCACCGTGCTCCGCCGCGCGTCGCTCCCGTTCGTCCTCGTGCTGACCGCGCTGTCGGCGTGCTCCGAGGGGCAGGTCGACGCTGACGCCAAGGCCCTCCCGGACGCCACCGTCTCACCCGACGTCAAAGACACCGACGGCCCGCTCGTCACGCCCCCTGACGCGCCCGAAGGCTTCGACGTTGCGGTCGTAGGCGACGCCGATCTCCTCGACGCTCCCTCCCTCGACGCCCCTTCCGCGCCTGACGTCGCTATCGCCCCCGACGTCGCTTCGGAGCCCACGGTCACGCCCACCTGCCTCCCCGGCGAGCTCGCGTGCGGATCCCGTTGCGTCACCGTCGAGGGCAACCCCCTCCACTGCGGTCGCTGCAACAACGCCTGCGCGGCCGACCAGGAGTGCCTCGTCGGCACCTGCGTCGCCCGCTGTACCGGGGCCACCACGCGCTGCGCCGCCACGTGCGTCAACCTCGCCTCCGACCCCGCCCACTGCGGCGCGTGCACCACCGCCTGCCCGGCCGGTCACCGCTGCACTGCGGGCGCTTGCGAGCTGGCCTGTGCGGCGGGGCAGTCGGCGTGCGCGGGCGCCTGTGTCGACACGGCCGTCGACGTCACAAACTGTGGTGCCTGCGGTCGTCGGTGCGCCGCGACCGAGCGGTGTCGGGCGGGCGCCTGCGTCGCTACGGGAGCGGGGGCGCCGTGCGTACGCAACACCGACTGCGGTGCGAGCGCGCCGACGTGCTTCCCCGAAGCCATCGGGTGGCAGGGGGGCTACTGCACCCGGCAGTGCGCGCGCGATGCGGACTGCGCCGCGGGGTCGAGCTGCATCTCCGACGGCTCGGCCAACTTCTGCCTCCGCACCTGCACCGCCGCGAGCGGGTGTCGCGCGGGCTACCTCTGCCGCGCGGCCGGCACCGTCTCCGTGTGCTACCCGTCGTGCACCGCCAACCCGTCGGCCCTGTGCGGCGCGTCCACCTGCAACAGCGCGACGGGCGTGTGCCGCTTCGTCTGCGCGAGTGACGGCGACTGCGTGGCCGGCAGCCGCTGCAACACCGCCTCGCCGCGCCGCTGCCAGTGCAGCGCCTCCACCAACTGCGGCCCTGGGCGCACCTGCCTCGTCGCGTACGGCTACTGCGGCTGCAACAGCGACGCCGCGTGTGGCCCCGACGCGCTCTGCGACCCGACCTACGGGATCTGCCGTCGCGCGCCGTGATGCGTGCGTTGCACGGCGTGCCTACGGCGAGCGCCGCATCCGCCGCGCGGGGGCGCCCTCCGGGCCCGTGTCGTCGCCCACGGCAGCGAACCCCAGCGCTTCGAAGAAGGCGACGGTCTCGGGCCGCGCGCTCACCTCCAGCGACGCTCCCTCCGCGCGGGCGACGGCGGCGCGGACGAGGGCGGCGCCGAAGCCCTGACGCCGCCGTTTGGCCCGCACCGCGACGCGACCGAGCTCGATGACGTCGCCGCGCCGCACGAGCCGCGCGCATCCCACGGCCCGCCCCTCGGCATCGAGGGCCACCAGGTGGACGGCGCGTCGGTCGTCGTCGTCTCCCTCCACCTCGTACGAGCGCCCGAGCTCGTCGCAGAACACTTCCTCGCGCACCATCCACACGCGGGCGAAGGCGTCGTCGCTCCACCCCACCGCCGCGACGCTCACGGCGGGGCCGCGCGCGGTGGGCGTGCTGCGCGCCGCCACGCCGTCGAGGGCGTCGATGCGGGCGAGCTGCTCGGAGAGGTCGACGACGAGCTCCGACCAGTACCGCTGCTCGCCGTACTGCGGAAACACGCGGGGGAAGGAGGGGTCGCCCCAGCGGCGGGTGATCCAGGCGGCGTAGTGGAGGTAGCGGAGGGCGCGCAGCGGCTCGATGAGGCGGAGGGTGGTGCGGTCGAAGTCGCGAAACTGCGCGTAGGCCGTGAGCAGCACGTCGCGTTGACGTCGCGCGTCGTCGTCGCTGCCGGGGAGGAGCATCCACACGTCCTGCACGGCGGGGCCCGTCACCATGTCGTCGAAGTCGAGGAAGAAGGCGCCGTCGCGGCCCCACAGGAGGTTGCCGGGGTGGCAGTCGCCGTGGATGCGG
Source organism: Polyangiales bacterium (assembly GCA_044375895.1). Lineage (GTDB taxonomy): Bacteria > Myxococcota_A > Polyangia > Polyangiales > CAISKJ01. The sequence continues at coordinate 9,269 of JBILLV010000036.1, read as the reverse complement.
TGCGTGGCGACGCCGTCGAAGAGCGGCTCGACGCGCGCGAAGAGGGCCTCGCACACAGCGTTGAGCGAGGTGGCGAGGGAGGGCGGGAGCGTCGGCGCGGCGAGGAGCGTGTCGCGGGAGGCGCGGCCGTAGTGGTCGACGGTGAGGGCCACGCGGTGCGGTGCGGCCCGGCTCGCCCCGACGTTGTGAATGCGCCCGAGCAGCGCGCCGAGGCGTTCGAGCTGGGCGTCGGAGAACTCCTCCGGGGCGCGGCCGCCGACGCGGGGGAAGAGGGCGCAGAGGATGCCCGTCTCGGGGTCGCGGCGCGCCGTGCTGCCATCGGGGTAGGGGAGCGGCGCGACGGCGGGGATCTCCGCGGCCACGAGGTCGGCGAGGAAGGTGTGCTCCTCGGCCACCTGCGCGTCGCTCCAACGGCCGGGGCGGTAGAACTTCGCCACCCGGCGCGTGCGGTCTTCGAGCTCGACCTCGTACACGCGGTTTTCGAGGGAGTTGAGCGGGTAGCAGAGCGTGGCGCGCTGGCCGACGAGGGCCTCCACCGCGGCCATCACCCGGTCGGGGGTGAGGGAGAAGAAGTCGGTTCCGAGGGCGGTGGGGGGCATCACGGTCAGAGCGTGTCGTACAGGCCCGACCAGAAGTCGCAGCGCGCGTCGGGGTTGGCGGGCTCCACCTCGCTCACCATCGCGAGCCGGAGGCGGGTGTCGGTCATCGGCGTCCACAGCGGCCACGTCGGGCTGCCGCCGGGGTCGCCCGTCGCGGCGAAGCGGGTCCACGCGCTCCGCATCGCCGTGCCGAGCGCAGGCGCCGACGACATGTCGCCGAGCAGGCCCCCCATCGTCCCCCACACAAACGACAGCTCCGCCGCGTGGAACACTCCGAGGCCCGGCAGCAGCACGCGCCCCGGCGCCTGGTCGAAGCGGTAGAGCCGCACCGAGCGCCCCGCGGCCTGCTGCGCCCGCGCGACGTAGCGCGTCGAGCACGCGAAGATGCCGTCGGTGGTGACGGCCATCAGCGCGTCGTTGGGGGTCGGGTAGCGCGACGCGGGGTAGCGCTCGGCGATCATCGCGGCCTGCGCGGCGGTGATGCCGAGCACGTTGGGCGCGCGACCGAGGGCCGCGCGGTACTCCGCCTCCGTGTTGACGGCCATGCCGATGAGCCCGCCGTGGAAGATGCTCGCCTCGTTGGTGTTGGTCCCGAGGATCATCGCGACGTTCGCCGCGCGACCGGCGCGGAGCACCGCCAGCGGCTGCTCGGGGAAGGTCACCCCGTCGAAGGTGGGCAGGTACACAAAGCCCCGCTCCTGATAGAAGATCCCGCCGGGCTCCGTCGTCCCGCTCACCGCGCCTTGCAAGCGGAACGCGTCCGCTGCGCGCAGGCACCGCGCGACGTCCGTCGTGCACCCGAGCGCCTGCGCCGCGAGCGTGCCGATGCTCTGGGCCCGTTCGCGCGAGGGGAGCCGCGGGGCCGGTCCGCTCTGCACGATGGCCCGCGCGAACAGCCCGCGCGACTCGGGGGCCACCGTGTGGAGGACCACCGAGGTGCCGCCCGCCGACTCGCCGAAGAGGGTGATGCGTGAGGGGTCGCCGCCGAAGCGAGCCGCGTTGGCCTGCACCCAACGCAGGGCGGCCTGCTGGTCCATGAAGCCCCAGTTGCCCGTCGCTTCGGTGGCGCCCGCGAGGGCGGGGTGCGCGAGGAAGCCGAGGGCGCCGAGGCGGTAGTTCACCGTCACGATGACGACGTTGCCCTCGGTGGCGAGTCGCGTCCCCTCGTAGCCCGCCTCCGAGCCGCTGCCGACGACGAAGCCGCCGCCGTGGAACCACACCATCACCGGGCGCGACCCCGTGACACCGGGCGTGGTGACGTTGACGTGGAGGCAGTCCTCGACGCCGCTCGGTCCGCTGAGCCCGAGCAGGCTCGACCCCTGCGCGCACACCGACCCGGCGCCAGTCGCGTCGAGCGGCGTGATCCACGGGTCGACGGGGGAGGGCGGACGGAAGCGAAGCGGCCCCACGGGCGGCGCCGCGAAGGGGATGCGTCGGAAGATGGAGACGCCGTTCTGCGCGAAGCCGACGACGGGGCCCGCGGTGGTCATCACCGTGACGCGATCGAGCGCGGCGTCGGCAGAGGATGTGTCCGTGGTGACAGCGTCAGTCGCGACGTCCGTGGTGGTTGCGTCGGCGGGCGCTGCGACGTTGCCATCGTCGCAGGCGGCGAGGATCGACGCGCCGAGCAGCGCGAGCGTCAGGGGCTTCATGGCGCCACTCTAACGCAACCGCTCGCCGTCAGGAGCACAACCCCGTGACGAGGTTGCAGACGCGCCCCTCGGCGCACCCCATCGAGGTGGCGCAGCCGCACCGCGCCGCGCGCGTCCCGGCGCCGTAGCACCGCCGCCCCGCGCCGCAGTTGGTGGCGGCGGTGCACTCGCAGAGCTGCGTCGCCGCGCTGCACGCGCTCCCGGCGGAGCACGAGGCGGCGCTGGTGCAGGGGTTTCCTTCGCAGAGGCCCGTGTTGTTGTTGCAGCGGGTGGCGCCGCACACCAGGGCCGGCGACGCGGCGCAGTTCGGGAAGCACACGCCCACCCGCCCATCGAGCGACACGGGCCGACACGCGTAGCCCGTCCGGCAGCCGCCCTCCACGCCCGGTCGACACCGCGGGAAGCACAGGATGCCCGAGGGCGGGTTGTCGAGGCAGACGCCCGCGCCGCTCGCGCACTCGGCGCCCGGCGGCGCGCCCGCGGGGCACGCGTAGATGCAGTACCCGCCGGGGAAGCCCATGCTGCCCGGCACGCAGCCGCCGCTGGGGCAGTCAGCGTCGCGCTGGCACGGGGCTCCGGGCGCGTTGCCCACGCAGCGCCCCGCCGCGCACGCGCCGTTGGCGGGGCACGCCATCCCGCACGCGCCGCAGTTGCCGCGGTGGGTCGCGAGGTCGACGCAGGCCGTGCCGCAGGCGGTGAGCCCGGGGCCGCACACGCAGCTCCCCGACGAGCACGTCATGCCGGTGGGGCACGCCATGTCGCACGCGCCGCAGTGCCGGTTGTCGGACGAGGTGTCGACGCACGAGCCGCTGCACATGCGACGCGGCTCGGTGCAGCCGCTCACCTCCGTGCACACGCCAGTGAGGCACACCTGCGACGCGCTGCAGACGCGTCCGCAACGGCCGCAGTGACCCTCGTCGGTGCGCGGGTCGCGGCAGAAGCCGTCGCAGAACGCCAGCCCCGGCGGACACGCGGGCGGCGCGGCGTCGGGCGCGGGCGGCAGCGGGTCGCGGCAGGCGTGGCCCACGAGCACCTGCCCCTGCTCGCAGCCCGTTCGGACCTCCGAGCAGGCCACGGCGAGCATCGCGCCCAGGAGGATCCAGCGCAGCGCCCGACGGGTCATCAGAACGTCCCCGCGCACGCGACGCCGACCTCGCCCGGACCGCGCCCACAGCCGAGGCGCGCGACCGGGAGGCCTACGCGCGAAGGCGCCGTCGCCAGGAGGATGATGCCCGTGAGGGTGAGCACCCCGCCGCTGACGAAGCCCGCCCACTGCATCGCCGTCCCGGCGTCCACCTGGTCGAGGTAGATCGGGCAGTCTTCGGGTTGTGTCGGGTGATTGGTGCCGGGGCAGCGGCTGTTGCGCGAGCTGCCGGGGATGACGTTGCCGTTGTAGGCGCGCACGCCGTCGTCGCGGTAGAGCGCTCCGCCGACGCCGACGCCGAGGCCCACCACGCCGCCGACGAGGGCGACCCAGCCCCACGCGCGTTGCGCACCGCCGCGCGGTGTCAGGTCGATGCGGGCGTTGGGGTCGGGGTGCGTCGCGGTCGGCGGCGTCGCGACGGTTGGCGGTGGCGGCGGGGCCTCGCGGCGGAGACGAAACTCGACGAACACCGTCTCCCCCGCCGTGACGCGCACGTGCTCGGTGGCCCGCTCGGTGCCCGCGGTGGCGACGACGTCGAGCTCGCCCGCTTCGACGTGCGTCGGGGCCGCGAGCGGCGAGACCCCCACCGCGCGGCCGCCCACCACGAGCTCGGCGCCGTCGACATCACAGCGAACCACCACCTGTCCCACGTGCTGCGCGATGACCCCGAGGGCGCCATCGAGGGCCGCGCGGTTGCGGGCGATCCACGGGTCGTCGGCGGTGCGGAGCGCCTCGCGGAGGTGCGCCTCGGCGTCGACCCAGCGACCGAGCGCCTGCTCGGCGAGGGCCACCTGCGCGAGCGTGCGGGGCGTGTGGGCGATCGCGTGAGCCCGCTCAAACGAACCGAGGGCCGCGCTGGGGTTGCCCTGCTGACGGAGCTCGATGCCTTCGCGCAGGAGGCGCTCCACCTCTGCGGTCTGGGCCCCGGCGACGCGCGGCGCGGCGAGCAGGAGGAGGCAGATCCACGGCAGCGCCACTCGCATCGCGAACTCCTACGGCGAGAGGATCGGCGCGCCGTTCTGCGTGGCGGCGGGTGAGGGGCGAGCCGGCAGCGGACGGCGCGGGCGGAGCGGCGGACGCATCGGGCGAAGCTTCGCGGCGGCGGCGGGCGCGGGGGCGACGGTGGGGGCCTCCGCGGGAGCGAGCACCGTGGGGGCGACCGCGGGCGGCGGCGCGGCGACGGGCGGCGCGCTCGGGGCGGGCGTCGGGTAGCTGACGTGGAGCGTGCGGGGCGGCGGATCGGGGTGGCGCTGGCCGGCCCACACGACCGCGGCGACGAGGGCGACCGTGAGGGCCGCGATGCCCGCGACGAACACGCCACGACGGGATGGCGCGGGTGCAGCGGCGGGCGTCGCGTCCGTGGGGTGCGACCAGCCGACGGGGGTGCCGTACGTGACCGTCGTGCGCGGAATCGCCGGGAGCGACGGAGCGGGGGTCGGGTCGGTCCACGGGGCGGCGTCGAGCTGCGCGGCGAAGTCGGGCGGGAGCGAGCGGCGGTGGCGCTCGAACACCTCGGTGGTCGCGGGTGAGCACCGCAGGAGCGCCGCGGCGAAGGTGGCCATGTCGGGGTAGCGCGCGCTCCGCTCGCGGGCGAGGGCGGTGTGAACCACCGTGGCGAGCGCGGGCGGGAGGTCGGGGGCGATCGACTGGATGGGCGTCGGCGCGTCCATGATGATCTTCACCATGAGCACGTTCTGGTTCGGCGCGTCGAAGGGGACCTTGCCGCAGAGCATCTCGTAGAGCATCACGCCGAGCGACCAGACGTCGGTCTGGCCGTCGAGCTGCGCCTCGCCGCGCGCCTGCTCGGGGGACATGTAGTTGGGCGTGCCGACGAGGGTGCCGGCCTGCGTGAGGTTGCGGTCGTCGCGGCCCTCGGTGGTCACCTTCGAGATGCCGAAATCGATGAGCTTCGGGACGCTGCCGCCGTGCTCGTCCTTCGCGAGGAAGACGTTCTCGGGCTTGATGTCGCGGTGCACCACGGCGCGCTGGTGGGCGAGGCTGAGGGCCCCGGCGAGCGGCAGCACGATGTCGATCGCGGCCGACACGTCGAGACGTCCGCTGGCGTCGAGGACGGCGCGGAGGTCGTTGCCGTGGAGGAGTTCCTGCACGATGTAGAGCGAGCTGTCGGCGGGGTCCTGGCCGAGGTCGAGCACGTCGACGATGTTCGGGTGACGGAGCTGCGACGCGAGCTGCGCCTCCTGCATGAAGCGATGGGCCACCTCGGGGGTGCGCACAAACTCCGGGTGCAGGAGCTTCACGGCCACGGGGCGGCGCGTCCAGGTGTTCTCCGCGGCGTAGACCGCGCCCATGCCGCCGACCGCGAGGAGCGACTGGAGGGCGTACTTCCCCCCGATCACAGACCCTACCCTCGCGGTGGCCACTCCGGGGTCGATCATCTAAGCGCTCGAACGACTCCTACCGCAGCGGCGGGCCGAAGGGAAGGAAAGCGGCGGCGCCGCGCGGGTCGCCGACGCCCGGCTCGTCGCCAACAGGCACCCGCTCCTCCGCGACTCCCCCACCGAATTCCCCGCCGCCGTCCCAAGCACCCATGGTGTATTCCTACGCCCTCTCATGGATGTGAAGCTCCCGCTCGTGGTGACGCACCCGGGCCGTCGTCTGGTCGAAGCGTGGGTGCCCGGCCTCGACGGCGTCCACGAGGTGGGCCCCTCCCTCTCCGAGCTGCGCGACGACCTCGCCCTCAAGGTGATGGAGCGCTTCGAGGCCGGGCCGTCGACGCGCCTCGGCGCCTTCCAGCTCCCGCCGCATGTCTTCCTCCGCATGGTGGACGTCGACACCGTCGCCTACGACAAGCCCGCCCGCAAGCGCTGGAACCTCGAAGCCCGCATGGGCGTCCTCGTCGAGAAATGGCCCGGCGAGTCGCACTGGATCGTCACCCCGACGCGCCTCGCCCGCGCCCGCTTCGCCCTCCGCGCCCTCGACGACCTTCAGCACGCGATGAATCGCCGCATCGCCGCCTGGGCGATCGAGCACCGGCTCCTGACGCTCGAAGACTTCGCCTCGCCGCGCCGCGAGCGCCTCGACATCCTCGAGGTCGACGCCGACCCGCCGCCCATCTTCCCGAAGGGGTGGCACCGCTTCCACGTCCCCGGCCGCAAGAAGAAGGACCCGAAGGACCCGAAGGACCCCAAGCGCCGCCCCGGCGAGCCCTCGCGCGACGAGCGCCGCGCCACGCGTCGCATGACGGTGAAGACGCTCCGCGAGATCGCCCGCAACCTCTCCCACGGCGCCCGCGACGACACCCTCGACCGCGCCTTCGGCCGCGAGGCGATGGTGCGCTCGCTGCTGGAGGAGTTTGAGCACCGCGAGGGCAACGCGGTGGTGCTCGTGGGGGCGGCGGGCTCGGGCAAGACCGCCGTCGTCCACGAGCTCGTGCGCCGCATGGCCGCCCGGCAGAGCGCGCAGGGGACGCGGCGCGACGTCTGGCGCGTCGACGGCAACCGCTTCATCGCCGGCATGATGTACGTCGGCCAGTGGGAGGCGCGCGCCCGCGAGCTCATCGAGGAGCTCATCGACCTCGGCGACGTCCTCTACATCGACGACCTCGCGTCGATGGTCTACGCCGGCCGGACGCGCGCGGGAGACACCAACGTCGCCCGCTTCATCGAGCCGCACCTCGCCCGGGGCGAGCTCACCGTCATCGCCGAGTGCACCCCCGAGCGCTTCGAAAAAGTCCGCGAGGAGGAGCCCACCTTCGCGTCGCTCTTCCGCGTCGTCCACGTCGACGCGCTCGACGATCGGGCCACGCTCCCCGTCCTCCTCGGCGTGCTTCGTGACCTCGAGGGCGACACGCTCGACGGCTCACCCGCGCTGCGCGTCTCCCCCGAGGCGCTGGAGACGGTGCTCACGCTCACCCGCCGCTTCTTCGCCCACGAGGCCTTCCCCGGCAAGGCCGTTCGCCTGTTGAAAGCCGTCCTCGCGGGCCCCGGCGAGCTGCGCGACAACCAGCGCTGGTACACCCGCGGGGACGTCTTCGCGACCTTCCAGCGGCAGACGGGCCTGCCCGACTTCATCCTCGGCGCGGGGAGCCTCAAGACGCGCGACGACGTCGTCCGCGGCATCACCGCGATGGTGGTGGGCCAGCCCGACGCCGTGGACGCCGTCGCCGACGTCGTGGTGCTGATGCAGCACGGCCTCGCCGACCCCGACAAGCCCATGGCCACATACCTCTTCGTCGGCCCGACGGGGGTGGGCAAGACGGAGACGGCGAAGGCCCTGGCGACGTGGCTCTTCGGGTCGCCCGCGCGGCTCGTTCGCTTCGACATGAGCGAGTTCGGGTCGTCGATGGCCATCACGCGCCTGGTGGGTCACGCGGGTGAGCCCGACGGCGAGCTCACCCTCGCGCTCCGCACGCAGCCCTTCTGTGTGGTGCTCTTCGACGAGATCGAGAAGGCCCACCCGCGGGTGTTCGACGCGCTCTTGCAACTGCTGGGGGAGGGGCGGCTCACCGACGCCGCCGGGCGCCTCGCAGATGCGCGGCAGGCGGTGATCCTCATGACCTCCAACCTCGGGGTGAAGGAGGCTTCGCAGCGCACCGGCTTCGCGCGCGACGGGGGCGACGCGCGGGTGCACTACACGTCGGCGGCGCGGCGGTTCTTCCGGCCCGAGTTCTTCAACCGCATCGACCGGGTGGTGCCCTTCGGGCCGCTGTCGCGCGAGTCGCTGCGGGTGGTGGTGGAGCACGCGCTCGGGCAGCTCCTCTCGCGGCGCGGCATCGTGCGGGGCAACGTGCTCGTCGACGTCGAGCCCGAGCTCCTCGACGCCCTGGTCGAGCAGGCGTGGGACCCGCGCTACGGCGCTCGCCCCCTGCGCCGCGCCCTGGAGCGCGAGCTCGCCGTGCCCCTCGCGCACCACCTCGTGCGTCGCCAGTCGAACGACCTCAGCCTCGTCGACCTCTACCGGGCCGCACAGGGGATGTGCTTGACGGTCCGCTCGCTCCGCAACGCCGCGCCGGTGTCGGTCACCACCGACCTGTCGACCTGGTCGGCGGACACGGTGAGCGACGTGGTGGCCGACCTGCGCGAGCGCATCGACGCCATCGGCGTGTCGGAGGCCTACGAGCGCCTCGCCGACGAGCGGGCCGAGGCCCTCCGGGCGCTGCAACGCGGCTCGGACGCGCCGGTGTCGCCGGGCGTCGAGCTGCTCGAACGACTCTCCGAGCTGCGCGACGCGCTCGATCGGGTGGAGGAGCGCGACCCGCGGAGCGAGCGCTACATCGAAGACCGTCACGCCGCGCCCGACGAGGTGCCGCGGACGTGGCGCCTCGGGTCGATCCAGCGCGACCCGACGGTGCGGGTGTACGAGACGGTGACCCAGGAGGGCTTCGTGGTGCAGAGCCTCGGCCCGGAGGTGGCGCGGCTCCTCAACGCGATGGAGGTGCTGGAGCATCAGGTGGCCCGATCGGGCGACGGCGTCGAGCGCGTCACGGTGCTCTTCGAGCCCTCCTCCAACCGCGACGCCCGGTGGAACGGCGAGGTCACCGCCGCCTGCGCGGGGGCCGTCCCTCACTTCGTTGGGCGCATCAACGCGTGGCGCGAGGTGGTGGAGGAGGGGGAAGTTCGCTGGGAGTTGGCCGCGGAGGCCACCGAGCTCCCGGTCGAGCGGCGGGCGCTGGTGATTCATGGCGTCGGGCTGCGCGACCTGCTGGGCGCGTTGGAGGGCCACGCGCTCTTCCGCCTGCGGGGCAAGGCCGGGGCGGTGGACGAGTCCGTGGTGCTGGTGAGCGTGATGGTGCTCGACGGCGACGACCTGCGGGCCGCCGTGGGGGCGCACGATCAGCGGACCCGGGCGGCGCGGGACGCTCGGCGCGACGGCGAGGCGCACGATCGCCACGAGGTCGCGACGGTGACGCTGCGC
>JBILLV010000610.1:0-3254 GCA_044375895.1 Polyangiales bacterium | reverse complement strand
GCGAGCCACGCGCGAATCGACTGGAGCGACACCGCGTCCCGCGCGATGGCGCCCCGCGCGACGAGCTCCCGCCCGATGGCCGTGTAGGGGTGCCCGTTGTCGCCGGCGTAGTTGAGGAAGAGCGAGCGACCGTCTTCGAACACCACGCGCCCCGACCCCTGGATCTCCAGGAAGAACGCCTCCACCCCATCCTCCACCCACGCGAGCACCTGCGCGCTTCGTCGCAAGGCGCCGCGCGCGATGTCGCCGCGCGTCCAGTAGCGCACCCAGCGCCCACGCACGCGCCGCCCAACGCCGCGCGCTCCCGTGACGAGATCGCGCGGCCGTGCGTACAACGGGACGCCGTACCGCGCCGAACGCACGCGCGCGCCGTGGAGGAGCGGCTCGTAGTAGCCCGTGAAGAGCCCCGTGGGGTTGCCTTCATCGGTGAGGGCCACGGGCACGAAGGCGCGTTCGAAGTAGGCGCGCACGGCGCCGTCGTCGCTCCCCTCGGCAGGCATCGACGCACAGGCGACGCGCCAGTCGGCGACGGTGCCGTAGGGGCGCTCGCGGCCCACGGGGCGTTCGGCGGGGGCGCGCGCGAGTCGCTCGCAGGTGCGACGCCACGCGGGCATCACCGCCGCGATCGCGTCGTCTCGCCAGCCAGGCAGCGCCTCGAAGGGTGACGCGGGCGGCGCCTCGCGCGGCGGCGCTGAAGGCGCGCGAACCACGGCGCGGGTGGGCTCCGGCGCGTATGTGGCGGCGGTGAAGGTGAGCGGCCGCGACGCGCAGGCGACGGCCAGCGACGCGAGGCTCGCGAGCGCGGTCAGGGTTGGCGAGTACGGGTCGGCGGAGCGGGCCATCGAGGGGTCGTCGATACCACCGCTCCGTCATCGGGAGGAATCGCCGTCGCTACGAGGTGAAGCGGAAGTGCATCACGTCGCCGTCCTGCACGACGTACTCCTTGCCTTCGAGGCGCATCTTGCCGTGGTCGCGGGCGCCGGCCTCGCCGCGGTACTTCACGTAGTCCTCGTAGGCGATGGTCTCCGCGCGGATGAAGCCCTTCTCGAAATCCGTGTGGATGACGCCCGCCGCCTGCGGGGCCGTGTCGCCGACGCGGATGGTCCACGCGCGGGCCTCCTTCGGCCCGACGGTGAAGTACGTCTGGAGCCCGAGGAGCTTGTACGCCTCGCGGATGAGGCGGTTGAGGCCCGGCTCGGTGAGGCCCATCGTCTCGAGGAAGTCCGCGCGGTCGGCGAGCGGGAGCATCGCGATCTCGCTCTCGATGCGGGCGGAGATGACGACGCTGCGGGCGCCGTCGCGGGCCGCGCGCTCGCCCACCTTCTCCGAGAGGGCGTTGCCCTTGTCGGCCGAGCCCTCCTCGACGTTGCACACCACGAGGGCGGGCTTGGCCGTGAGGAGCTGGAGCATCCGCCAGGCCTTCTCATCTTCCTTGTCGATGACGGCGGCGCGGGCGGGGCGGCCGGCGTTGAGGAGCTCGAGGGCCTTGTCGACGAGGCGGAGCGTCGCGGCCCCCTCCTTGTCGCCGCCGCGCACCTTCTTCTCCAGCGGCCCGCGACGCTTCTCCAGGCTCTCCAGGTCGGCGAGCATCAGCTCGGTCTCGATGATGTCGAGGTCGGCGATGGGGTCGACGCGGCCCTCGACGTGCGTGATGTCGTCGTCGACGAAGCAGCGCGAGACGAGCGCGATGGCGTCGCAGTCGCGGATGTTGGCGAGAAACTGGTTGCCCAGGCCCTCCCCCTTCGAGGCGCCGCGGACGAGGCCCGCGATGTCGACGAAGTGGATGCGGGCCGGGATGATCTCCTTCGAGCTGGCGATCTTCGCGAGCACCTCGACGCGCTCCTCGGGCACCGCGACGTCACCGACGTTGGGCTCGATGGTGCAGAAGGGGTAGTTGGCGGCCTGGGCGGCGGCGGTCTGCGTGAGGGCGTTGAAGAGGGTCGACTTGCCGACGTTCGGCAGCCCGACGATCGCGACTTTGAGGGCCATGGCGGCGCCTCTACCACAAAGCAGTCGCGGACTGGAACGGCCACGCGATCGGCGCGAGACTCCCCTCCCCCCCGAGGAGCGACGCGCCGATGGATGACTTCCCCGCCGCCCACAGCATGGACAGCGACTGTTTCGCCGTCGACGCCGAGGGCCACGTCGCCCGCTTCGACACGGGGGAGTACGGGGCCATCCCCAACGAGGCCCTCGCGCGGGTGCTGAGCCGCGGATGATCGCGCTGGAGCGACTCAGCGTGGAGGCCTCGCGGCGGTGTTCGAAGGGCTGCTCGTTCTGCTACAACGGCTCGGGCCCGGACGGGGACGGCGCGTGGACGCCCGGCGCGCTGGCGGGCTTCGCGAAGGACTGCGCCGCGCACGGCGTGAAGGCCGTGTCCTTCGGCGGCGGCGAACCCCTGGAGTACGAGGGGATTCATGACGTGCTCCGCGCGCTGGCGGGGGTGATGTTTCGCTCGCTCACCACCAGCGGGTTGCCGTTGCTCGACGCGGGGGTGTTCGACGCGCTCGTCGCGTCGCGGCCCGACAAGGTTCACGTGTCGATTCACGCGCCGGAGAACGGCCGCGAGGTGGAGCGCGTCGTAGCCCAGGTGGGGGCGCTGGCGGCGCGTGGCGTGCGCAGCGGGGTCAACCTGCTGGTGCGTCGGTCGCGCGTCGAGGAGGCGCGCGCCGCGACGGAGCGGCTCCACGCGGCGGGCATCGGCAACGAGCGGATCGTGTTCCTGCCGATGCGCGGACCCGGAGAGGACGCGCCGAGCGACCAGGACGTGGCGCGGGTGGCGGGCGGGAAGTTCCAGTCGATGACGTGCCTGACGGGGTGCGGGAAGAGCCCGCGGTTCGCGTCGATCGCGAGCGACCGGACGGCGGCGTGGTGCAGCTACACGCTGACGCGCAGGCCGCTGCGGGAGGCGACGTGGGCGGCGCTCGTGGAGGCGCTGCGGGGGGCCGAAGGCGTGGGGGAGCTGGGGTTGAAGCCGTGCGGCGAGGGGCTCGTGTCGCTGCGGCGCGGCCCCGTCCCACGCGAGGCGTAGACGCGCGCCGCGCGGTGCGACGCTCGCATCCGCAGCGGGGATCGGGAGCGCGTCTGGCAGGTGCTCGACAGCGCCGTGCCACTGGATCTCCTGTCCCCCGACTGCGTGGGTTCTTCGATCGACGCAGCGGATCCGCTTGACTCCCTGTGCGTATGGGCGTTTCGCTCTGGGACGTGGTGATCCCTGCACGACGTGACCTCGCCGTCGCCGCGCGTCGCGCCTT
>JBILLV010000609.1:0-3269 GCA_044375895.1 Polyangiales bacterium | reverse complement strand
AAGTTCGCGCTCGTGCGGGCCGGGATCGAGGCCGAGGGCGTGCCCGTTCGCATCGACGCCCCGGAGCCCGTGACGGACGAAGACCTCCTCCGCGTCCACACGCCGGAGTACATCCGCGCCATCGCGACGGGCGAGCCGAAGGCGCTGGCGGAGTCGCAGAAGTTCCCCTGGTCGGCGGCGCTGGCGGAGTCGGTGCGGCACACCAACGGCGGCTGCATCGCCGCGCTGCGGAGCGCGCTCGCGGAGGGCGTCGCGGGCAACATCGCCAGCGGGTTTCACCACAGCCACAAGACCCGCGGCGAGGGCTACTGCACCTTCAACGGCCTCGTCGTCGCGATGGAGCGGCTGCGCGCCGAGAGCCACCCGCACCTCCGCCCGCTCGTCCTCGACATGGACCTCCACTACGGCAACGGCACCGCGTACCTCCTCGCCGAGCGCCCCTGGGCCCACCAGCTCTCCCTCTACGGCAACTTCTACAAGAACAACCTCGCCGTCCGCGACGTGACCCTGGAGCGCGCCCCCGACACCGCCAACTGCGCGTCGATCCCCGTCCCCGCGGGGTCCAACGGGGAGCAGTACCTCGCGCTGTTGAAGGGATCGTTCCCCGCGGCCATCGACCGCGCGAAGCCCGACGTGGTGCTCTATCAAGCGGGCGCCGACCCGTACCGCGAAGACCCGTACTCGCCCCTCGACCTCACCCACGACGACCTCCGCGCCCGCGACACGTACGTCTTCGAAACCTGCAAGGCCAAGGGGATCCCCGTGATGTGGGTGCTCGCGGGCGGCTACACCCCGGACGTCTCCAAGGTGGTCGAAGTGCACGTCAACACCTTCCGCGCGGCGACGGCGGTCTTCCGCGATTGAGTCACGGCGGCGGCAGGTGAAGTGTTCGATCGGGTGACGGCGCGCGCGATGGTGCGCCATGGATTCAAGAGGTCTTGACGTACGCTGGGTGAAGGGGGCCACACTCCGCCCCCTCATCGGCACGAAGGAGAAATCTGGGATGGCACTCGAAGTGTTCAAGTGTGGCAACTGCGGCGCGCGGGTGGCCCCGCCGGCGTCGTCGGTGAAGATGGTCGTCTGCGAGTTCTGCAACAACCCGGGGCTCAACCCCTTCTACGTCGAGCCGCCCCCTGGCGCCGCGGTCGCTCCCCCCGCGCCCGCGGCTCATGTGGCGCCCGCTGCGCCTGCCGCGCCCGCCGCACCCGTCGCTCACGCGGCCCCCGCGGCTCCGGCGGTGGCGGTCGTCCACGGCGCGCCCGTCGCCCGCTCCGCGGAGGAGATCGCGCGCCTCGCGCAGCTCCACCTCAAGGTGTTCGACTCGCTCTTCTACGCCCCGACCATCCCGCCGAAGAAGGAGCAGGGCGCGCGCGGTGGCTACGGCGCGCTCATCCCGGCCGACGACCCCATCCTGGTGCTCTTCGACTCGACGGTGTTCGGCGGCGCGGACGACGGCTTCGTCATCACCCCGAAGCGCCTCGGGTGGAAGAACATCGGCCTCGATCCGAAGGTGATCACCTGGCAGGCCTTCGACGTGGGCTCCGTGAGCGCCACGAAGGACGAGGTCAAGGTGATGGGCGACAAGATCCAGATCGACGCCACGTCGGAGCTGCAGGCGCGCCTCGTTCAGTTTCTCCAGGTGATGGGGGCGCCGGCTCCCGCGGCCGCGCACGCCCCCGCTCCGGCGCGTCCGGCGGCTCCGGCGTCGGCTCCGGCAGCGGCTCCGGCAGCGGCTCCGGCGGCTCCCGCGGGGAAGCCGGTCGTCAAGGTCGCGGCGGCAGCTGCAGCGCCCGCCATCGCGGTGCAGCGCCCGGCGGCGGTCGAGGTGGCGCCTGCGATCGCGGTGCAGCGCCCCGCGGGCGTCAAGGTCGCGCCGACGGTTCGTGTGCAGGGCACTGGGGCGACGAAGGGCGGTCCCACGCTCAAGGTGAAGCGCCCGGAGGTGGAGGTCGAAGCGGAGGAAGAGGAGGAGACGTACGACGAGGAGACCATGCAGGAGTGGTTCGACGAGACGCGCGCCATCGCCCTCGAACACCTCACGCCCGGCGGCTCCCTCTACATCGCGCCCAACATCCCGCGCGACAAGATCCGCACGGCGCTCCAGACGCATGAGGAAGAGTTCTACGAGAACGACAACATCGTCGTGCTCTACGACCCGCCCGGCGGCGGCTCGGACGACGGCTTCGTCGCCACGCCCTGGGGCCTCTTCTGGAAGAACCGCGGCGAAGACCCGCAGGTGGTGTGGTGGGAAGACCTCGACCTCGACGACGTCGAGCTCGATGACGAGACCCTCACCATCGAGGGCACCGCCGTGCGCATCAACCGCCAGGACCAGGGCCTCGCCGACGCGCTCGGCTCGTTCATCGAAGCGATGGTCGACTGGGCCCAGTCGGAAGACTGAGCGCTTCGCGTCGCGTCGGCCTCCCCCTCTCACCGCCCCACGATCGTTCGGCCGCAGGAGTGTCTCGTCGCGCGTCGGGCGATGGTGCACAATCCTGCGGCGATGTCCGACCCACCCGCTGCCCACTACACCCCCGAGGAGGCCGAGGAGATTCTCCGTCGCGCCCTCCAGCGGCAGAGCGAGGTGGGGCTCTCACGCGACGACCTCATCGCGGCCGCCCGCGAGGTGGGCGTCTCCGAGTCCGCGCTGGTGTCGGCGGCGGAGGAGGTCGAGCGCGGCCGCGTCGAGCGCGAGGTCGTCGTACGGCTGACCGCGGAGAAGCGAGCGGGCTTCGTGCGCCACGTCGGCGCCTACGCGATGACGAGCGTCGCGCTCTTCCTGCTCAACCTCCTCACCAACATGGTGACGGTGACCGATCAGGTGCCGCGTTGGTGGTCGCTCTTCCCGCTGGTGATCTGGGGCATTGCGGTGGGCGTCCACGCGGCGCGCGCGCTCGGCAACCGGGAGCCCGCCGCGGAGGACGTGCAGCGCGAGGTGGCCCGCGCGTCCGAAGAGGCCCGCGAGCGCGCGCGCCGCGCAGAGCGACCGCCGGGCGCCGAGGAGATGCTCTCGCGGCTCGGCGATCTGCTGCAGCCAGCGCCGCGTGCGACCGAGAGCGAGGAGCGGGTGCGGGTGGCGCCGACGGGCGAGGCGGAGGCGCCCGCGGAGGCGTCGACCGAGCCGGCCGAGGGCGACGCGCAGGAGCGACGGGAGGGCTGAGCGCGCCGCAACGCGCGCTTCAGTCCGTGTCCGAGCTCAACGAGGGCTCGCGCGACGCGGGCGCGGGAGCGATCACCGCCGCGGGCTTCGCCTCCCAGGTGTGGTCCTT
>JBILLV010000251.1:0-13480 GCA_044375895.1 Polyangiales bacterium | reverse complement strand
ATGGGGGCGTCGACCGACTCCAGCCTCGTCACCGGCCGCTTCGCCGGGATGACGTACGCGCCCCTCGCGGACTTCGATCTCCTGCGGCGCGCGTGGGAGACGGCGACCGCGCGCGGCTTCACCGTCCACGTGGGCAACGTCTTCTCCACCGACACCTTCTACGACGAGGACCCTGACGCGTGGAAGCGCTGGGCCGCCTACGGCGTGCTGGCGTGCGAGATGGAGGCCGCCGGGCTCTACACCCTCGCCGCCCGCCACGGCGTGCGCGCGCTCGCGGCCCTCATGGTGAGCGACAGCCTCGTCACGCACGAGTCCATCAGCCCCGAAGACCGGCAGACGGGCTTCGTCGAGATGGTCACCTGCGCCCTCGAAGCGGCCATCGCGGAGTGAGCGCCGTGCGGCTCCTGGCCCTCGCGACCCTCGTCCTCGCGGCGTGCTCCACCGCGCGCCCCACGCTCGTCGCCGACGGGACGGGCGTGCCGCTCAACCTCACCAACCGCATGGGCGAGGCGGTGTGCTTCGTCTTCCTCTCCGTGCCCGGTCAAGACCGCTGGGGCGACGACATCCTCGGCAGCGCCACCATCGATTCGAACAGCGCGCGCACCGTGCAGGTGCCCCGCGGCCTCTGGGACATGCGCGCCGAGAGCTGCTCGCACGAGCTCATGGGCGTCGTGCGGGCCGCGCGCATCACCCGCGCCACGGCCCTCGTGCTCCAGTAGCCCTCAGCGCACCTCGCGGATCGGCGGCGGCGGGATCGACGGGTACGCGCTCCCCGGCGGCGACGAGCGGAGCGCGCTCATCGTTCGCATCGACGGCAGCCGCAGCCGCGCGACCACCGACTCCATGGACTCGGGGCGGTCGAGCGGGTCCTTCGCGAGGAGCTCGCGGACGAGCGCGTCGAGCGCGGGCGGGATGTCGTCGCGGTCGTCGGAGGGGGAGGGCACCGGGGCCTTCACGTGCATCGCGAGCGTGCGCTGCGGCGTCTCGCCGAGGTACGGCAGGCGCCCCGTGAGGAGTTCGAACGCGAGCACCCCGAAGGCGTAGACGTCGACGAGGAAGGCGTTGCCCGGGGACGTCGTCGCGGAGATGGTCTCCGGCGCCATGTACTCCACCGTCCCCACCGCGGGCGCGTCGGGCCGTACGGCGCGCTCGGTGGAGAACACCCCGAAGTCCGTGAGCACCACCCGCTCGCCCACCGCGAGCATCACGTTGGAGGGCTTCACGTCGCGGTGCGCGATCCCCGCGGCGTGCACGGCCGCCAGCGCCGACGCCAGCGGCACGAGCACCGCCAGCGCGTCGCGCACGGAGAACACCTCCCCCTCCGCCGCGCGCCCGTGCATGTGGTGCTCGAGCGTCTCGCCGAGCAGCCGCTCCATCGTGAACCACGCGATGCTGCGGTGCTCGCCCATCGCGAAGATCGCCGTCACGCCGGGGTGGCGCACCGCCGCGAGGCCCTGCGCCTCCATGCGCAGCAGCCCCCGGTCGAGGTGCGGCTGCGCGGCCTTGAGCGCGACGCGGCGGTTGAGCGCGATGTCGTGCGCGTCGAACACCTGGCCCATCCCGCCGCCGCCGAGGAGCGCACGCACCTCGTAGCTGTTCGAGACGAGCTCTCCGACCTCGAAGAGGAGCTTCACGGGCGGAGTGTACCCGCGTCGGGGCGATTCACATCGCGATGTCGACCGTCTTGTTGCCCGTCACCATCACGCTGAAGGTGTCGCCCGCCTCCGCGCCGTCGGTGTCGGGTCCGAGGCCCGCCACGGGGCGTTTTTTCAGTGGACGCTTCGCCTCGCCCGCGCGCACCCACCACTGCCCCTGCTCGCGCGCGCCGTACACCGGCCGGCCTCGGCTCGTGAGCCAGAGGGGGACGATCTCGTCCGCGGGTTCGGAGCGCCACGTCCCCGCGTGGAGGCGCGTCTTCTTGCCCTCGCGCGAGAGGAAGTACGTGCGCCCGTCGAGCCGTTCGAAGTGCGCGTGGCCCATCGACTCGCCAAGCGTGCGGAGGCCCTCCACGCTGGCCAGCGTCGCCCCGTCGACGTCGATCACCACCATCTTCCCGCCGCGCTGTCCGGCGCACGCGACGCCCGCCGTCGTCGGCAGCGCCGCCACCACCACGTCGAAGCGCGCCACCTCGCGGCCGTCGCGGCACACCGCCTCCCCCGATCCGTCGGGCAGCGACACCTGGTACGACACCGATGCGAGGGCGGCCTCGTCGGTCGCCTCCAGGTCGTCGCTCACGGGCTGCTGGAGCAGCGCCACGCCGCGGTAGGGCCCCCACCGATGCGGGCCGTGGTGCACCCACCACGTGTCACCCGAGCGCCCGGCGTAGAAGGGGTCGTCGCCGCGCATCTCGCCGCGGCTCACCTCGTCGTACCAGTGCCGGTAGCGCGCGCCGTCGACGACCGTCCACGTCTTGCCCGTGCGCGCGCGGTACACGGCCCTGCCGCCCACCCACGTCACCTTCGGCACCTCGTCGTAGGCGGGGCTCGCCGCGTCGCCTTCGACCACCGACCAGCGTCGCTGGCGCAGGCCGCGGTAGCACACCTGGCCCTTCAGCACGGTGAGGTCTTCGAGCTTCTCCCAGCCGCGCTTCTCCGCGACACCTTCGCGCACCACGGTCCATCCCCGCGCGCCCTTCCCCGCGTACACCACGGGCGCGTCGCCGTCCTCGTATTCGACGAAGAACTCCGGCGCCGCCTCCATCATCGTGCCGCCCCACGCGGGGAGCGTCACCCGCTCCCACGAGGCCGAGTCCTTCGCGCCGACGATCACGCGCCGCTTCGTCCCGTCGCGCACCACGTACACGGGGAGCTCGCCGTGCAGGATGCCTCGCTCGACGCGGTCGAAGGGGCGGCTCCGCGCGGCGCCGTACACCGCCCGCCAGCGCCCCTTGTCGCGCGCCAGGAAGGCCGGGACGCCGAGGTCGAGCAGGCCCGCCACCGCCTCGGCCTCACGCACCCGCGTCGCCCCTTCGAACACCTGCGCGCGCGCCTTCCCCCGCTTCGGGTAGTGGACCGCGAACACCAGGCGCTCGAGGTCGAAGTTGGCGAAGGTGATGCGGGCGCCCTCCGCGGTCTGCGTCGCGAGGATCTGCACCGCGGGGAGCGCGAGCAGGTCGGCGGCCTCCCACGCCGGCAGCGCCGCCGCGAGGCCGTCGTGGATCCAGCCGCCGTTCCAGCGCAGGAGGGCGACGCAGAGGTGGGCGTAGCGGTGGACGGAGTTCGGGTCGGAGGCGAGCGGGAGGAGCGCCGCGCAGAGGTCTCGGTGCGACGGCCGCGCGCTCCGCGTGACGAACACGCTCACTCGCTGGAGGGCCTCTCGGAGGGGGAAACGGACCGGGGATGAGCTCATCGCCGCGGAGCCTACCGCAGCGACGGTGCGCGGCGGAACGCTCAGCGAGGCTCGTATTCGAACGACCCCTGCACCTGCTGCGTCGCGGCGCCGTTGGTGTACGTCGCCTTGAAGACCATGCGCCGCGTGTCGGGGGCGCTGCCCGGCATCACGTCGATCGTCACGGTGTCGGCGTTGCGGTCGTAGGTGAAGTTGCCGCGCGACGGCCCCGAGCAGCCCAGCACGCGCACGCGGAGCCCGCCCACCGTCGGCGACGTGCGCGTGAACACCAGGTGAGCGCCGGGCTGCAGCGCCGCGTGCCCGAGGCCGCCCGTCACGGTGAGGTTGGTCATCACCCACCAGCGCGCCGACGTGTTGACGGCGTCGAGGCGCACCGTGGCGTTCGTGGTCGACCCGGTGATTCGCAGCTCGGGCGACGCGTGCGTAAAGCTCGGGACATTGCCCATCGCCCCCTGGAGCAGCTCGGCCTCGCCCACCATGTTGTAGTAGCCCGTCGGGGTGCTGTTGGTGCCCCTCGTCGACGACGAGCCCGACCCCTCCTCCACGAACTGGAAACAGCCCCCCAACGCGAGGGAGGCGGTGAGCGCAAACGTCACGGACAGCGCGGACTTGATCATCATGGCCGGTGGACCCTCCAGTGGATGGCGACGCACGCCGAGGCAGCACGGCCCATGCCACGAATGCATCCCGCGGTCGAGGGGCCGAACCCGTCCTACGCCCGGTGGTCGCTGGAATCGCCATGGCGACCGCCGCCGTCGCCGTCACCGCCCTCGCGGATTGCCCGCAGAAGGCGTATGGCTCCGCGGGATGGCAGTCCAATGGTACCCCGGTCACATGGCGAAGGCGCGCCGCGAGCTCGCCGACCTCATGCCCTCTCAAGACGTGGTGATCGAGGTGCTCGACGCGCGCATGCCCTCGGCCAGCCACAACCCCGTCGTCGCCGAACTCCGGCGGGACAAGCCCTGCGTGAAGGTGTTGAGCAAGAGCGACCTCGCCGACCCGGCCGTCACGAAGCTCTGGCTCCAGCACTTCGAAGAAGACCCCACCGTCCTCGCCATCGCCTCCAGCCTCGCCACCGCCAACGAGATCCGCTCGCGCGTCCCCGCCCTCTGCGAGCGCATCTCGCATCGCACCCGCGGCGCTGGCAAGACCACCCGCGCCGTCATCGTCGGCATCCCCAACGTGGGGAAGTCGTCCCTCACCAACACCCTCATGGGGCGCAAGGTGGCGGCCGTGAGCGATGTCCCCGCGGTGACGAAGATCCGCCAGCAGGTGACGCTCCCGGGCGGCATCGAGCTGTCCGACAACCCCGGGCTCCTCGCCCCGCGCATCGAGGACAACGCCGCCACGATGCGCCTCGCGCTCGGCGGCGCCATCCCCGACACCGCCCTCGAGTACGGGAGCGTCGCCCTCTTCGGCGCCCGCTTCTTCCTGGAGCGCTACCCCGACCTCGTCATGGCCCGCTACAAGCTCAAGGAACTCCCCCCCTCGGCCACCGCGCTGATCGACGAGATCGGCCGTCGGCGCGGGTGCCTGCGCGCGGGCGGCGTGGTGGAGACCTACAAAGCCGCGGCGATCCTCGTCCACGACTTCCGCTCCGGGGCCCTCGGGCGCATCAGCCTCGAGGGGCCGCGCGCGGTGTTCGCGGGCTGACGGTCAGTTGTCTGGCGCGCCCGCGGCGATCCAGTCGGAGACGCGGGCCATCTCGTCCTGCGTGAGCGGCGCGCCCTCGGGCGGCATGCGCGCCCCTACCACGGGGCCGTCTCCGAGGAGCTTGTACACGAGGTAGCTGTACTCGGGCCGCCCCTGGCCCATCGCGAAGCCCGGGTCGACGCGGTCGAGCGCGCCCCAAGCCGGATCGGCCGACGTGGTGGTCGCCGGACCCGCCGCGGGGCGCTCGCGCGCGGTCACGCGGATCGTCGTGCGACGGAGGGCCGCGGCCGACGACAGGTCGAGGCCCATCACGGGCGTCGCGCCGCCGTGGCAGCTCGCCGTCGCGCAGCGGGCCGCGAGGAGCGGGGCGACGTCGCGCGCGAGGGACACCGTCGGCGCGGGCGGGACGGTCTCCAAGGCGCCAGGCACGAAGCGCACGGTCACGGGCGCGGCGAGCCGGGCGCCGTCCCACGCGCGCACCGTCGGGGCGACGAAGAACTCGTACTGGAGCGCGCGGCGAAACGCGCGGGCGTCGGGGAGGAAGGACACCGACCGCCGCACGGGGTCGTAGCGGACGCCGCCGAACACACCGACGACACCGCTGCGCACGACGAAGGTGCCGGTGTTTACGGTGGAGGGTGCGAGGAGGCGATCGAAGGTGGCGACGAGCGCCGGGCCGGCGGGGTGTGCGCCGACGCCGCCGTCGGGGGCCGACGGCTGCGTGGACACGATCTTGACGGGGGTGAGGGAGGGAGGGTCGGCGCCGAGGTCGCAACCTGCGAGCGCCGCGGTGAGGCTCAGGACTCGGCGTACTCCGCGATCTGCTCGCGCATCACCTGCTCGGGGATGCCGCCGCGAACGATCGGCTGGAGGACATCCGCCAGCGTGAGGAGAAAGTCGTCGACAGCACCGTCCTGGTTGAGCTTGGTGAGCAGCGCGCGAGCCTCCGGGCTGTTGTCCTTGTGGAGGTATTCCCGAACCTGATCGAGGCTGATATCGCCCTGGAAATCGATCTGCAGGTTGTCGAGCAGATAACGGACAAGTTCCTTCACGAGCGTCCTCCTCCGGACGGTTGGTTTGCACGCGGGCCGAGACTCATAGCGCCACCCATGGAAGGGGGGCAAGGCGAAAGTGTCCCGCGGGTCGCTTACACCACGCGCTGCGTCACTCCTCCCACCACGGCCGCGTCGTCGTCGCGGGGGGCGTCGTGCCGTTGGCGGGGGGCGTCGTGCCGTTGTTCGGGCGCGTCGGCGTGCCGGGCGCGACGGTGCCGTTCGCGGGGCGCGTGGGCGTCGCGGGCGTCGGCGCGACGGGGTTCTCCACCGCGAGCGTCGGCGCGGAGACGAGCCACCACGGGAGCTCGAGGCCCGCCTCGCTCACGCCGAGGCCGTTGAGGTTCTCGCCGGTGCCCGAGGTCGCGCGGCCCGCGCGCGTGTCGATCACCCGCCGAAACTCCTGCCGCGTCGCGCGGAACGCGGGGAACTCCAGGTTGAGCACCGCCGCGTCCATGCACGTGCGCAGCGCCGGGTCGTTGGGCGAGTACGTCGTGAGCCGCACGCGCGCCCGCTGCGCCGTCAGCGCCTCGGTGGTCGTGTGCACCCAGGTCATTGACTCCTCCGCCGTGGTCGGGTGCGAGCTGCCTTGCGCGTCCGTCGTCCGCGCCGGCGGGGTCGCCTCCAGCAGGTTGCGCGGCAGCGTGCTGCGCAGCGTCACCACCACGCGGATCTGGTTGAGCGACGGGTTGCGCGACACCGCGCCCTGCGCGCAGGCCCGCACCTCGTCGAGCTTGCTGTTCCACACCTCGTCGAAGGCCGGGTCGGTGAGCGTCTCGGGGACGGCCGTCTGCTGCTCGTGGAGCCGGTTGAGCTCGGCCTGGAGCGCCGCCTGCGCCTCGCCCGCGTGCTGCGCCTCGGTGTTGGCCACCGCGTCGCGCTCGCGCCGCGCCACCAGCTCCTCGATGCGCGTGCGCACGACCGCGTGGGCCCGCGTGTCCTGCTGGAGCGCCGTCAGCCACTGGTGCGCCTCCGCGTCGCCGTAGCGAAACACCGCCTCCGCCGCCGCCGCCAGCGGCGCCCCGCGGTCGCCCGAGAACGCGCTGTCGTACTTGTAGAGCTGGAGCCACGAGCGCAGCGTCGGCACCACGCTCGCCTCGCCCAGCGTCCCGATCGCGTTGATCACCTCGGGCAGCGCCGCCGCCGGGGTCTCGTGGTCGAGCAGGTGCGAGAGGAGCCCGGGCACCGCGTCGCGCGCGCCCATCTGCACGAGCGCCGGCGCGATCACCTGGAGCGGCGGCGCCTGACGTCCTTCGAGGTAGTCGTAGTGCTCGCCGAGGGCGGCCACGAGGTACTGCGCGCCCGTCCGCCGCGCCTGGAGCGAGGTCGCCACGCTCTGCCGCAGCTGCGCCGGGATCGACCGCTGCGTGTAGAGGTCGAGCAGGTCGCGCGTCACCTCCTCCTCCTCGCGCCGCGCCAGCACCCCCACGAGGTACGAGCGGAAGGGCACGAGCCGGTTGTCGGCCTCGCGGATCATCGACACGATCTGCTCGCGCACGGCCCCCTCGGGCGCCGTCCCCCCGTCGGGGCGCGCGAGGCCCTCCACGTCGAGGTCGATCGCGCCGATCTGCGCGTTGAGCTCGGCCACCACGGAGACCGCGCCCGTCGCCGGGTCGAAGGCCCGCACCTTGCCGTTGCCCGACGCGACGAAGAGGCCGCGCGAGGTCACCTGCAGCGCCTCGACGTCGTCCTCGATGCGCTGCGCCCAGCGGACCGCGCCCGTCGCCGCGTCCACCGCCACCACGTCGTGGTAGTAGGCCAGGTAGATGGTGCCGTCCTGCAGCGTGACGCGCCCCGCCTCGCCCGCCTGCGTGCGGAAGCCGAAGCGGATCTTGTCGCGCGCCGTGCGGCTCCCCGTCGTGGCGAGGAAGGCGTCGCGGTACACCTGCGGGTCGCCCGGTACGCCGTCGAGCGGGTTGGCGAGGAAGGCGCTCCCCGCGCGCGTCCCCGCGGCGCTGTCGGGCGTCAGGCGGTAGATGCCACGGCCGCCGTAGTACACGCCGCCCGGCCCCGTGAACACCCACGAGAGCACGTCGTCGGTGGAGCGGAGGCGCGCCTGCTCGACGCCCGTCGCGAGGTCGAGGACGGCCACGCTCTGGCGGTCCCACGGGATGAAGGCGAGGCCGCCCGACGCGGCGGGGCGACCGACGATGCCGCCGATGGTGTGCGACCAGCGCTCCGACGCGTTCGACGCGCTCACGGCGACCACGCGGCCCGCGCGGCGCCCGCTGCTGCCCTGGAGGCCCGCGGCGAAGCTCAGCACCAGTGTGTCGCCGTCGCGGGCCACGCCCACGAACTCCAGGCCCCGGTGCTCCACCTGCCCGCGCGTGCGGCCGTTGGCGAGGTCGAGGATGGCGGTGTGCGTCCCCGCCTCCACCACCACCGCGTCGCCGACGATCTCCGGCGTGCTCGACGCCGCCAGCGGGACCGTCCACAGCGGGAGCCGCGTCGACAGGTCGTAGAGGGCCACCGAGCGCTCGCCCGTCTGCGTGACGGCCACCGCGAGGGGCCGCCCCGTCGGGTTGGAGGGCCGCGGCTCGCCGTCGGCCTGCACGCGCGCGATCACCGCGGTGATCTTCGCCCGGTCGTTGTCGCCGTAGCGCGAGGAGAAGGCCGTCGTCGTACGGATCGGCGGCATGCAGGCGCCCAGCGCGAGCGCGAGGGCGGGAGCGAGCAGGACGCGCTTCACTGCGCACCTCCCGCCCGGGCCGCCGGGGCAGCGGGCCGGTCTTCGTTGATCTGCTGGATCGCCAGCATGGCGCGGGTGCGGGAGGGCGTGCGGTTGGTGGGCGGGAGCGAGTCGACCCACGACTGGAGGAAGCGCTTCACCTCCGACGTGGGCGAGCGGGCCACGAGCTGCTCGATGATGTGCAGCTTCGCCGGGTCGGTGATGTCACGGCGGTCGAGGAAGCGCCGGAAGCCCGGCAGCAGGATGCCCAGCGGCGAGCGGCCCACCGACTCCAGCATGTGCTCGGCGATGGCCACCGTGCCCAGGCGACCGAGCGACTCGGCGGCCTCGGGGACGTTGCGCTCGAAGGCGCGCTGGAGGAGCTCCACGGACGGGCGCGCGTTGATCTCCCCGAGGGCCCGGGCCGCCGCGCCGCGCACGGTCGGCTCCGAGTCGCGCAGGCCGCTCTCCAGCAGCGGGCGCACGCGGTTGTCGCGGATGCGGCTGAGGGCGGTGACGGCCTTCTCGCGCACCGTGGAGCGGCGGTGGTGGAGCAGGGACGAGAGCTCGTCGATCGCCTCGGGGCGGCCGATGATCCCGAGCTTCTCCACCACGTTCTCCAGGGTGTCGTCGGCGACGCCGCGGTGGATGAGGTCGACCATCGGCGGGATCACGTCGGGCGTCCCGATGCGCACGAGCGCGTCGAGCCCGGTGAGCACCTCGTCGCCGTTGGCCGACTGGAGGAGCTGGACCGCCTCGCGCAGCGGGATCGCCCGCGCCGCCGGGCCGTTGGCGGGCGCCGGGCGCTGCGGGGGTCGCGGTTGCGCCTCCGCCGACGACGCGACGGTCGCCAGGAGGATCGCGGAGAGGAGGCCCGTGGTTCGACGCATGGTGCGCGTTCATACCCCCGTGTCGCACCGTCGATCAAGGCGATCGGTCGATCCCGGTGATCGCTCCGGGGGGGATGCGCCCACAGGGGGGGTGAAGGCGGCGCCCTCGACGGGGGGTGCCGCCCTGGTGTACCCACCCCATGCGCTTCACCGACCGCCCGATCCCACTGCTGCTGATGGCTTTTGACAGCCCCGACCGGGAGGCCGCGCAGCCTCTCCGCCTGTCCGACGACCCCCACGCGGCCCTCGCCGCGCGGGCGAAGGCGGGCGACCGCGCCGCGCTCCGTCAACTCCTCACGGCCCTCACCCCGGGGGTCGACCGCCTCGTGGCCGGCATCCTCGGCCCCAGCCACCCCGACCGCGACGACGCCGTCCAGAACGCCCTGGTGGGCTTCGTCCGAGCGCTCCCGGCGTTTCGGGGCGACTGCCCGGCCCGGTGCTTCATGGCCCGCATCGCCGCCCGCGCCGCCACCGAGGCCCGCACCCGCACCCGCACGCGCCGGGGCCGGGAAGAGATGCTCGCCGACGAGCCCGCGGGCGACGGCGACGGCCCCGACCGCGAGGCCCTTGGGACGCGCCGTCGGGCGCTCTGGCGCGAGCTGGTGGCGCGGCTCCCGGAGGCGCAGGCCGAGGTGGTGACGCTGCGGGTGCTGCTCGACTACTCCCTCGAAGAGACGGCCGCCGCCGTCGACGCCCCGGTGAACACCGTCCGCAGCCGCATGCGCCTCGCCCGCGAATCGATGCTCGACCACATCCGCCGCGACCCTCGCTTCGCCGAGCTCCGGGAGGACGCGTGATGCACGACCCCGACGACCTCGTCCCCGCCACGCTCCAGGCCGTCGAATCTGACGTCCGCCGCGACGCCATCGCGGCGACCCGCGTCCGCCTCGACGCCCTCGTCGACGGCGCCCTCGCGCTCGCCGAGGCCGCGCCGCCGCCGCCCGCGCCGGTGAAGCGCGCGTGGGTGTTCGCGCTGGCGGCGACCTTCATGGTGGCGACGGCCCTCGCCGCGGGGGTGGCCGGGTGGCGACGCCCCGTGGCGCCAGCGCGGCCGCGGGCGGTGGTGGCTCCCCAGCGTCCGGTGGCGCTGCCCGCGCCGACGCCGCGCGTGGTGCCCGTGGTGGCGGAGGAGGTCGTCGACTCTGGGCAGGTGGCGGACGAAGCGCCGCCGCCGGTGGTGGTGATGCGACGACCCCGGACGAGCGCTCCTGCGGTGACGCCGGTGGTGACGGCCGAGTCGCCCGGGGCGCTGTACCGCCGCGCCAACGAGGCCCGGCGGGGGCGGGCGCACGACGAGGCCGCGACGCTGTACCGCGCGCTGATCGCGGCGCACCCCGACGCCCCCGAGTCGCAGCAGGCGCGGGTGAGCCTCGGGCGCATGCTGCTCGATCGGGGACGCGGGGCGGGCGAGGCCGAGGCCCTCTTCGCGGCGTACCTCCGGCGAGAACCGCGGGGCATCGAGGCCGAGACGGCGATGGCCGGGCGCGCGCGGGCGCTCCACGGGAGCCGCGACGAGCGAACCGGGTGGGAGGCGTTGCTGCGCGCGTTTCCGGAGACGGTTCACGCCGACGAGGCGCGCCGACGCGTCGCGGAGCTCGGGGGGGAGTGACCCCTCGCCTCGTCGCGAGCGTGTGCGGCGCGCTGGTGCTCGCCGGCCCCGTGACGGCGTGGGCGCAGCGCGTGGAGGTGTCCGTCGCCGCCCCCGAGTCCGCCGCCGCCGAGCTCGATCGCTCGCTCACCGAGCTCTTCGAACGGGTCGAGCTCCAGGGCCGCGTGGTGCGCGTCGCCCGCGTGCGACGGAGCGACGTCCGCGTGGGCGCCCCCGAGCCCGACGTCGTCGCCCGCGTGTGGATCGACGCCTCGCGCCGCGACCGCTGCACGGTGATCGTCGCCGACCCGCGCGTCGACCGGCTGCTCGTGCGGCGCGTCCCGCTGGCGCGCGGCCTCGACGAGATCGCGCGCGAGGCCGTCGCCCACATTGTACAAGACACCGTCGACGCGCTCCGCCGCGGCCAGCGCATCGGCGTGCCGCGCGAGGAGGGGATCACCGCCGTCGATGAAGACGCGCCGGTGGTGGCGCCGACGTTGCCTTCGCGCGCGGGCTTCGGGGTGACGCTCGGGTGGGCCGTCCAGCCGTGGGCGACGCCGCTGCGGGTGGCGCAGGGCCCCGAGCTGCGCGCCGCGTGGTGGATCGACCGACGCGGGCGCTTCGCCATCACGGTCGACGCGGGGATGCGCCTGCCGATGACGTGGGACGAAGGAGCGGTGGCGATGACCGCGCTCCCGGTGACGCTGCGGGTGGGGGCGGGCTACGAGGCGGCGCTCGGCGCGCGGTGGGCGCTGGGGGCGTTCGCGGGCGTCGGCGTCGACGCGGTGTGGGTGACGCCGCGCGCGAACGGCGCGAGCGCGGTGGCGGAGGCGGCGACGGTGGACGTGCGTCCGGTGCTGCGCGCGCGGGTGGAGCTGGCGTGGGCGGCGGGGCGGCGCGTGCGGGTGAGCGCAGGGCTGCTGGCGGACGTCGACGTGACGGAGACCGCGTACTACGTCGAGCGCGGCGGCGGGCGCGACGTGGTGGCGTCGCCGTGGGCGGTGCGGCCGGGGGTGGTGTTGGGCGTGACGTGGGACGGACGCGGCCCGTAGAAACTACCCGCGACCCGCGCGCCTCTGCACGAAGGCGCCGACCTCGTCGATGGCCCGCTGCCCTTCGGGCGTCGCATCGCGCAGCAGGTGCCAGACGTGCACCATGTCCGGGTACACCTTGCACTCCACGTCGACCCCCGCGCTTCGAGCGCGTGCCACGAAAGCCTGGATCTGGTCGACCAGCACCTCGGCGTCGCCCGCGTGGACGAGGAGCGGCGGGAGGCCGGCGAGCTGCGCGTACAGGGGCGAGACCTCGGGGCTCCGCGGGTCGAGACCTGCAAGGTAGGCCTCGGCCGCGAGCTGGCAGTGCACCCTGCCCACGTAGTCGAAATCCGCGTTGGACTCGAAGCTCGCGCCCGAGCAGCTCAAGTCGACCCACGGCGAGATCGCAACGCCCGCGGCGGGGAGCGGCAGACCTCCGTCGCGCAGCGTGCGCAGGGCGTTGAGCACCATGGTTCCCCCGGCCGAGTCCCCGGCGATCACGATGCGCTTGGAGGAAATCCCCTCGGCGAGGAGGTATCGGTAGGCCGCGACCGCATCGTCGTGCGCCGCGGGGGCGGCATGCTCGGGGCCGAGCCGGTACTCGAGCGCGAAGGTGCGCGCCCGCGAGGCCCGCGCCAGCGCTCCGATCAGCATGCCGTGCGTTCGAATCGAGCCGAAGGCGTAGCCGCCGCCGTGCAGGTAGAGCAGCACCGGCCCCTCCGCGTCGGCGTCGGGCGGATCGAGCCACGCGCCTCTCACTTCGCACCCCTCGAAGGCCGCGCGAACGAAGCGCGGCGTGAGCCCATCGGGGTTCAGGGGGCTCATCGCCTCGCCGACGTTGCGCCAGCGCACGATGCCGATGCCGGGCATGACGGACCACGCCCCGCGCGTCGCGGCGATGACGCCCTCGAGGGGGGCTCCCCAGGCCGCGCGCCGACGTCGCCCCACCGCGCGCCGCAGCAGCGCCGCCAGGAGCGCCGACACCGCCGCCGCGGGCACGCGCACGGAGTCCATGAAACGGGCCCGCGGAGGCTTCGGCGCGGCGACGAGCGTCGTGGTGGTGTCGGTCGGGGGCTGAGTTGTCACGCCCGGACACTACACCACCGCGGGGCTGCGCCTACGACGACGGACCGATCGCGGCGATCACCTCATCCTCCGAGGGGAAGCGCCCTTCCTTCAGCTTCGAGAACACCAGCCGTCCGTCGACGGTGACCTCGAAGCACCCGCCGGAGCCCTTCTCCAGCGTC
>JBILLV010000608.1:0-3297 GCA_044375895.1 Polyangiales bacterium | reverse complement strand
GCTCTCCGCCGACGGTCAGTAGTCGCTGACGCTTGACGTCGCCCCCGGGCCTCGTCCATCACGGGTGCGCCATGCGTCGCACCCTCCTCGCCTCCCTCGCGCTCGCCGCGTGCTCCCAGTCGCCGCTGCCCACGCCCGTGACGCCCGTCACGGCCCCGCCGCCCGACGCCTCCGTCGTCGCCGCCGCCGACGCGGGCCCTCGCCCCGACGACCTCGAAGCGTGGAACCGCCTCGCCCGCGCGGGCTCCGTCACCGAGACCCTCCACGGAACAGAGGTCGCCGACCCGTACCGTTCCCTCGAAGAAGACACCCCCGCTACCCGCGAGTGGATCGATCGCCAGACGGCCCGCAGCGAGCGCTTTCTCACGGCCCGCGCGCGCCCCGGCATGGCCGATCGCCTCTCGCGGCTCAGCGACATCGGCTCGCTCAGCGCGGCCACGGTGGTGAGCGGCAAGGTGTTCTATCGCCGACGCGATCCGGGGCGCGAGCAGCCGGCCCTGATGATCACGGACGTCCCTTCGTCCTTCGTGCGAACGCCCAACGCGACGGCGCGGGTGCTCATCGACCCGACGCGCTACGGCGAGCGGGCGGCGATGGACTGGTACGTCCCGTCGCCGCGCGGCCGCTACGTGGCCTTCGGCATCTCGCAGAACGGCGACGAGCGCACCACCCTGCGCGTCCTCGACGTGCAGACGGGGGAGGTTCGGCAGGAGTCCATCGAGCACACCAAGTGGTGTCGGCTCTCGTGGCTCCCCGACGAGACGGGCTTCTACTACACGCGCTACCCCAAGGAGGGCGAACCCGGCTTCGACGCCGAGCGCCCCGACACCTACTGGCGCCGGCTCTACGTCCACCGCTTCACCGCGCGGCCCGACGGCGCCGACGACCCGCTCGTCTTCCAGGGCGGCGACCGCACCGAGGCCCCGTCCCCCTCGGTGTCGCCCGACGGACGCTGGCTGGTGATCAACCACTTCGTCGGCTGGTCGCGCTACGACGTCTACCTCATCGACCGCAACGCGCCCGTCGCGGCCGGCCAGCGCCCGCGCGCGATGGCCGTCGCCCGCGGCCACGAGAGCCTCAACACGGGCTCGGTGTACCGCGGCCGTCTCTACCTCACCACCAACCGCGACGCGCCGAAGTACCGCGTGCTCGCCGCCCCCGTCGCCGCCCTCGTCGCGGCCGACACGCGCACGCGCAACAGCACGCCGGGGACGGGCGTGACGCCGCTCGCCCTCGCGCCCGCGGGCCTGTGGCGGACGGTGATCGCCGAGGGCCAGCACCCGCTCGAAGAGACCACCTTCGCGGGCAACCGCATCGTCGGGCTCTACCTGGAGAACATCGTCTCCAAGCTCCGCGTCTTCGACCTCAACGGCGCCCCCCAGGGCGAGGTCGCGCTGCCGACGGAGGGGAGCGTCCTCGGCATCGGCTCGCAGGACGATCAGCCCCACGTGGCGCTGGTGTTCACGTCGTTCTTCCTGCCCGCGTCGGTGCACACGATTGACACGCGGACGCCGCAGGGGGCCACCACGCCGGTGCTCATCGACGCGCCGCTGATGGACGTCGATACCTCGCGCTTCCAGCTCTCCCGCGGCACCGCGCGCTCGGCCGACGGGACCGACATCAACGTCTTCTACATGCACCGCCGCGACATCCCCCGCGACGGGTCGAACCCCGTCTTTCTCACGGGCTACGGCGGCTTCAACATCGCCCTCACGCCGCGCTTCAACCCGCGGGCCCTCTACTGGCTCGAGCGGGGCGGCGTGTACGCCGTGGCCAACCTCCGCGGCGGCAGCGAGTTCGGCGAGGCGTGGCACCGCGCGGGGTCGCGGGAGAACAAGCACCACGTCTTCGAAGACTTCGAAGCCTCCATCCGCTGGCTGGCGTCGAGCGGCATCAGCGCGCCCGAGCGCATCGCGATCCAGGGAGGTTCCAACGGCGGGCTGTTGATGGGGGCGATGATCACGCGCTGCCCCGACGCCTTCCGCGCGGCGGTGGCCGACGTGGGGCTCTACGACATGGTTCGCTTCCACCGCTTTCCGCCCGCGGAGATCTGGACGACGGAGTACGGCACGCCCGAGAACGCCACCGACTTCCGCTACCTCTACGAGTACTCGCCGTACCACCAGCTCCGCGCGGGGCAGCGGTACCCGGCCGTGTGGGTGAGCACGGCCGACCACGACACGCGGGTGTTCTGGGGGCACTCGACGAAGTTCGCTGCGCGGCTGCAGGAGTCGCAGTCGGGCTTCGCGCCGATCTACTTCTACATGGAGCGCAACGTCGGCCACGGCGCCGGGATGCAGCGGAGCGACCAGGTGCGGTCGTGGGTGCGGATGTTCACCTTCGTCGAAGACCGCCTCGGCCTCCCCGCCGCGCCGTGACGTGCGCGCGGGCGCATCGTGGGTCACACTCGCGGCCCCTATGGACCCGCGCATCACGCTCGATGATCACACCTGGCTGCTCGTTCTCACCGGGGCGGGCGTCTCCGCCGAGAGCGGCATCCCCACCTTCCGCGACGCCAACGGCCTCTGGGAGAACCACCGCGTCGAAGACGTCGCCTCGCCCGACGGCTTCGACCGCGACCCGGCCCTCGTGTGGCGCTTCTACTCCGAGCGCCGCGCGGCCGCGAAGCCCTGCGTGCCCAACCCCGGCCACCATGCCCTCGCCGCGGTGGAGAAGCGCCTCGGCGACCGCTTCCTCCTCGCGACGCAGAACATCGACGGCCTCCACCGCGCCGCGGGCAGCGAGCGCGTGGTGGAGATGCACGGCAACCTCTACACGACGCGCTGCAGCGCCTGCAAGCGCGCGCCGTTTCGTGACGAGTCGACGTACCTGAACGGCGAGATCCCGCGCTGCGACTGCGGCGGGCAGCTGCGTCCGCACATCGTGTGGTTCGGCGAGATGCTCGACCCGCGCGACCTCGAGCGCATCGACACGTTTCTGCGGCAGGGGGCGAAGCAGAAGCTGGTGTTCGTCGCGGCGGGGACGTCGGGGGTGGTGTACCCGGCGGCGGGGCTGGTGGACGTGGCGAAGCGGCGCGGGGGCCAGACGTGGCTCGTCAACGCGGAGCCGTCGGACAACGCGCACGCCTTCCAGCGCTTCGTGCGGGGGAAGAGCGGCGAGGTGCTGCCGACGCTGTTCGACGCGGGGTGAGGGGGCGGTCGGGGGGGCGGCGCGAATCCTGGGACGTTGTCGCACCGAGGATGTGGGCGATGGCCGAGCGGCGCACCGCGACCGGGCGCGACGCGTCGGCGGCCGCCGCGAGCAGGAGCGTGTGGGAGGCCGTGGGTGGGTCGAGCG
>JBILLV010000184.1:0-18336 GCA_044375895.1 Polyangiales bacterium | reverse complement strand
CGCGCGGCCACGGCGCGGATGGAGGCCTTCGCGTTCGACGACGCGCTCCGCCTCGCCGAGCGGGCGCGCGCGCTCGCGGCGGAGCACGGCCTCAGCCTCCTGGAGGCCCGCGCGGAGTGGATGGTTCGCTGCGTCCGCTACCGTCGCGGCGACGCGCTCGCGCTCGACCCGGAGCTGCTCGACGCGATCGGCGCCCTCGGGGTGGCCGAGCTGGAGGGGCTCGCGCTGAGCCTGGAGGCCACGGTGGCGTGGCGCGCGGAGGCCCTCGACCGCGCCCGCGCGCTGGCGGGGCGGGCGCGCCTCGTGTGGCTGGGGATGGGGCGCGTCGACAACGCGCGGCTGATGCGGTGCCTGCTCGCGGCCCTCGGCGACGCGCTGGAGGGCGACGCGCTGGCGGAGATGCGGCGGTGGGCGGTTGGGTGCGAGGTGCCGGGCTTCGGCGTGCAGGCGCTCGGGCTCATCGGCGCGGGGGTGACGGGGGCGGCGTTCGAAGCGATGCTCGGGCCGCTGGCGGCGCAGGTGCCCGATGCGCACCACGGGGTACGGCTCGACGTGCTCTCGGTGCGAGAGGCCCTCGACCGCGCGCGCGAACGGTGACGACGATGGAGACGACGATGAGCAACCTGGAGCAGATGGAGATCGGGATGGAGTACGCCCTCACAGACGCGGGCGGCCGTGAGGTGGGGCGGGTGCTGGTGGTCCCTGCGCCCGGCGGCCCCTACGACCGGGTGGAGCTCTGGGCCCACGACCCGGCCTTCTCGCGCGGAGGCACGTACACCTTCAAGCCGAGCGCGCGCGCCCTCGACGGCGCGTTCGAAGCGCAGCGCGACGCGTATCGGGCCGAGCAGGCTTCGAAGCACGCGGGGTGGTGGTGGGTGGAGGCGTGGTGCACGCCGCCCAAGAAGCTGTGAGCGCCCGCGTCAGGTGAGGCCGACGCGGCGACGGCAGCGGGCGCACAGGTGGCCCGACGTGCGGTCGACGGTGAGCACCGAGCCGCGCGCGTCGGTCATGAGGCACGCGGGGTCGGGGCAGTGCTCGAGGCCGAGCGTGTGGCCCACCTCGTGGACGCAGGTGGTCACCATGCGAAAGCTCGCCTGCGCGGCGTCGCGCGCGGTGCGTCGGCAGCGCAGGGTGGAGATGACGCAGGCGGTGCCCCCGAGGTCGCCGAGCCCGAGCACGCCCCAGTCGTAGACGCCGTGGGCGGTGGTGGAGATGTCCACCTCGGTCACGCCGAGGATGCGCGTGGCGGGCGGCGCGAGACGTCCGTGCAGGTCGTCGAGGAGGCGCTCGGCGCGGTAGCGTCGGCGGGGCGCGTAAAACGCCGCGGGCGGGAGGCCGACGGGCCGCAGGCGCAGCACCGCGACGCGGAGCTCTGCGCGGAGGCCGCGGTCGATTTCGTCGAGCAGGGCGTCCGAGAATCGACCCATCGGACAGAGCGCGACGGTGGTGGCGGGCGCCGCGCGCTGTGCGTAGATCGCGCGGGACATCGAAAATCCTGCGAGTCCCAGCGTGTACAGAACGTGTCGTCGGATCACAGAACACCGTCCGATTTCAGGTTTGGGCGGAAAAGAACAGCTTGAAAGAGCGCCAGAAATGGCCGAGATTGCCGAGGATACAACGGCCTCCGTGCAGGAGGCGCTGTAGTGCGAGCGCGGGCGCAGCGAGAGGCCGCGGACGCGACGCAGACAGATCACAAGAGGCGCGGAGACCGCGCCAAGAGGATGAGAGGTTTTTCGATGGCAAAGGGAGCGAAGATGCTTGGGAAGACGCCCTTCTACCTCGTCGGAGCCGCGGCCTTCGCCGCGATGACGTGCGGGGGCGGAGACGCCATGGCGCAGGGGATCGCGCACCGGTTCGCCTTCCGTGGCGAGGGCGCGGTGGGCACGATGGTCTCGTCGCACACGAAGAACGACCTCGGCTTCGGCCTGGGCTTCGAGGGGACCGTGCGGGTCGGGTTCAACTTCATCGACCCGCTGTCGATCAACCTGAGCCTGTCCAACTGGTTCTTCCCCTCGGACGCGGGGACGGGCCGCGTGATGGGGCTCATGGGCGGCCTGCGCTTCGAGCCGCGCATCGGCACGGTGGGTCGCCTCTACCTCGAGGGCAACTTCGGCTACGCCTTCACGGGTGACAAGGGCCGCCTCCACCTCGACGCGGGCCTCGGCTTCGAGTTCCAGGTGGCGCGGGCCTTCGCCATCGGCCCGATGGTGCGCTACGGCCACGTCTTCCAGACCAACGACTACACCAACATCACGGCCGAGCAGTTTACGCAGAGCTTCGAGGGCGACGCGCAGTGGATCGCCGGCGGCATCTCGCTCACCGTGCGCATCCCCGAGGCCGAGGCGCCCGTCGAGGCCCCCGCGGACGGCGACGGCGACGGCGTGCTCGACGCCGACGACCAGTGCCCGACCACCCCGCAGGGCACCAACCCCGACCCCGCCCGCCGCGGCTGCCCGCTCACCGACACCGACGGCGACGGCGTCTACGACAACGAAGACCAGTGTGTGAACGTCCCCGCCGGCGCGCACCCCGACCCCGCCCGCCGCGGCTGCCCGACGAGCGACCAGGACAACGACGGCGTGTCCGACGGCGAAGACCAGTGCCCGACCACCCCGCAGGGCTCCAACCCCGACCCGGCGCGCCGCGGCTGCCCCCTCACCGACCAGGACAACGACACGATCTACGACAACGAAGATCAGTGCCCGACCGAGCCCCAGGGCGCGCACCCCGACCCCGCCCGCCGCGGCTGCCCCATCGGCGACCGCGACCACGACGGGATCACCGACGACGCCGACCGCTGCCCCGACCAGGCCGAGACCTTCAACGGCCGTGAGGACACCGACGGCTGCCCCGACGGCGACGCGCTCGGCGTCCGCGAAGGCGGGCAGATCCGCATCATGGATCAGGTGCGCTTCCGCAACAACCGCTCGGACATCCAGGGCCGCCGCAGCTTCGCGGTGCTCGACGCGGTGGTCGCGATCATGCGCGCCTCGCCCGACATCTCGAACCTCGACGTGCAGGGCCACACCGACGACCGCGGCTCGGCCGAGCGCAACACCGTCCTCTCCGGCGAGCGCGCCGCGGCGGTGGTGCAGTACCTCACGCAGCACGGCGTCGAGGCCGGCCGCCTCTCGTCGCACGGCTTCGGCCCGCAGCGCCCGCTCGTCCAGGGCTCGTCGCGCCGCGCCCGCGCCGCCAACCGCCGCGTCGAGTTCCACATCAACGGTCAGTGACCGCCGCGCGCCCCTGAGGGCGCATCCCCTCGACAGAACCACCCGCCTCGCGCACGATCCGCCGTGACCGTGCGCCCCCTCCCCTTCTTCCTCCTCTTCTTCATCGCCTGCGCGCTCGCCTGCGTCTCGGGCGAAGAAGCCGCCTGCCCAACCGGCGAGCGCCGCGTCTGCCGGAGCGCCACCGACTGCCGCTGCGCCCCCGGGTGCACGCTCGGCCGCCCCTGCTCCGTCCCCGGCACGCCCGTGTGCGTCGAGCTCGCCGACGAGTCGGGCGTCGGGGCCTGCGTCGACACCTCGTGGCTCACCGGCGCGCCCGCGGGGATGATCCGCTGCGGCGCCGCCACCTGCCCCGCCACCGCGGCGTGTGTTGACTGGGGGGCCGCGGGGGTCCGCTGCGCGCCGCCGTGCCGCGCCAACGCCGACTGCGCCTCCGGCTGCTGCACGCAGGTGAACGACAGCGCCGCGATGCGCACCCTCACGCTCTGCGCCCCCGACACGCGCTTCCGCTGCATGGCAGGCGAGTCGGGCCGCCGCTGCGAGCCGCCCTGCGCCGACGGGCAGGTGTGCCTCGACGGCGCCCCCGCGCCCCGCTGCGCGCGCCCCTGCGCCGACGACGCCGAGTGCCCCGACACCTGCTGCGCGGAGATCGTCGGCGGCGGTCGCGCCTGCGCCCCGACGCTCGCCGCCTGCCGCGCCCCGCTGGAGCCCGCGTGCTCCAACCTCGACGACTGCGTCATGGTCACCTACGCGGCCCGCGGCGACCACTGCGGGGGCTCACCCGACAGCGTGGAGGTGCGCGTCCGCAACGGCTGCGCCCGCGCCGCCGACGTGCAGATCTGCTTCCCGCGCCGCGACGGCACCTGCACCTGCGGGACGCACCGCGCGGTGGCCCCCGGCGCCGACGCGGAGCCCGCGTTCTGGGCCTGCGACGTCCTCGGGCGGTACTCAATTTCGTCGCGCGCCGCGGGCGACGCGCCGGGCTGCCACCCCAGCGGCTGCTGACACCCACCCGGTGCATCGACGCGCGGCGCCGCGCGTCTCACCGCGCATGGACATCCCCTCCCGCGCTCGTGCATGCTCCGCCGCCATGCGAACGGTGCTCTCTGCCCTGGCGTTGTGCTTCCTGGCTCCCGCCGCGGCGTGGGCCCAGCCTGCGCCCGCGCCGACGGTGCTCGGCGACCCCGCGATGGCGCGGCAGCGGCTCCAGCGCGCCACCGTGAGCCTCCGCGAGGGGAGCAGCGAGCGCGCCCGCGGTGTTGTGCTCGCGGGCGATGGGCGCATCGTCACCGCCCTCGCCGCGGTGGCCGGCGTGCGCGACCTCCGCGTCGTCTACCCCGACGGGCGCATGGTGCGGGCGCGGGTGAGCGCCATCGACACGGCCTGGGGCCTCGCCGTCCTCGACGGCACCGGCGCCCGCTGGACCGAAGGCCTCGAGCTGGCCGAGCGCGACGGTCGCTCGGGTGACGCGGCCACCTGGGTGCCCGCAGCCGGGGCGCGACCGGTGGCGGGGACGCTCGCGCGGCGGCGTTCGTTCGTGGGAACCGATGGAGCGCTGCTGCGCGACGCGTGGGAGATCAGCCCCGTGGCGCCGCGGAGCGCGGCGGGCTCTGGGGTCGTTCACGTGCGGACGGCGACGCTGCTGGGGGTGCTGGTGGCGCCTGCGGGGGATGTCGCGACGACGGGGGCCGAGGGGCTCTTCGCGGTGCCGATCGCGGTGATTCGCGCCGCCCTGCGCCGCGCCGCGGAGAACGCCCGCCCCTGGCTCGGCATCGTCACCCGCGAGGTGCGCATCGGTGAAGACCCGATGCTCGCCGCCGGTGGGCTCCGCGTGATCGAAGTGCAGGCCGGGAGCCCCGCCCAGCGCGCAGGCATCACCGCGGGCGAGCGCGGCGACGTGGTGGTGAGCGTCGACGGGCGACACGTGTCGCGGCTCGACGACCTCGGCGCGGCGATGGAGGGGAGGCGCCCGGGCGACACCGTGGTTCTCCAGGTGATGCGCCGCAACGCGACGGTGGATGTGCCGGTGACGCTCGACGCGCTCCCGGCGCGCTGACGGGCGCCGGGAGCGGTCTTCAGGCAGGGATCAGGGCAGGCGGGAGCAGGTGCCGAGGGGGCTCGCGGCGGGCAGGCGGTCGTTGCAGACCAGGGCCGAGAGGCGCTGATCGCCCATCCCGCCGAGGACGCCGATCGCGAAGATCGAGACGGCCGTGCCGCGGCTCACCGTCGCGGGGATCGACACGCCCGGGAGCGTGAGGGCGACGGTGGAGGTGCCGGCGACGCGCACCTGGAGGGTGGTGTTGGAGAACGGCGGGAGCGAGAGGTAGCCCGTCCCCGCCTCAGCGGCCGCCGGCGCCGCGATCGAGCCGAAGGGCACGTTGGAGTACACCGGGGAGAAGAGCGCTCCCGTGAGGACGCCCACGTCGACGTTGGGCGCCGTCGGGGCGTAGTGGCCGAAGCGGACGTGCACGCGGCCGAGGGCGGGGCGCGTGTTGCCGTCGACGATGGGGCGAACCGCGAAGGCCGTCGCGCCCGTGTCACCGAGGCGGCCGGTGGCGGCGACGGTGGCGCGCGTCCCCGCGGGGAGCGCCGGGAGCGTCACGTCGGGGAGGCCCGCCAGCGCCGTGAGGCAGTTGGCCGAGTTGGGGGCGACGATGCGCACCACGTACGCGCCGGGGTCGAGCGCGAGGTAGCGGGTCACCTGCGAGAACGACAGACCCGCCGTCACGCCGAGGCTGCGCAGCACGGGCTGCGCCGTCATGAACGACCCGTCCGCCGCACGCACGCACACGTCCACCGCGGGGGCGTTGGGCGAGAGGTGAGCGACGCGGACGGAGATGCGCGCCGGGAGCGCCGTGCAGGGCGTGAGGGCGCCCGCGGGGGCCGCGCCGTCGTCGCACACGAGCGCTTCGAGGGGCGTCTGGTCGTCGTTGAGCGCGCCCACGGCGAAGACGGTGAGGCGCGACCCGGCGGGCGCGTTGACGCCGCGCACGACGAGCGGGTAGGCCGAGGTGGCGACGCCCGCGACGCGCGCCGCGAGGGTGACGTTGCTGAGCGGCGCGACGTTGATGTGGGCCGCCGCCGTGGGGTACGCGACGTTGCCGAACACCGTCGTGAAGGCCGTCCCCGCGCCGGGGATGCCCACGTCGACGTTGGGCGTGCCGGGCGAGGTGTGGACGAAGCGGAGGCGCGCCTGACCCGCGGGGGCAGCGACGTCGTCGTCGACGATGGGGGCGAGGCGGAAGGCCGACGCGCCCGTCCCCGAGAGGAGGCCGATGGCGCCGACCGTGACGCGCGCGCCCCCCGCGAGGGCCGGGAGCGTGGTGTCGGGCAGGCCGCCGAGGGACGTGGCGCAGTCGGTGCTGCCCGGCGCGACGAGGCGAACCGTGTAGGTCGCCGCGTCGAGCGGGAGGTAGCGGGTCACCTGCTCGAAGGCGAGGCCCGGCGTCACGCCGAGGCTGCGGAGCACGGGGCCCGTGAAGGCGCCGCCCTCAGCGCGGAGGCAGAAGTCCACCGGCGGCGCGTCGGGCGAGAGGTGAGCGACGCGGACGTTCACCCGCGGGCCGCGGGTGGCGAACTGCGCGCAGATGGAGAGGTTGTTCGACAGGGCGACGACGTCGTTGCAGATGAGCGCGCCGAGGGGCGTCGCGGCGTTGCCGAGGCGGCCGATGGCGAACACCGTGGAGGTCGATCCGAGCGGGAGCGACACGCCCGGGATGGTGAGCGGGTAGTTGTCGGCCGTGGTCGGCGTGCCCGCCGCGCGCACCGCGAGGGTGACGTTGAGCGGCGTCGCGCTGTCGAGGTACGGCGTCGCCGCGTTGGGGAAGGCCACGTTGTTGAACACGCCCGTAAAGGCCGTCCCCGCGCCCGGGATGCCCACGTCGACGTTGGGCGTGCCCGGCGAGGTGTGGACGAAGCGGACCTTCAGGCGGTTCATGGCCGCGGGGGCCTCATCGACGTACGGCTGGAGCCGGAAGGCGCTCGCCCCCGTGTCGCCGACCACGCCCACCGCCGCCACGGTGGCGCGCGTGCCCCCCGCGAGCATCGGGAGGGGATAGTCGGGCAGGCCCGCGAGCGAGGTGTTGCAGTCCGCGCTGCCCGGCGCGACGAGGCGCGCGGTGTAGGCGCCCGCGTCGAGCGCCACGTAGCGGGTCATCTGCGTGTACGAGATGGACGCCGCGCCGCCGAGCGAGCGCAGCACGGGGCGGACGCCCGCCCAGCCCATCGCGCTCGTCGGACGGACGCAGAAGTCCACCGCGGGAGCGCCGGGCGAGAGGTGGGCGACGCGCACGTTGATCTGCGCGGGAGGCATCGGCGCGGGGTTGGTGCCGAGCACGTTGCACGCGCCGAGGTTGGGGTTGCCCATGGCGGTCGCGCCGTCGTTGCAGACGAGGACGCGGAGGGGCGTCATCGCGTTGCCGAGGCGGCCGATGGCGAAGGTGGAGACGGTGGTGCCGAGGGGCACGTTCACGCCGTCGACCTGCACGGGGTACTGCCCCGCGGCCGTGGCCATCCCCGCGACGCGCGCCGCCAGCGAGGCGCCCGTCAGCGCCGTCGCGCTTGTGAAGTACGGCGTCGCCGCATTCGGGAACGCCACGTTGTTGAACACACCGGTGAACATCGTCCCCATCGCAGGGATGCCGACGTCCACCGCGGGCGTCCCGGGCGACGAGTGAACGAACCGAACCTTGATCTCGCCCATCCCCGCGGGCGCTTCGTCCACGTACGGCTGCAGGCGGAAGGCCGTCGCCCCCATGTCGCCCACCACGCCGACGGCGCCGACGGTCGCGCGCGCGCCGCCCGGGAGCATCGGGAGGTTGGTGTCGGGGAGACCCGCGAGGGCCGTGTCGCAGTTGGCGCTCGCCGGCGCGACGATGCGAACGGTGTACGCGCCCGCGTCGAGCGTGAGGTAGCGGGTCACCTGCGAGTACGCGAGGCCCGCCGCGA
The DNA here is from genome assembly GCA_044375895.1 of Polyangiales bacterium. Classification (GTDB taxonomy): domain Bacteria; phylum Myxococcota_A; class Polyangia; order Polyangiales; genus CAISKJ01. The sequence goes on along the minus strand of JBILLV010000184.1, from coordinate 10,159 downwards.
CGCCGAGGGTCGCGAGCGTGGGGCGCACGCCGGTCCAGCTCGTCGCGCTCGCGGGACGGACGCACACGTCCACCGCGGGGGCGCCGGGCGAGAGGTGAGCGACGCGCACGTTGATCTGCGCGGGAGGCATCGGCGCGGGGTTGGTGCCGAGCACGTTGCACGCGGTGAGGGCGGGGTTGCCCATGGCGGTCGCGCCGTCGTTGCAGACGAGGACGCGGAGGGGCGTCATCGCGTTGCCGAGGCGGCCGATGGCGAAGGTGGAGACGGTGGTGCCGAGGGGCACGTTGACGCCGTCGACCTGCACGGGGTACTGCCCCGCGGCCGTGGCCATCCCCGCGACGCGCGCCGCGAGCGAGGCGCCCGTCAGCGGCATCGCGCTCGTGAAGTACGGCGTCGCCGCGTTGGGGAACGCCACGTTGTTGAACACGCCCGTGAACATCGTCCCCATCCCGGGGATCCCGACGTCCACCGCGGGCGTACCCGGCGACGTGTGAACGAACCGAACCTTGATCTCGCCCATCCCCGCGGGCGCTTCGTCCACGTACGGCTGCAGGCGGAAGGCGGTGCCCCCCATCTCGCCGAGCACGCCGACGGCGGCCACGGTGGCGCGCGTCCCGTCCGCGAGCATCGGGAGCGTGGTGTCGGGCAGCGACGCGAGCGCGGTGTCGCAGTTGGTGCTCCCCGGCGCGACGATGCGCACGGCATACGCGCCGGGCGCGAGGGTGAGGTAGGTGGTCACCTGCGAGTACGCGAGGCCCGCCGAGACGCCGAGGCCGGCGAGCGTGGGCGACACGCCGCTCCAGCTCGTCGCGCTCACGGGGCGCACGCACACGTCCACCGCCGGAGCGCCGGGCGAGAGGTGAGCGACGCGCACGCGGATCATGCCCATCGGCATCACATCGGGCACGACGTCGGGGCCGACGTCGGGGGCCACGTCGGGGGCCACGTCGGGCGACACATCGGGCGCGACGTCAGCGCCACCGTCGCGCGGCGCGTCGGGCCCGACGTCTTGACCGACGTCCTCCGCGACGTCGGGCGCCGCGTCGTCGCCACCATCGGCGGGCGTGGCGTCGTCCTGCGCGTCGACGCGCGCGTCGGGTGTCACCCCGGTGTCAGGACGGGGCGGGGTCGCGTCGTCGCCGCACCCCGAGACGATCGCGCCGACGATGGTCAGCGCAGCGGCACCGACACCCACGAGCGGACGTCGGCGCAAGGATTCACCTTCTGCAGACATGAAGCAGCCTCCCACCCCGCAAACGCGGGGATGCATGATTGAACGCCAGGTCCCACAGAGGCCCGGCGTCGACTGCGATGCACAGCAGGCCGCAGCTGACGCGCTACACCGGCGCGATCACGCTATTTTTTCCGAAGATTTGAACGGGGGCGCGACGAACCTTGTCGCGTGAGAGGGGCTGTTCGGGTTCGTGGAAGGACGACGGGGTGGGCTACACCGCCATGATGTCCTTCTCCTTGGCGGCGACGATGTCGTCGACGGTCTTCACGGCGGCGGCGATGGTCTCCTCACACTTCGCCGACGCGGCGGTGCCGTCGTCTTCGGAGACGTCGCCGTCCTTCACGAGGGCGTCGATCATGTCGCGCGCCTCCTTGCGCTGCTTGCGGATGGCGATCTTGGTCTCCTCCGCCTGCTTCTTCGCCATCTTGACGAGGTCGCGGCGGCGCTCCTCGGTGAGGGGCGGGAGCGGGATGCGGATGATGTCGCCGTCCACCTGCGGGTTGAGGTTGAGGTCCGACTCGCGGATCGCCTTGTCGACGGCCTTCGCCTGCCCGCGCTCCCACACCTTGATCTGCAGCAGCCGGGGCTCGGGGACGTTGACGGTGGCCATGCTCGCGATGGGCGTCGGCGTGCCGTAGTAGTCCACGCGGATGCCGTCGAGCATCGAGACGTTGGCGCGGCCGGTGCGCAGCCGCGAGAGGTCGCGCTTGAGGGCGTCGTGGGCCTTGCCGCAGGCGATCTTCAGTTCGGCGATGACTTCTTCGAGCATGGTGGGGGGTCTCCGTGGGCGCGAAGGAATAGCCCACATCGCGCCCTCCGCGCCAGAGGGGTCACCAGCCCGCGCCGACCCCCGCGAAGGCGGACACGTGGGGGACGTCGTCGAGCCACGCCACGGGGAAGGCCCATCCCGCGCGGGCGTACACCTGCCACCGGCCGAAGCGCAGGTCGCCGAAGAGGGCGGCTCCCCCCGCGCCGTCGAAGTCGCTGAGGGCGCCCGTGCGTCGCACGTCGTTGAAGGCCCCGCCCGCGACGGCCACGCCGAGCTCGTGGGGGTGCGCGAGCGACGGGCGGATGTGGACCCCCACCTGCCCCGCCACGAGGCGCTCGCAGAGGAGGGCGGGCCACGGGAGGCCGGGGATGGCGACGACGTAGGGGTTCATCCCGCCGACGCGGACGCGGGTGAGGTCGTCTTCGCCCGCGCCCCAGCTCGCGGTCTCGTCGAACTGGAGGCGCACCCGCGCGCCGAGCTGGACGCCCGCGCGGAGCCACTGGCGGGCGGTGAAGATGACCGCGCCGGGCTGGTTGCGACGTGCCGGAGAGTTCGGGGGAGGGTTTGGAGGCGCGCCCCAGGCGGAGGTGTCGTCGCGCAGGTCGATCCCGAGCTCGACGCCCGCGGCGACGCCCGTCACGCGCGGGAAGAGCACCTCGGCGCCCCACTCGCGGGAGCCGGCGGAGAGGTTCCAGAAGGTGTAGCGAAGGCGCGGCTCGAAGACCCAAGCGACGGGCGGGAGCGTGGTCACCTCGGCCAACAGGTCGGTGTTGCGACCGAAGAACCACCGGCGCCCGGTGGCGACGAGCTCGAGCGAGTGGCGCTCCGCGGGGAGCCATTTGAGCGACGCGGTGGCGAGCACGTACGACGCGAAGAAGCCGAGGGCCTCGAGCTTGCGCGCGCCGACGAAGTAGTTGGTGAGCACCCCCGCGATGAGCGCCTCCCCGCGGACGGCCGCGTTGAACTGGAGCCGCGGTGAGCCGACCGGGACGTTCTCGACGCTCACCTGGAGGGTGTCGGTGTTGTAGAGAAAGTGCAGGTCGCCGCCGCCGATGAGCCCGCGGCCGCGCACGTCGGCGATGGCGATCCCCTGCCCCGCCGTCTGGGGCGAGAACCACGCGTCGGCCGCGAAGGCCGCGCCGACGCGCCACGTCTGCGCGTGGACGGTGGGGGTGAGCGCGAGCGCCGCGAGGCCGCAGGCGAAGCCGATGCGGAGACTCAATGCGTCCCCATCGCGTCGTCGACGGCGGCGAGCACGCGCGGCACTTCGTCCTCGTGGTTGGGCCAGTGCGGCGCGAACCGCAGCACCCCGTCGGGGATCGACGTCGTCACCCCGCGCGTCGCCAGCGCCCGATGCAGCGCCACCGCGTCCAAGCTCGCCCCAGCCCCCGGGCGTACGCCGAGCACGCACGACCGCGCCTCCGCCGTCGCGCTGCGCAAGCTCTCGAAGCCGCGCGCGACGAGCCCAGCCTCCAACGCGTCGAGGTACCCGTTGGCGTGGCGGTGGATGACGTCGACCCCGAGGCCCAGCAGCACGTCGACGCTCGCCTCCAGCGCGAAGCAGCCGCCCGCGTTGAAGGTGCCGTTCTCGAAGACGTCGGCGCGGGCGCGGAGCGGGCGGTCGTAGCGCAGGTGCCCGCTCCCCTCGACGAGGAAGCGCACCGGGTCGACGTGGCTGAGCCACCCGGCAGCGAACGGACGGAGCGCGGCGGCCCGCTCGGCGCGCACGTACAACACGCCCGCTCCCTCGACGCCCATGAGCCACTTGTGCCCGCCCGCCGTGAGGTAGTCGATGCCCTCCGCCTCGACGTCGATCGGGACCGCGCCGAGCCCCTGGATGGCGTCGACGAAGAGCTGCGCCCCGTGGCGATGGCACCGCTCGGCCAGCGCCCGCAGCGGCATGCGGTGCCCCGTCTGAAACTGCACCATGCTCACCGCCACGAGCCGCACGCCGCTTCGAAGCGCCGCGTCGAGCGCTTCGAAGGCCCGCGTCGGATCGGTGCGGAAGAGGTCGGCCCGCTGGGTCACGAGCTCGAGGCCGAAGAGCTCGGCCGCCCGCTGCCACGGCGTGACGTTGGCGGGAAACTCCCCTTCGAACACCACCGCCCGGTCGCCCTTCTCCCACGGGAACGACAGCGCGATGTCGCTCACCCCGGTGGAGGTGTTGGGCGCGATGGCCACCTGATCGGGCGTGGTCCCCAGCAGGGTCGCGAGCTTCGCGCGGAGCCTCCCCCGCTGCTCGATGGTGGCGCCGAACGCGAGCGCGCCGTCGCGGGCGTAGAGGGACACGTACGTCTCCAACGCCCGCTTCACCAGGAGCGACGGCGGCGACACGGCGGCGTGGGCGAGGTAGGCGACGGCGCGCAGCTCGGGGAAGAGCGAGCGGTCACCCAGGCGCGGCGGCGGGAGCGCTTCGGTGTTCACGTTCACCTCAGAGCGGGCGCTCGTACACGCGGTAGCGCTTGTAGATCTTCGCCCCCATGTTGGCGATGCCCGAGTTGATGGGGGAGTCGTCCTCGCGCGTCCACGAGAGCTCGGCCCACTGGTACCCCTTGGCCCGGCCGCGCGCGAGCACCTCGGCGTACATCGCGACCGACAGGGGCATGTAGCGACGGACGGTGCGCAGCTCCTTGCGGATGCCGAGGAGCATGAGGCGCGCGCTCTTCGGCGTCTTCACCTTGAGGCGCCACAACAGCTTCGCCCACCCGAAGGGGAACAGCGCGCCGTCGAGGTCGGCGATGCACTCGTTGAGGTTCGGCAGCAGGATGCACATCCCCACCGCGCGGCCTTCGAGCTCCGCGATGAAGGCGAGGTCCTCGTCGATCACCAGCGAGAGGTCCTCCGCCATCTTCGCCACCTCATCGGGAACAGCCGGGACGAAGCCCCACTTGCCCTCCCAGGCGTCGTTGTAGATGTCGAGGATCACCTTGAGCTCCTCCTCGAGCTTCGACTTGTTCACCGAGCGGATCTTGATCTCCGGCGCGTCGGTCTTGAGGTTGTCGATGGCCCGCTGGGCGCGCTTGGGGGTCTCGCCGACCTCGTAGCGCCAGGCGTAGAGGTCCTTCTCCTTGGTGAGCCCCGCGGCCTCCACCACGCGCCCCTGCCACGCCCGCGAGTGGGCCATCATCAGGTTGGGCGGCGTGTCGAAGCCCTCCACCAGCACCCCCACCTCCTCGTTGGGGTACAGCGAGAAGGGCCCCGTCATGCGCGTCATCTTCTTGCCGCGCAGCCACGCCGCCGCGGCGTCGAGGAGCGCCTTGCCCACCGCGTCGTCGTCGATGGTGTCGAAGAAGCCGAAGAAGCCGCTGCTGTTGTTGTAGAGCTTGAGGTACTCGGGGTCGACGGAGGCCGAGCAGCGCCCCACCAGCTTCCCGTCGCGCCACGCCGTGAAGTACATCGCCTCGGCGCGCTTGAAGAAGGGGTTCTTCTTCGGGTCGAGGCGCTGCTTGATGTCGAAGTCCAGGGGCTTGATCCACTGCGGATCGCCCGCGAAGACGACGTCGCCCGCGCGGAGGAAGTCGCTGACGTCGGTGCCCGGCGCGTGCTCTTTGATGGTGATGCTCATCGCGGCCGCGGAGGGTAGAGCCTCCGCGCGCCCCGGGGGAAGCCTCGTCGTCAGGACGTGTACGGCCGATCGCGGATTTGCCACCGCACCCAAAACCCGATAGCGTCCGGGTCATGCGCAGCGTGGGCCTCGGCCAGTGGTTGTACTACGCGTGGCACCTCCCCACCCTCCTCGCCACGGTGGGCTGCGCGGGGCTCGCGCTGTGGATGTTCCGCTCGCTCTCGCGCGACGCGCTGCACGCGAACACCCGGCAGCGGCGCTGGGCCATCGCGGGCTGGGCGAGCGTGGCGGGGGCGCTGTTGAGCGTCGTGGTGTGGCCCTACCTCCACGCCGTCGAGACGGTGCGGGTCGAGGCCGACGGCGCCTGGGTGCTCTCCAACTACCTCGGCGTCCCCCTCGCCACCGTGCCCGCCCACGAGCGCCGCGTGCTGCGCGCCCACGACCTCGGCGGCCTGCGCTGGGGGGCCGGGCACGTGGAGATTCGCCGCGCCGACGGCACCTCGCTCAACACCGTGCGCATCAGCGGGAGCACCTTCAACCAGCTCTGCGCCACGCTCGGCTACACCCGCCCGATGCTCCGCGAGTGGGGGAGCATGGTCGACGTCGCCCCCCACGCGTACACCCCCGCGGGCCCCGCGCTCCCGGTCGCCGTCGCCGCGCGGTAGTCGTCGAGACGACTCCGGAGCGCCCCCCCCCCCCCCCCCCGAGTCGTCTCGACGACTCCCGAGCGCCCTCCCTCGCGCTTCCGAGTCGTCTCGACGACCCTCCACCGACCCCGTCCGATCGCGCGACACTGGACGGATGACCGAGGCTTTTCACGGGCGCCCCGCGTGTGATTCAACGGGTGGTGCCGTGGCCGCGCGCACGCTCGCCGCGCCCCACGGAAGAAAGAAGCCCCCGCGATGACCGCCACGCTCCGCACCCTCGTCCTCGACACCACCGCCCTCACGATCCAGCCCATCTCCATCGACGACGACGGCGTCCTGCAGAGCGTCCTCACGGAGATCGACGCGACCCTCGGCGGTCCGACGGCGCACATCAACGTCGAGCTCCAGCCCGCGGCCGACACCGTCATCCGGGTGATCGCGGGCCTCCGCGGCGACGCGGCGCTCTACCAGCGCTACAAGGTGCTGGCGGCCGTCGGCGAGACCGACTTCGCGGTGCTCACGCGGCTCAACCGCTATGCGCCGGCGATGTGGTTCGCGGCCTACCGCGACAAGCTGGAGCGTGAGGCGCCCACCCGCGCGGTGTCGGAGGCGACGGTCGTTCGCGGCGGCGAGCTGCGCGACGAGCTCCACCGCGTGCTCGGGTACCACCTCGGCAAGCACCCGGTGGAGGGGCCGCGGCTGCGGGCGATCACGCGGGGCAACGACTACCTCGCGCTGGCCAACAACCTGCGGTACCTCGCCGAGCTCGCCATCGAGCACGGCGAGCTGCTGACGACCGACCGTCAGTACGAGGCGACGTGGGTGCAGGAGGCCCTCGGCATCTCGACGGAGGTTCGCCTCTCGCTGGGCGCGAAGGTGGTGCCCGACGTGCGCTGGCTCGACCGCTGCGCCGCCCTGTGGACGCACGTGCAACGCGACTACGCCGAGCTCGCCAACACGGCCCGCTTCCTCCTGCGCGCGCGGCCCGACGAGGCGAAGCGGCGGTTCCCGTCGCTGGTGAAGGGCGGCGGTCGGCGGAGCGATGACGTGGAGGAGGTGCCGGAGGTCGACACGGCGAACGACGACTCCGACGCGCCCGCCAACGACGCGGAGGCGAAGGCCGACGCGCCCCCCGCGCAGGACGCCCCGACGCCGACCGCCGACGCGAAGCCCGCCGAGCCGAAGGGCCCGACGGTGGTGAAGGCGACGAAGAAGACCGCGGCGAAGAAGACGAAGAAGACCGCGCGCGGCTGAGCGACGATACGCCGCCCGCTGGGAGCGTTCCCAGGGTTCGCAGGAGCATCCCATTCAACGTCCCAGGGTTCGCAGGAACATCCCTTTCAACGTCCCAGGGTTCGCAGGAGCTCACGCCTGGGCTTGAGTCGGATCGCCCGCAGAGCCGGGCTCCCTCGTCGCAGACCCTTCACGGTTCTCCATGAGCCCGGCTTTGCGGGCGATCCGATTCAAGCCCAGGCGTGAGCTCCTGCGAACCCTGGGAACTCCCGCTGCTCGCCCCCCCCCCACCTCCACACCCCCCCCTCCACCCCCCCCCCCACCCCTGGGAACTCCCGCTGCTCGCCCCCCCCCGCCCGCCACGCCGCCCTCAGCGCAGCCGCCGCGCCCCCGGCGGCACACACACCCCGCCGCCGCAGTCGCTCGTGCACGTCCACTGCCCCGTCTGCGGGTCGCACCCGCACGACGACGGCACGCACCGCACGCTCCGATCGCACACCAAGCCCGCCTCGCAGCCCGTCCGCGCGCACCCGACCGGCGACGCCCCGCAGCGCGACGCCCCCACCCCCACCGCCGCACGCAACTGCACGTCGAAGCGCACCGCCCCCACGACGCGCCCCGCGCCCGCCACCCGCACGCCTTCGAGCCGCTCGCTCACGCACGCGCGGACGGCGCCCGTCGCCCCCGTCACGCCCGCCACGTGGAGCGCGCCGTCGTCGCCGACCACCGCGCGCACCGTCACCCGCGCGACGCCCCAGGGCGCGACCGGGCACCACCCGAACGACGCCATGCGCTGCACCAGGGCGCGCTGCACCCGCGGTGCGATCACGCGCATCGGCCCCCGCGCCACCGCCACCACGACCCGGCCCGAAGGCGCCTCCGCCGGGCGCTCGGGCGTCACCTCCTGCCCCACCCGCTCCCACGGGCGGTCGGGCGGCGCGCCGTAGCCCTGCGCGCCAGCGAAGGGCATGTCGAGGCGCGGCGACGGCGGGTCGGCGTGCGCCGTTGCCCCCGCGAGCACGGCCGCAGCGACGAGCGCGACGGCCGCGATCGACCCGGCGCGGGGCGCGCGGCAGAAGGGGCACGCCTGCTCGGACGAGAAGACGTGACGCGAACAGCCAGGACAGACGACGAGGGGGGTGCTCATGGCGGTGGGCTCCTTGTGGGGGTGAACCTCCTTCAGCACCCGCGATGCCAACCCGCATTTCGCGGCTTTTCCAGCGCGTTGCTCCGTACGCCGGGGCGCCCGTGGGACAGCGCGCTGGGGCGTCGACGCCCCTACGACTCGCCCTCGCTCGACCGCATCCCGATGCGCCGCATCGTGCGGAACACCGTCTTCCGATCGACCCCCGCCCGCCGCGCCACCTCGGACACGTTGCCGCCCGTCTCCGTGAGCAGCTTCGCCAGGTACTGACGTTCGAAGCGGTCGACGAGCTCGGTCTTCGCGGCGCGGAGCTGCAAGCCCAGCAGCCCCTCGGTGAGCGCGGCCTCGTCGCCCACCATCCCGCCGCCCTCGCTTTCGAAGGGCGGCGCCACCTGGAGGATCACGTACTGCTCCAGGTAGTTGCGCAGCTCGCGGACGTTGCCCGGCCACGAGTGCTCGGCGAGCTTCGGCAGCAGCGCCGGGTCGGCCTGGACGGGCGCGGTCACGCCCCGCTCGCGGCAGATGCGCTCGATGAGCCGCGGCACGATGAGCGGCAGGTCGTCGAGGCGCTCGCGGAGGGGCGGCATCTTCACGGTGATCACGGCGAGGCGGTAGTAGAGGTCGGCGCGGAATCGCCCCGCGTTCACCTCGCTGCGGAGGTCGCGGTTGGTGGCGGCGACGACGCGCACGTCCACCTTGCGCGTCTTCTTCGCCCCCACGCGGCGCACCTCGCCCTCGCCGAGCACGCGCAGGAGCTTCGGCTGCACCTCCAGCGGCAGCTCACCGAGCTCGTCGAGGAAGATCGTCCCTCCATCCGCCCGTTCGAACGCGCCCTCCTTGTCGTGCGTGGCGCCGGTGAAGGCCCCGCGCTCGTGGCCGAAGAGCTCGCTCTCCACCAGCGTCGGCGGCAGGCCCCCGCAGTCCACCACCTCCAGCGGCTGTGACGCGCGCGGCGACGCCGAGTGCACCGCCCGCGCCGCCAGCTCCTTGCCCGTCCCGCTGTCGCCGAGCACCAGCACGGGGACGGTCGTCGGCGCCGCCCGCTGGAGCGTCGCGTACACGCGGCACATCGCCTGCGACCCGCCGAGCAGCGCGCCGAAGCTCTGGCTCGCGGGGACGGTCACCGTGGTCCGCGCGCCTTCGAACACCACCCGGAGCTGCGTGCGCCCGACGACGATCTCCGTCGCGCCGCGGATGACGCCTTCGCGCAGGGCGATGGCGCCGACGTGGGTCCCGTTGGTGGAGCCGAGGTCGCGGAGCACCACGGCCCCGGCCTGCGACTCGAGCTCGACGTGGTAGCCGCTCACGGTGTTGTCGGTGAGCTTGAGGGTCGCGTCGGCGGCGGTGCCGACGGTGAGCCGCCCTTCCACGGCGCGCGCCCACAACCCGGCGTCGGGGCCCGCGACCACCTCCACGCGGAAGTCGTCGACGAGCCAGTGGTGCTCCTTGAGCTTGACGGTGGCGCCGAGGTTCACTCCCATGGCGCGGGAGGATACGTCGGGCGCGGGGCGCGACGCGAGGGCGTGGGCGGGGGGCCGGCCCCCCCGCGCCCCGGGGGGCGGGCCCC
>JBILLV010000100.1:0-27784 GCA_044375895.1 Polyangiales bacterium | reverse complement strand
GGCGCCGACGCCCCAGGCCCGAGGCGTCGGCGCCCCGCGATGCGCTGTGAGGCCCTAGAAACGCGCGGAAAACCGCTCGGCACGGCCGCTGCTCTAGCCTCCTCCGACGCGACGCCAGGCGCCGCGCACACCCCAAGGAGAACCGTCATGAAGAACACCCTCTCGTCTCGCTCGTTCGTCGCCTCGACCCTCGCCGCCTTCGGCGCCGCGCTGCTCGTCGCGGGGAGCGCCTCGGCCGAAGTTCGCCCGGTCAACGCCGGTCCCCTCTGGAACAACGCCCACGCCAACCGCACCTGCCCCGGCGTGTGCACTCGTGCCGGCGCCACCTGGAACCAGCAGTGGCGCACGACGGTGCAGGGCCGGATGTCGGTCTGCGACTGCGTCTTCGCCGACGCGACGCCGCCCGTGCCGCCGACGACCGTGCCGCCGACGGCGCCGGTGCTGGCCGCCGGTCGCTACAACGCGCGTCACCCGCACTGGAGCGGCTTCGTCACCCTCAACGCCGACCGCACGTACGCCCGCGACAACGGCGACCCGGGCACCTGGACGTACGACGGAACCACGCTCGTCCTCGCGTGGCGCAACTGGGCTCCGGAGTCGCTCACGCGCCAGCCCGACGGGACGTTCCGCGCGGCCTCCAACGGCTTCACGCTCGCCTTCGCGGGCGCCCCGCCGGTGGTGGTGCCCACGCCCGCGGCCCCGAGCGAGCTCATCGTCAACGGCGGCTTCGAGCAGGCGGCCATCGCGCAGGGGAGCTTCCAGCACGTCGCCGAGCTGCCCGGATGGCAACGCGCGTCGGGCGCCGCGGTCGAGGTGCAGCGCGGCGTCGCGGGGACGGCGGGCGAAGGGGCGCAGCTCATCGAGCTCGACGCCGCCGCGCCGAGCGCGATCTACCAGGACGTCGCCGTCTCCGCGGGGGCTTCGTACGAGCTGAGCTTCCTCTACTCGCCGCGGCCCGGCGTCGACGCGGAGCAGGGCAACGCGATCGAGGTGCGGGTCAACGGCGAGCGCGTCACCACGCTGCGCGCGTCGGGCCGCGGGCTCGCCGACACCCGGTGGATGCGCGTCTCGCTCCCGGTGCGCGCCGCGAGCGCCACGCTGCGGGTGGAGTTTCGCGACGTGAGCCCGGCGGACGGCCTCGGCGGCTACCTCGACGCCGTCAGCCTCACCGCGACGCGCTGAGCCGCGCGCAAGGTCGGCGCGCGCAGCGGGGTGTGCGGGCGCCGATGCCGGTGTGATAGCGTCGGGGACGTATGCGACTGCACTCCCTGGAACTGAAGGACGTCGGCCCCTTCGCGGAGGCCCGACTCGACTTCGACTCGCCCTCCAACGTGACGCTGCTCACGGGCCTCAACGGCAGCGGCAAGACCTTCGTCCTCGACGCGATCCGCTTCTGGTTCGGCGGGCAGTACGGGCTCGTCGAGCGCGCGGTGCCGCGGGCAACAGCCGCCGCGAAGTTCCTCATCAAGCCGAGTCTCACGTTCGATCAGACGAACTACACCGTCTCGATCAGCGAACCGGAGCATTCCCTCAGGACGCGCGCGCAAGCCTACGACCTCTGGGCACTCCCCTCGGTGGTGCGCAGTGGCTTTGCACACCCGGATTTCGTGCTCGACTACTGGTGCCCCACCACGACGGCGGTCGGCGCCTACGAGGTGTCAGCCCTGGAGGTGCCCGACCACCGAGGCTTCCTGGAGGACTCACTCCAAGGAACCTACTCCCGAGCCCGCACCACGCAGCTGATCGCCCACGCTGACTATCTCCGCGAGAGCTCCGACCCCACCGAGAAGCGCCTCGGCGAAGCGCTCTTCGCCGCCATCGAGCGGATCATCAACGCGAGCCTCCTCGACGGCCGCTTCTCCGGCGTCGCGCGCACGACGCTCACGCCCTACGTTGAGCAGGCCGGGCACCGCGTGCCGCTCAGTGGCCTCTCCGCGGGCAACGCCTGGCAGATCAACCGCATGCTCGGGCTCCTCGGACGGATGTACTCCGCGCAGGTGCTCCGCGGCGGCGACCCGGCGAAGCTCCACGAGACGCCGGGGCTCCTCCTCATCGACGAGGTGGAGAACCACCAGCACCCGCGCTGGCAGAAGCGCTTCCTGCCGCTGCTGCGTGAGACCTTCCCCAACGTGCAGATCATCGGGACGACGCACTCGCCCTTCGTGCTCTCGTCGGTGCCCGACGCGAAGGTGTACGTCTCGCGCTACGACGCGGCCGCGCGGTGCTGCACGCTCACGGACGAGACGGCGGTGTACACGCACCTCTCGGTGGAGGAGATCCTGCTCTCCGGCGCATTCGACGTGTCGCAGCCTTGGGGCGATGAGGTGAGCGCGCTGCTGGAGGCGCGGAGCCGCGCGATCCAGGAGCGCAACGAGTCCGAGCGCCAGCGGTTGAACGGTGTACTCGCGCGCATCAACCCAACCTCCTTCGGCTGGATGAAGGTGGAGAACGCCTTCGGCCCCCTCAACCGCGAGGCCGCCTCGTGAGACTTCTGCCGCGCGAGGAGCCTCCCCTCGTGCTCCAGAAGCACGGCGCGCGCTGGACCGAGGAGTTTATCAACTCCCAGGAGCTGCGGCCGAGACCGTCGCGCTATCGCCACGAGGGCATCGTCAGGGCGCTCGGGGGGATGAGCCACAACAAATGCTTCTATTGCGAGCGGATGCTCGAAGAAGGCGATGAGCAGGTCGACCACTACATCGACGTCGCCTGCGACCGAAAGCTCGCCTATGCGTGGGACAACCTCTACCTGTCGTGCAAGGACTGCAACGAAGGGAAGCCGAGCCACGTCGACATCCCCGTGACGAACTGTCTCGATCCGTGCGGAACGGTCGCCGTCGAACAGCACCTCGAGTTCGTCCAAGATCAGGTTCGACCGGCGGAGGCGTCCGCGCTCGGCGAGCCCACGATCCGCAAATACAGGCTCCTTCGGCGCCCCCTCGTGCATCAACGCATGCAGGTGTTGAAGAACCTCTGGCTTGACTACCAGGCCATGCTGAAGGACTGCATGGCCATCGGTGCAAGGTCGCTCGACCCGATGCAGCGCACGCGGCTGCGCGCCTACGCCGCCCCGACGGCGCCCTTCTCCGCGTGCTGCCGCGCGTGGCTCGTCGCTGAAGGCCTCTGGTAGCCCTCCCCTACGCCCGCACGCCCATCTTCTCCAGCATCGCGCCCAGCTCCGCCAGCCGCCCCTGCTGCTCCACCACGCGCACCAGCGCGACCGCGCGCTCCGCCAGCGTCGCCGCCGCGGGCGGCAGGTAGTGCGTCGGCAGCGCCAGCCGAAACAACACCGCCTCGAACTGCCCCGGCAGCAGCTTCACCAGTGCGTCGTACAACGCATCGCGCGTCCAGGCGGCGGCGCGGCCGAAGGGCGCCGCTGCGGAGACCCGCGCGAGGCGTTCGAGCGTCGGCTCCTGGGGGTAGTCGCGCCGCGCTGCGTCCACGAGCGCCGCCACACGACCGCTCTTCGCCGCCTCCTCCAGGACATGGAACCACACGACCTGCATCGGCCCCGAGAAGTCCACCCGGCTCCGCGCGACGCCTGCATCCGCGGCGAGCCTCATGGCGTCGGCGGGCAGCGCGTAGAGGCGTTCGAGCGCGGCGCGTAGCTCGCGCGCGATGCCGGCGGTGTCATCCGGGGAGAGCGCTACGGGCACGGGCGCGGGGGCGGGCGCCGCCTCGATGGCGCCGACGGTGCGCGCAAAGTCCGCGAGGATCGGGTTGGTGGGGTTCTCCGCGCAAGCGCCCTCGATGAGCTCGCGCACGCGCCCGTGGGCCTCGGCCCACTGCACGAGTGAGAAGGTCTGGTCGGAGAGGTTGCCGGCGGCGACTTCTTCGAGGTTGAGCGCCAGCTTGAAGCGCACCAGGCGGGCCAGTGATTGCGACGTCGGGAAGGCCGATAGCAATGCCTTCACCAGCCCTTCGAAGCGCCCACCCTTCAACGAGATGTCGACCGACACCCCAATCCCCACACGCATCGGTTCCGACACGACCGGCACTGCGGCCATCCTTTCCGGCGCGCTCCCCGCTGCGGCGGGCCTCGCGCGGTCGATGACGCGCGCGATGAAGCGCTCAGTCACCCGCTCGTCCTTCAGCTTGTAGCTGGGGTCGGGGACAAACTGCCACCCGCCCGCCTGCTGCCGCACAAGCGCGCGCGGCCACAGGTGGTAGTCCCCGCGGTCGCCGTCCACATCGACGCCGCCCGCCGCGTAGCCGTGGATGCGGTTCACCGCGCCTCCCCACGCCTCCAACCCGAGGAGCGACGCCCCCTGCACCTCGCGGAGCGCATCGGCGCCGCCGATGACGGTGGTGGCCGTGCGGGCCTCGTGCATGTGGCCGAAGAGGTGCGCGAAGAAGCGCCCCGGCGGCGCGAGCTCCCCGCGGAACTCGTCGCGCGCCCGCGGGTGGAGCCACGACGTGGGGTGGTGCGTGAGGAGCAGCGTGAGGTGATGCTGCTTGAGCCAGCGCGGCGGGTTCCTGCCGCACGCGCCGGTGAGCTGGCGGAGGTCGAGGTCGAGGCGCCGCTCGTAGTCGCCGCCGTCGAGCTGGAGGAAGGCGGTGTTGAGCCCCACGACCGCCGTGCGCAGCCCGCCCCGCTCGACCGTCACCGCGACGTCGCCAGGCAGCGTCCCCCGCGTGACGGTGAAGCCCTCGGGCCACGGGTGCCGCTGCGAGAAGCGATCGCAGAACGCCGTGTAGTTCGCGAAGGCCTCGGTCACGACGGCGCGGTACTCGCTCCCCTCCGTGTCCCAGAAGTCCTTCCGAAGCTCCTCGTCGTCGTGCCACGGGCGGAGCGCGCGCACCGCCGCTCGCCGCGCGTCGGGCCGCACGAGGTCGTGGTTGCCGGGCACGGCCACCAGCGCGGGCCTCGACCCCAGGGCGTCGAGCTCCTCCCAGAGCTCGTCGAGTTCTTCGTCGAGCGCGGCGAACTCCTCCGCCGACCCCCGCTGCGTGAGGTCGCCGGTGAAGAGGACGAGGTCGATCGCGCCGCTCCGTCCGTGGAGCGCGCGGAGGTCTTCGAAGAGTTCGTCCTTCACGCTCGGCCAGAGCCTGCGGCCGTCGGACATCCCGCAATGGAGGTCGGTGAGGTGGAGCCAGCGCAAGGAGGGCATCGCCGTCCGCGACGCTACCATCACCCCCGCGCGCGCGTCAGCGACGACGTCCGCCCCTACCCCGTCGCCGGCCCCGGGCGAGCGCTCGCGACGGCGCGCACGACGGCCTCGGGGTCGCCGTTCGGCGCGAAGAAGATCGCGCCGTCGGGGGCGACTTCGAAATGCGGCTTCGGTGACGGCTTGTACCCGCTCAGCGTGAGCCGCACCCCCGCCTTCCCGCCCACAGCGGCCGGGCCGATCGCGCCGACGTTGGCCCACGGCACCGTGAGCGTCGCGGGCTTCAGCGCTCCCTGCGCGAGCGTCTTCACCGCGATGGCGAGCCACAGCACCGACATCGCAGCCATGACCGCCGCCTTGGGCCAGCTCGGGTATGGCGGGCCGTCGTCGGAGTAGAGGATCGCCGCCGCGAACGCGCCAAGCCCGAAGGCCCCGACGAACCAGCTCCCGATCGGGAACTTCGCCTGCGCCGACACCATCACCCCAACGTCCCCCACTTCGAACCTCCCGGCCCCCTGCACCGGCACCGACTTGCCGCCGTCTGCTGCGGGTCCGTACGTTCCATCGAATAAAGCTCCCATGTGCGTCGCCTCCCTGGCGCGAAGCCGTATCACGGCGCCTGTCGCGCGAACAATGCCCTCGCCGCTACCCCCGCTCGATCGTCAGCGTCGGCGGCGTCCCCTTGGCGTCGTACCGCAGCTTCCCCTTCACCTCCGCCCCGTCCACCGTCCACGCCGTCGCCCGCGTCGCCCCCTTCGCCGCGAGGTCGCGGAGCTGCGCGTCTGTCAGCGTCCGCCCCCCGTATTCGTACGGGATCACCGCCCTGCACCCGTCCTTCCACCGCGCGCAGCCCCACGCGCGGTTGCCCCGCATGAGCTTCGCCTGGCCGCACGCCGGGCACGTCACCCCCGTGTCCTCCCCCACCCGCGACGGCGCCGCGATCGCCTTCGGCGCCTTCGCCTCCTTCGGCGCCCGCGTCCCTCGTCCCCGCTTCTCCCCCCCCGCCGCGCCCGTCCGCCGCGCCGCCACGCGCACCGGCGCCTCGCTCTCTTGCGCGGCGACCGGCGCCAGCGGCGGCGCCACCACCCGCGCGCCCTGCCGCAGCCCGTCGACCAGCTCCCGCACGAACTCGGTGATGTCGCGCATGAAGGCCGCCCGCTCGTCCTGCCCGCGGGCCATCCGCGCGAGCCGGGCCTCCCAGCGCCCCGTGAGCTCCGGCGACCGCAGCGCCGCCGTCGGGATCGCCGCCACCAGCGCCTCCCCCATCGGCGTCGCCACCAGCGCCTTCTCGCGCCGCGTGATGTACGCCCGCTTGAGCAGCGTCTCGATGGTGGCCGCGCGCGTCGCCGGCGTGCCGAGCCCCGCCTCCTTCAGCGCCGCGCGGAGCTCGTCGTCGTCCACCTCCTTGCCGCACGACTCCATCGCCGCGAGCAGCCCCGCCTCGGTGTAGCGCTTCGGCGGCTGCGTGCGCTTGGCCTCGTGGCGGTACGCGCCCGTGAGCGCCTCGCCCACCTTCACCAATGGCAACACCTGCGGACCGCCCCCCTTGCGGTCGTCGTCGCCGCCGAAGCCCGCGATCTCCTGCCAGCCCGCCACCTTGCGCACGCGCCCGCGCGCCACGAAGCGGTCGGGCGGCGGTGGGAGCGCCTCCACGAAGCGCTCGGGCGGCTCCTCGTCCGACGCAGCCTTCTCGTCGGGGGCCTCCACCTCGATGGCCGCCGACGTCCCCTCACCCACCACCGCCACGATGGTCGTCAGTTCGAACTCCGCGTCGGGCATGAACACCGCGAGAAACGCCCGCGCCACCATGTCGTAGAGGCGCTCCTCGTCGGGGGCGAGGGTGCGGGTCTCCGGGCGGCGCGTGGTGGGGATGATGGCGTGGTGGTCGCTCACCTTGGCGTCGTCGAACACCCGCTTGCCGAGGCGCGGCGTCTCCGCCCGCAGCGCCCGCGCCACGCTCGCATACGCGGGAACGGTCGCGAGCGCGTCGAAGGTCTCCGGGAGCTCACCGCGGATGTCGTTGGAGAGGTGCCGCGAGTCCGTGCGCGGGTACGTGATGAGCTTGTGGGTCTCGTAGAGCGACTGGGCCACGTCGAGCGTGTGCTGCGCCGACCAGCCGAAGCGCGTGTTGGCCCGCCGCTGCAACGTGGTGAGGTCGAAGAGGAGCGGCGCCGGGACGCGCTGGGCCTTCGTGGCCACCCGCTCGACCCGCGCCGGCGGCTTCGAAGCCCGCGCCACGATCGCGTCGGCCACGTCGCGCGCCGCGATGGCGGGTCGTCGGTCGTGCTCCCAGCGCGCGCGGAAGCTCTGCCCCCCGCGCGGCGTGAAGTCACCGAACACCTCCCAGTAGTCCTTCGAAACAAACGCCCGGATGGCCTGCTCGCGCTCCACCACCATCGCGAGCGTCGGGGTCTGCACCCGGCCCACGGAGAGGAGCTGCCCCTGCGTCCCGGCGGCGCCGCGCGAGCGGACGGTGAGGGCGCGGGTGGCGTTCATCCCGACGAGCCAGTCGGCCTCGGAGCGGCAGCGGGCGGCGTCGGCGAGGGGGTCGTAGCGCTGCCCCGGCGCGAGCTTCGCGAGGGCCCCGCGGAGCGCCGCGTCGGTGAGCGACGAGACCCACAGCCGCGCCATCGGGAGCTTCGATCCGGCGAGCTCGTAGCAGTGCCGGAAGATGAGCTCCCCCTCGCGCCCCGCGTCGCACGCGTTCACCACGCGGCTGAACTTCCGATCGCGCAGGAGGTTCTTCACCACGGCCCATTGTTTTTTGGTGCTGTCGACCGGGCGGAGGGCGAAGCGCTCGGGGGCCATCGGGAGCGTGTCGAGCCGCCACTGCTTCCACTGCGGGTTGTAGTGGGCGGGCTCCTCCAGCTCGACGAGGTGGCCGATGCACCAGGTGACCACGTGGGAGGGGCCTTCGAGGCAGCCGTCGCCGCGCTTCGTCGCCCCCACCACGCGGGCGATGTCACGGGCGACGGAGGGCTTCTCGGCGACGATGAGGTCCACGGGGCGACGATGCACGCAACCCCACGCCGCGCGCAACCCCGGGGTGGTCAGGGTATGTCGCCGCGCTTCCTCGGCCCCACCCGGCGTTTGCCGTCGCCTCCCCGGCGGTGATATCTCCGCGCGGTGAACACCCGCACCAAGGCCGTCACCCGCTGGGCCGCCATCGCGGCCATCGTGGCGGCCTCCGGGTTTCTGGGCTGGTGGACGTGGCGCACCACCGCCGCCCTGGAGCGCCTCGGCGAGCGCTCGGTGATGGACGCCACGCTCGCCCTCGTGAGCGAGAAGCTCAAGAGCGTCGAGCGGGGCATCTCGTCGGCCGACGACGCGGTGGTCCACGCCGTCGACCCCGACGACCTCGACGCGCTCCTCACGCGCTTCCCCGCGCTGACGGTGCTCCACCCGAGCGCACGGGCCGCGGCCATCCTCGACGAGGCCCAGCGCCCGCTGCGGGCCGTCTCGCGGGTGTCGGCCGACGACGCCGCGCGCTACCTCAGCCTCGTCGACGAGCGGCTGCGCGGGGAGTTTCACCTCGACACGCTCCCGCTCTACGAGGTGCGCCACTGGCACGGCACACTCAACGGGCAGAGCGTGCTCGCCAGCTACGTCGCCCGCGAGTCCGCCGGGCGGCGCTACTACGTCGTCATCGAGACCGACCTCGAGTACGTCAAGCGCGACGTGCTCCCGCGCCTCTTCGACGACCCCGTCGGGCGACGTCGCAGCACCTCACGCTTCAACGTCACCGACGAGCAGGGGCGCATCGTGTACGGGCGCTCGCTCACGACGGCGACGGAGTTCCTGGTGTCGGCGCGCTTCCCCAACACGCTGTACAAGTGGCGCCTCGCGGTGGTGCCGCAGGCCGCCTCGGAGCTCGAAGCGGGGGCGCGCTCGCGGCGGCTCATCGAGGCGGGCTACGTCGGGCTCTCGCTGCTGGTCATCATGGCGGGCGTGATCTTCTTCGCCTTCGCCGCCCGCGAGCAGGAGCGCCTCAACCAGCTCAAGAGCGACTTCATCGCCACGGTGTCGCACGAGCTCAAGACCCCGCTCTCGCTCATCCGCATGTTCGGCGAGATGCTCGCCACCGACCGCGTCCCCACGCCCGAGAAGCGCCAGCAGTACCTCGACATCATCGTGCGCGAGAGCGAGCGCCTCACCGCCCTCATCGAGAATGTCCTCGATTTCGCCCGCCTGGAGCGCGGCCGCATCTCCTTCGATTTCGCCGTGGGCGACCTCGGGGGCGTGGTGTTCCGCGGGGTGGAGATGTTTCGCTACCGCCTTGTGAAGGAGCGGCCGAAGCTGCTCACGGACATCGCCCCCGACCTCCCGCGCACCCGCCTCGACGAGCGGGCGCTGCACCTCCTCCTCTTCAACCTCCTCGACAACGCGGTGAAGTACGCCGCCGACTCGGAGGTCGTCACCGTCCGCGTCCGGCAAGAGCGTCGCGGCCTCGTGCTGGAGGTGGAAGACGGCGGCCCCGGCATCGACCCCGAAGACGCCCGCCGCATCTTCGAACGCTTCTACCGCGGCCGCACCGCCCAGTCGTCGGGGGCGCGCGGCTCGGGCATCGGCCTCGCGCTGGTGAAGCACATCGCGCGGGCCCACGGCGGCGACGTCACCGTCCACCCGGGCGCCGTCCAGGGGAGCGTGTTCCGCGTCACCATCCCCATCGACACGGTGCCCAGCGACGAGGCCATTCCCCTGTAGCGCCGACGCCAGCGCGCCGCTCACCCGCGCGCCGCAGCGTCGCGCCACACCGGGAGCGTCAGCGCGAACGTGGCGCCGCGCGCGCCCTCCACGAGGCGCAGGTCGCCGCCGAGCTGGCGGGCGATCTCGTGGCTCACCGCGAGCCCCAGCCCCGTACCGCCCGCGTCGGCCCGCGTCGTGACGTACGGTTCGAACACCTCGCTCCACCGCTCGCGCGAGATGCCCGGCCCGTCGTCGGCGACGGTGACCTCCACCGCCTCCCCGCGCACGCGCCCGTCGATCACCACCGCGCCGCCGTCGGGCAGGGCCTGCGCCGCGTTGAGCAGGAGGTTCATGAACACCTGCCCGACCTCGCCCGGCCGCGCGCGCACCCGCGGGAGCTCGCGGTCGGCGACCGTCACGGTGACGCCCTGCGCGCCGAAGCGCTCGTCCATCAGCGCCATCGTCGCGCGGGCCACGGCGAGCACGTCGACGGGCTCTGGCGCCGTGACGTCGCCGCGCGTGTACGTGCGCAGCCCGTCGAGTACGCCGCGGATGCGCACGTTGCCCCCCTGCACCAGCTCCAGCGCCCGCTCCGCGCCGCGCAGGGCAGCGCGCGCACCGCCCTCATCGCCGCGGTCGAGCGCCGCGCGGAGGGCCTCGACGCGCCGGGCGAGCTCGGCCGCTCCGCCCACCGAAAAATTGAGCGGGTTGGCCACCTCGTGCGCGAGCGCCGACGCGAGCTGCCCGAGCGCGGCCATCCGGCGCTGGTGGGCGGCGACGCGCTGGGCCTCGGCGAGCGCCCGGTTGGCCGCCTCCAGGTCGCGCGTCCGGTCGATCACCTCGGCCTCCAGCGTGGCGGTCATCGCGACCCGCTGGGCGAGGAGCTCGGTGCGCGAGCGCTCGTGGGCCTCGCGGAGCACGCGGATGCGGGCGGCGAGGCCGAGCGAGAGCAGGGCCACGTCCACGAGGAGCCCCACGCGCCAGCCGTTCTCCGTGAGCGCGTTGTACCCGACGACGCCCCACTGCACCCCGCCGCGCAGCAACATCCCGACCGCCGAGACCCCCACCCCCGCCAGGAACCACGGCGCCTCCACCCCGCCGCGCCGCCGGCACGCGACCGCCGCCGCCACGAGCCCCAGGACGATCAGCGCCCCCAGCGCGACCGTCGCCTGCTTGAACACCACCGCGCTCGACACGAAGGTCGACGCGAACAGCAGCCCGCACCCAACCGCCATCGCCCCCACCAGGGACTCGGTGCGCGGCAGCCGCCGCGGCGTGTCGAGAAACTCCCGCGAGAAGGCCAGCACCGCGAGCAGGGTCACGGCCCCGAAGCGCACCCCCGAGGTCGCCTGCCAGCGCGCGTCGCCGGGCGTGATCCATGCCGCGACGATGCGATCGACCACGGCGAAGAACAGCCCCAGCGCGCCCAGGTACCCGGCGTAGAGCGCGTAGACGCGCATCCGCGTCGAGGCGAAGAGCGCCGCGTTGTACGCCGCCGCCGCCGCGAGCACGCCGTAGAAGAGCCCGAGCAGCAACCCCTCCACCCGCGCGTGCTCGGCGTAGCGAGCCTCCGCCCACACCCGCGGGCGCAGCACCAGTGGCGCCTCGCTCTGGAGGCGGATGACGAGCGCCGCGGTGGCGCGGGGCTCCAGCGCGACGCGGGCCACGGTCGAGAGCGCCCACACGCCCGACGCCCCCACGGGCAGCGTGCGCCCGCCGCGGACGGTGCGGCGGCCATCGTCGACGTCGATGCGGTCGACCTCGCGGCCGAGGTCGATCAGCCACGCGCCCGCGCGGCCCGAGTCGTTGCGCACCATGCACCGCAGCCACACCACGTCGCGCGTGAAGCCCGCGTTCACCCAGTCGCGCGCCACGGCCTCCGCGCGCACGCGCCCGCCCCGCACGTCGGCGGCGGTGACGCGGCCCGTGGGGTCGCGCGCGAGCGTACACGCCGGGGCCACGGAGACGCCCGACTCGTCGCCGCGGAGGCCGAGCTCCCCCACCGCGCCCGCCGCGGGAGCCCACGCCGCGAGCGCGAGGGCGAGGGCTGCCGCCGCGGGCCTCACAGCAGGTTGTGCTTCTTCGCCCGGCTGATGAGCGTCGTGCGGGGCAGGCCGAGGGCGCGGGCGGCGCGGGCGACGTTGCCCCCGTGCGCGAGGAGGGCGTCGCGCACCTCGACGGCCTCGCCCTGCTGCTGCTCGGCGCGCAGCGACTCGGTGAAGCGGGCGCCGAGGTCGAGGGAGAAATCGTCGAGCGTGAGCGACGACGTCGTGGCGAGCACGAGGGCCCGCTGGACGACGTTCTCCAGCTCGCGGACGTTACCGGGCCAGGCGTAACGCGCGAGCGCAGCCATCGCGTCGGGGTCTACCACCGAGGCCGCTCCCCGAGGCGCGTGCTTGCGGACGAAATGCTCGACGAGCGCGGGGACGTCCTGCGGGCGCTCGCGCAACGGCGGCAGGCGCAGCGGCACCACGTTGAGGCGATAGAACAGGTCGGCCCGGAAGTCCCCTTCACTCACCATCCGCTCCAGGTCGCGGTGCGTCGCCGCCACGACCCGGACGTCCACGGCAACCGGGCGCTGACCGCCGACGCGCTCGACCTCGCGCTCCTGCAACACCCGGAGGAGGCTCACCTGGGTGGTCGCCGGCACGTCGCCGATCTCGTCGAGGAACAGCGTGCCGCCATGGGCGAGTTCGAAGCGGCCCTTGCGCAGCGCGGCCGCCCCCGTGAAGGCCCCCTTCTCGTGGCCGAAGAGCTCGCTCTGGAGCAAGCCCTCGGCCAGGGACGCGCAGTTGACCCGGATGAAGGGCCCCTGCGCGCGCGGCGAGCTCTCGTGGATGAGGCGAGCCACCAGCTCCTTGCCCGTCCCGGTCTCGCCGCGGATGAGCACCGTGGCCTCGCTCGCGGCGGCGCGGCGGGCCGCGGCCAGCACGGAACGGAGCGCGGCGGAGTCGCCCACCACCCCGCTGGGGTCACGCTCGGCGCGGAGGTCGTCGTGGAGCGCTTCGCTGAGCGACGCGCGGGCGCGGAGGGCCCGGCGTCGGGCGGCCTGGGCGAGGTTGCGGCTCAGGCAGGCCGCCAGCTCGTCGCGCTCCCACGGCTTCACGAAGTACTCATGGGCGTGGCCGAGGTTGATGGCGCGCAGGAGCCGCGCGGAGTCGCTGTAGGCCGAGACGATCACCCGCGCGGTGTCGGGCCAGCGCTCGGCCGCAGCAGCGAGGAGCTCGGCGCCTGACACCTCGGGCATCCGCTCGTCGGTGACGACCACCGCCACGTTCGTCCGCGCCAGCACGTCGAGGGCCTCGCGACCGCCCCCTGCCGTCACCACGTCGAAGTCGTCGCCGAAGGTCAGGCGGAAGAGCTCGACGTTCATCGGCTCGTCGTCGACGTAGAGCACCCTGCCGACGGCCGCTTCACTCACTCGCGCGAGCATGCCACGGCCGCCGCGCGCGGTTCAACGGAACGCCGCCACCGTGGTGCCGGGTCGGCGACCGAGTACTCGTCGCAGGCGACCTCGGCGAAGAGCCCTTCAGCGAGGAGTGACCGCGGCCGCGGCGTCGAGCTTGTCCTGCGTCTTCGTCTCGAAATCGCTCGCCTCGTGCCGCTCCCGGAGCTGGCTCTCGGGCTTGCCGAAGACGCGGTTCACCATGCGACCGCGCTGCACCGCGGGGCGCTCGGCGATCTCGTTCGTCCAGCGGACGACGTGGGTGTAGCTGCTCACCTGGAGAAACTCCGCGGCGTCGTACACCTGCCCCGCCACGAGCGCGCCGTACCAGGGCCAGATGGCCATGTCCGCGATGGTGTACACGTCGCCCGCCATGTAGCGGTGGGTCGCGAGGTGCCGGTCGAGCACGTCGAGCTGACGCTTCACCTCCATGGCGAAGCGGTCGATGCAGTACTCGATCTTCTCCGGCGCGTAGGCGTAGAAGTGCCCGAAGCCGCCGCCGAGGTAGGGCGCGCTGCCCATCTGCCACATGAGCCAGGACAGGCAGGCCGTGCGCTGCTGGAGATCGGTCGGCAGGAAGGCGCCAAACTTCTCCGCGAGGTAGAGGAGAATCGCGCCCGACTCGAACACGCGCGTCGGCGGCGAGGTGCTGTGGTCCATCAGCGCCGGGATCTTCGAGTTGGGGTTCACGTCGACGAAGCCCGAGCCGAACTGATCGCCCTCCATGATGTTGACGAGCCACGCGTCGTACTCCGCGCCCGCGTGGCCGAGCGCGAGCAGCTCCTCGAGCATCACCGTCACCTTCACCCCGTTGGGCGTGCCCAGCGAGTAGAGCTGCAGCGGGTGGCGGCCCACCGGGAGCACCTTGTCGTGCGTCGGCCCCGCGACCGGGCGGTTGATGTTGGCGAAGCGGCCCCCGGTCGACGCCTTCGGGGTCCAGACCTTGGGCGGAACGTAGCTGGCGTTGTCGGTCATGAAGCGTGATCCTGTGGGTGGGAGGAGCGTCAGAACTGGAGCGTCGCGCCGATGAGCCCGCCGCCCGCCATCGGGCTCGCGCCGACGCCCGCGAAGCGCGGCCCGCGCGCGCGCACATAGAGGTTGTAGTCCGTGGTGACCGCGAGGCTGTTGGAGCCCATCGTGGTGAACCCCGTCGTCGCCGCCACGATCGCGAGCGTCGAGCCGACGATCATCAGCCCGTTGGCCGCCGACGATCGCTCGCAGACGGTCGAGAACGACAGGGTGGTGCAGTCCCCGCTCATCGCGAGCCCGGCGACGAACAACGCCGCACCCACGCCCGTGCCCGCGACCCCCCAGATCATCCGCTCCGAGCGGTAGCGTCGGATGCGCACGTGGAGCGGGTTGCCCACCACCGTGATCGTGTCGGTGTACTCGACGTCGCCCGAGATGGTGACGGTGTGCTCGCCCGGCAGCAGCGACATCACACACGGCGCCACGCACTGCTGCGGACCCGCGGGCGTCGTCACGCTCACCGTGAATCGATCGCCCATGGAGTTGGGGACGAAGCGCACCGGGAGGCCAGGCGCGTACGCCGGCGTCGGATACAACGGTTGGGGCGCGTAGGACGGCGCGGCCGAGGGCAGCGGCGCGGGCGAAGCCGCCCCACCCCACGGCGCGGCGGGCTGCCCGGCGGCGGCGACGGCGGGCGCCTCGCGCACGACCGCCACGGGGGCGCACACCTCCCCCTGGGCGACCATCCCCGCGGGGCACTGGGGCGCGCCCACGCAAGCGCCGCGCGACGACGACCACGCCTGCGCGGGCCAGCAGCAGTGACCGGCGGTGTCGGCGCTCACCGCCTGGCCCCCAGGGCACGCCAGCTGCGCCCACGCGAGCGAAGGCGCCGCAGTGAGGGTGAGCACGATCAGCGAGCGCGTGAGGAGGGTGGAGGAGGTCATCGCGCGCGAGAGGAGACGCCCTCCCGCGCGTGGGTGTCAAGCGACGGAGCGACCGCGCGCAACGCGTTCTATTGAGCGGGCGACGACGGTTGGACTATGGTCCCGCGCCGTGTCCGACGAGCCCACCGAACCCGCCCCCGCCGAGGCGCCTGCGCCCGAAGCGCCCGCCGCCCCTCCCGAACCGGCGCCCCCACCGCCGACCCCGCGGGGGCTCCGCGGCTGGTGGTTCATGCTCTTCCCCGCCCTCGCGGTGGTGGAGCTCGTCGCGCAGGGGGTGATCCAGGCCCGCGTCCCCACCGACGCCCACTGGCGCGCGGCCCACGACCACATCGCGCGCGCCCGCCGCGACGGCGACCTCGTGGCCTCCGCCCCCCTCTGGACCGACCCCCTCGCGCGGATGCACTTCCGCGACCTCATCGCCCTCCGCGACGCCGCGCGCCCCGACGCCACCCGCTATGCGCGCGCCTGGGTGGCCACGATCCGCGGCGCCGAGCACCCTGATTTCCGCGGCTGGCGCGAACAGTCGGCCACCGCGTTCGGGCGCGTCACGGTGCGCCTGCTGGTCAACCCGTCGCCCGCGCGGGTGCTCTACGACTTCACCGAGCACGTCCGCCCGCCCGACGCGCAGCCCGTTCGCATCGACGGCGAGACGCGGCGCGACTGCAACTTCCAGTCGGGCCTCTTCGTCGCCGGCGGCGGCCTCGGCGGCGGCATGCTCCCCGGCCCCGAGCGCTTCGCCTGCAGCAACGAGGGCTGGAACTACGTCGGCGTCACCGTCGTCGAGGACATGGAGCACCGCGGCCGACGCTGCATCTGGTCGCACCCGGTGCAGGGGGCCACGATGGTCACCACCTTCCGCAACGTGCCCATCGGGACGCGCCTGCACGGCCACCACACGCTCGCCTACGAGGCCGAGCGCGGCGACGACAACGGCAACGACCTCGGCGGCCCCGTGGTGCTGCGCGTCCGCGTCGGCGACCAGGTGGTGGGCACCGACACCCACCGCGACGGCGAGGGGTGGAAGACGTACGAGTTCGACACCACGGCCTTCCAGGGGAGCGCGCGCGACGTGAGCTTCGAGGTCACCAGCGAGCGCGCGGGGATGCGCCACTACTGCTTCGAAGGAGACACGCGATGAGCGCCGAACCGACCTCCCGGCGCGACCGCGTCCTCGCCGCCCTGAAGCCCCACGCGGTGGGCTTCGCGCTCGCGGCGCTCTACGTGATCGTGCTGCTGAAGACGGCGCCCGCCATCGGCTTCGCGCGCGACGAGGGCTTCTACTTCCACGCCGCCCGCACCTACGCGGAGTGGTTCCAGTCGCTGGCGCAGAACCGCTCCGTGGCCCTGTCGCGCGCGGCCATCGACGCGGCCTGGGGCGTCAACCACGAGCACCCCTCGCTGATGAAGTCGCTCTTCGGGCTCTCGTGGCTGCTCTTCCACGAGAAGTGGCACCTCTTCCGGATGGAGAGCACCGCCTACCGCTTCCCCGGCATGCTGATGGGGGGCCTCGGGCTGTGGGTCACCTACCTCTTCGGCCACCGCGCCTTCAACCCCCGCGTCGGGCTCATCGCCGCGGTGCTCCTCGCGCTGATGCCGCGCGTCTTCTACCACGCGCACCTCGACTGCTTCGACGTCCCCGTCGTCACGATGTGGGTGCTGGTGTTGTACGCCTACTGGCGCTCCACCAGCGGGAGCTTCGGGTGGGCCGTCGCGACGGGCGCGCTCTGGGGCCTCGCGCTGGAGACGAAGCACAACGCGTGGTTCGTCCCCTTCCTCGTGGTGACGCACTTCGCCCTCTCGCGCGGCGGTGACATCGTCGGTGATGTGAAGCGGGGGAAGTTCCCGCTGCCGATGTCGCTGGTGATGATGGCGGTGCTCGGCCCGCTCATCTTCTGGGCCCTGTGGCCGTGGATGTGGTTCGACTTCCTCCGCACGGCCGACGGCCGCCCCGGGCGCCTCGCGGAGTACGTCGGCTTCCACACCAACCACGCGTACTACAACATGGAGTACCTGGGGTTTAACTGGTTCCGGCCGCCGTTTCCGCGCTCGTACTCCTGGGGGATGATCGCCTTCACCGTCCCCGGCATCACCCTCGCGCTCGCGGCGTTGGGCCTCGCGGTTCACTTCACCCGCGGCCTCCGCGAGCTCCCCTGGGTGAAGAACCGCACCGACGACGAGCGCCGCGGCACGCTGCTCCTCGTGGGGATGGGCTTCCTCGTGCCGCTGGCGCCGTGGTTCTCGACGAAGACGCCCATCTTCGGCGGCACCAAGCACTGGTTTCCCGCCTACCCCTTCCTCGCCCTCATGGCGGGCCTCGGCTTCGCCTACGTCGCGAAGCGCCTCGAAGAAAACCTCGCCGGGCGCATGAAGGACCCACGCCTCGCGACCCTCGCGCTGGGCGTGCTCATCACGCTCCCGCCGCTGTGGCAGACCGCCCACTCGCACCCCTTCGGCCTCAGCAACTACACCCCTCTCGCGGGGGGCACGCCGGGGTCCGCGGACATCGGGCTCAACCGGCAGTTCTGGGGCTTCACCACGCGGTCGCTGGCGCCGTGGTTCAACGCCCACGCGCCGCCCAACGCGGGCATCTACATCCACGACACCACGTACGAAGCGTGGGACATGCTCCAGCGTGACGGCACGGTGCGACGCGACCTGCGCGCGGTGTGGCAGGTGGGGGAGGGCGAGTTCTCCATCGTCCACCACGAGCTCCACATGAACGAGGTCGACTACCAGATCTGGACGGCCTTCCAGTCGCCCGCCGTGGCCTACGTGCTCACGCACGACGGCGTGCCCATCGTGTCGGTGTACCGCCGCCCCGCCGCCCCGACGCCGTGACCGCTCACCCCCCGAGGGCGCGCGCGACCTGGAACACCAGCACCGCGAGCCCGAAGCCCGCCGCGTACGTCCACCCCAGCGTGAAGAGCGCCCAGCGCCACGAGCGCGTCTCCCGCTTCACCGCCGCGAAGGTGCTCACGCACTGGCAGGCGATGACGAAGAAGGCCATCAGCGCGAGCCCGTGCGCGACGCCATAGCGCGGCCTCCCCGACGGGTCGCGGGCCGTGCGCAGGGCGGTGGCGACGTCGTCCCCCGAGTCGTCGTCCGCGTCCTCGATGCCAAGGATGACGCCCAGCGTCCCCACCATGAACTCCCGCGCGCCGAACGACCCGATGAGCCCGACGTTGATGCGCCAGTCGAAGCCCGCCGCCTGCGTGACGGGTTCGAGCGCGCGCCCGACGCCCGCCGCCACGCTGTGCTGCATCGCCGCCACCGGGGCCGGGAGCTCGCCCGTGTCCCCCGCCCGATCGAAGCGGGCCGGCATCGGCACGTGGAGAAGCACCCACAGGATCGCGCTGCCGACGAGGATGGTGGTGCCGACGTCCTTCACGAAGCGCCCCGCCGCGCGCCACGCGGTGCGCACCACCACGCGGGCCTGCGGGCGCTCGTAGGCGGGCATCTCCAGCAGCAGCGGGAGGCGCCGACCGCGGGTCACCTTGCGCTGAAGAACGGCGCTCGCGAGCATCCCCGCGACGAGCCCCGCGGCGTAGAGGGCGATGAACACCCCCGCGCGAAACACCACGCCCCGCGCGTCGAAGAAGGCCTTGATGAGCACGCCGTACGTCGGGATGCGCGCCGAGCACGTCATCAGCGGGATCACGAGGATGGCCGCGAGGCGCTCCCTCGGATCGCGGATGATGCGCGTCGCGCTGATGGCGGGAATCGCGCACGCGTGACCCGTGAGCAGCGGCACGAACGAGCGCCCCCCAAGCCCGAAGCGACGCAGCAGCCGGTCGACGAGAAACACACCCCGCGCGAGGTAGCCTGACGCGTCGAGGAGCTCCATCGCGACCGTGAGGAGCACGATCTGCGGGAGGAAGGTGAGCACCGTCCCCGCGCCGCCCAGCACGCCGTCGACCACGAACGAGCGCCACCCCTCGCTCGCGATGCGCGGCCCGATCGCCCCCGCGAGCCCGCGCACCACCGCGTCGACCGCCGCCGAGGCCGGGTCGGCCACCAGAAACACCGCGGAGAACAGCGCCCCCATCAGCGCCACGAAGAGCGTCGGCCCCCACCACGGGTGCAGCAGCCACCGGTCGAGACGCGCCGTCCGCTGCCGCGCGCGCAGCGCCTCTGGGGCACCCGAGGTCTCCCGCAGGCACCGCGCCCCGAGCGCGTCGGGGTCGATCTCTCGCGCGCTCGTCGCGGGGAGCGCGCGCGACTTCGCGGCGTCACGCACGAGCGCGAGCACGGCGTCGCGGCTGTCGGCGCCGCGCGCGTCGACGAGCACCACCCGCGCCCCGAGGGCGTCTTCGAGCGCGGCCACGTCGAGCGAGCGCCCCTCGGCCTCCAGCACGTCGCGCCGCGTGACCGCGAGCACCAGCGGCAGCCCCTCGCCGGCGAGCTCGCGCGTGAGCCGCAAGCCGAGCGCGGGAACCGACCCGTCCATCACCTGCACCACCACGGACGCACCCGCGGACCTCTTCAGGTCGTCGAAGAAGCGCCGGGCGACGGCCTCCTCGGTGTCGCCCGTGCTCTTCAGCGAGTAGAGCCCGGGCAGGTCGACCACGCGGTACCGCACGCCCTCGTGGACGATCGCCGCTTCGAGGACATCCACCGTCACGCCGGGGAAGTTGCCCACCTTCGCGTCGCCGCCCGTGAGCCGGTTGTACACGCTCGACTTGCCCGCGTTGGGTCGGCCCACCAGCACCACGGTGACATCACCCGGCGTCGCCTCCGCGCCCGTCCCCGGCTCGCAATGGGCGCTCACGGCGCCTCCGGGGTGAGCTTCACGTGCTCGGCCAGCGCCCGATCGATCGCGACCTCGACGCCCGTGTCCACCCGCACGTGGAGCGGCCCGCCGAAGGGAGCCCGCCGCAACACCCTCACCGTCCGCCCCGGCGAGAGCCCCACGCCGTCGAGCATCGCCGCGTCCTCAGGCAGCGCGTCGAGCGAGGCGATCACACGAGGGACGTTCGACAGGTGCGAGGCAAGGGTGCTACTCACGATCTTGAGACTCACTATCAGAATTGAGCTTTGGGCGCAACGTGCGCGACGACCGCCGGGCACGGCGGCGCTTCTACCGCAGCACGGTCTTGAGCCAGGCGACGATCTTGTCTTCGTCGACGGGCTGCGCGCGGTATCCGACGTAGAGGTCGGGGCGGAGGATGTACACGCACTCCGTGGTGGCGCCGTAGCGGGCCTCGAGCTCGCCGTCGGGGTCGAGCACGACGCAGATCTTCTCGGGGAGCTCCGCCGGGCGCGTGGTCCGCGGGGTGATGACGGTGACGTCGACCGCGTCTGGGAAGCGCTCGGCGAGGACGCTCGCGATCGCGGCGAAGCGCTGGTACCCGTCGGCGCTGTCGCTCCGCCCGTCGAACAGCAGCACGTTGAAGCGCCGCGCGTCGAGCACGGCGAAGAGCGAGCGGGTGCCGGGCTCCCCCGCGACGGTGGCGTGGCCGTCCTTCGCGCGCCGCCCCGCCGCGGGGGCCTTGTCGAAGGCCCGCACCGAGGCCACCGTCGGCGTCTCGCCGCCCGCCGCCGTGCCCAGCCGCCCCTGGAGCACGCTGGTCTTGTGCTCCAGCGAGAGCGAGCTCCGCTCGTAGTTGACGGTGAGCTCGGTGAGCTCGGTCGCCACCCGCTGCTGCACCACCTCCAGGCTCGTGAGAAAGCGCGCCAGCTCATCGCGAACGCCCCGCGCCGCGGCGCTGCGCACGACGGCGACCTTGGTGGCCGCGTCGGTGCCGCGCAGCACGCTCTGCCCCACCGCGTGGCGCTCCTCGTGGTACGTGTCGAGCAGCTTCGAGCGGGCGTAGCCCTTGTGCACGAGGCTGAGCTTCCAGGCGAGGTTGTGGGCGTCTTGAATGCCGGTGTTCATCCCCTGCCCCCCGGCGGGGCTGTGGATGTGGGCGGCGTCGCCCGCGAGCAGCGCGCGGTCGTCGCGGTAGCTCGCCACCTGCCGACAATGGATGCGGAAGCGCGACGACCACACCATGTCCGAGAGCTTCGCGCCGCTGCCCGTCCGCCGGTGGAAGAGGGCCTCCACCTCGTCGGCGGTGGGCGCCTCGGTGGCCTCGCCGACGTCCGTCGCGACCAGGCGCCAGCGGCCGCCCGGCAGGGGGAAGCACGCCACGATGCCGTCGTCGGCGAAGTACGTGGTGATGCGGTCGTCGCGCGTGTCCCAGTCGATCTTCAGGTCGGCGAGCTGGAAGCGCTCCTCGTAGGTGCTCCCCTCGAAGGGCTGGTCGAGGGCCTTGCGCACGACGCTGTGGGCGCCGTCGCAGCCGACGATCCACGCCGCGCGCACCGTGAGCTCCTCCTCGCCGCGCACGAGACGGGCGGTCACCCCGGTGCCGTCCTGGCGAAAGCTCGTGAGCCGTACGCCCCGCTCCACCGCGCCGCCGCGGGCCACGAGGGCGTCGTGCAGCACGGCCTCGGTCTCCTGCTGCGAGAGGCAGAGCACATACGGGAAGGGCGTGTCGAGCTCGTCAAACTCCACCCGCGCGAGCGTCTCGCCCGCCGACCACAGCGTCGCCCCGCGGACCTTCGTCCCCCGCGCCACCAGCGCGTCGACGCACCCCACCTGCCCGAGCACCTCCAGCGTGCGCGCGTGCACCACCACCGCGCGCGACCAGGGCGACGGCGCCTCGGCCGCGTCGATGATCCGCACCGTGAGCCCCTGCCGGAGCAGCTCGCTCGCCAGCGTGAGGCCCGTCGGCCCCGCGCCCACCACCAGGACGTCCGTCTGCGCTTCACTCATGGCGCGTAGAGTAGCGAAAGCGCCCTCCGGCGACGGTGAAATCGCGGCGCCGCGGCCCTCAGCTTTCAGCCCCTCGCGCGCCGCCAACGGTGGTAGAACCTCCACCTTCTCATGAGGGCCCTCGTCATCGACGCCGACCCGCGGGGTCAGGCGCAGGAGATCGTCGCCGCGATCCGACACCGCGGCCACGACGCGCGCCATGGCGACGTCACCGACGCCGACGCCTTCGACCTCGTGGTGCTCGTCGACGCCGCGGAGTCACGCGAGGCGCTCCCGTCCCTCTGCCGCGAGGCCCGCGCGCGCCACGCCGGGGCCTTCCTCCTGGCGCTCCTCGGCGCCCCCTGGGACGACCGCGCGGGCAGCGTGCTCGACGCCGGGCTCGACGACTACTCCCCGTTGCCCTTCGACCCGCAGCGCTTCGACGCGCGGCTCCGGGTGGTGGAGCGCAACATCGAGCTGCGTGAGCGCCGCCGCGAGGCCCTGGAGATCCAGTCGCAGCTGGTGCTCGCTGACCGTCTGGTGAGCGTCGGGACGCTCGCCGCCGGGGCCGCCCACGAGATCAACAACCCGCTCACGTACGTCATCGCCAACCTGGAGTTCGCGGCCCGCCTCGTGGGGCTCCCGGTGCCGACGGACATCAACGCGGCGGCGGAGTCCCGCGCCCGGCTCCGACGCGCCCTCGCCCACGCCCGCGAAGGGGCCGACCGCGTGCGCCAGATCGTCAAGAACCTCCGCACCTTCTCCCGCGGCGACGAAGACCGGCGCGGCCCCGTCCTCGTCGAAGACGTGATCGAGTCGAGCATCGACATGGCGTGGAACGAGATCCGCCACCGCGCCCGCCTCGTGCGAGAGTTCGGCCCCGTGCCCGCCGTGATCGCCAACGAGGCCCGCCTCGGCCAGGTGTTCTTGAACCTTCTGATGAACGCCGCGCAGGCCATCCCCGAGGGCCACGTCGCCGAGCACCGCGTCCGCGTCGTCACCCGCGAGCAGGGCGACCGCGTCGTCGTCGAGATCATCGACACGGGCGCCGGCATCGCCCCCGACGTCCGCGAGCGCATCTTCGACCCCTTCTTCACCACGAAGCCCGTCGGCGAGGGCATCGGCCTCGGGCTCTCCATCTGCCACGGCATCGTCGCCAACCTCGGCGGCGAGATCCAGGTGGAGAGCGCGCCCGGCCGCGGCAGCACCTTCCGCGTGCTCCTGCCCGCCAGCAACCGCGTCCGCGTCGACGACCCGTCGCGGCCGCCGCGCACCCTCCTCCCGCCGCGCCGCGCGCGGGTGCTGCTGGTCGACGACGAGGCCAACCTGCGCACGTCCCTCGGGCAGATCCTCGGGGCCGAGCACGAGGTCCGCGAGGCGGCCTCCGGCGCCGAGGTGCTGGAGCTGCTGCGCGGCGGCGAGCGCTACGACGTGCTCCTCTGCGACCTGATGATGCCCGAGATGTCGGGCATCGACCTGTTCGACGCCATCGAGCGCCTCGACGACGCGCAGGCCCGGCGCGTGATCTTCCTCACGGGCGGCGCCTTCACCCCGCGCGCGCAGGAGTTCATGGCCCGCGTGCCCAACCCCCGGCTCGAGAAGCCCTTCGACATCGACGAGCTCCTGCACATGATCCGCAAGGTGGTCCCTTGACCGCGCCTCCGCTCCCCGCTGCGTTGCGCGCCCGCCTCGCCGCCGCGCTCCCCGCCGACGCCCTCTCCGACGACCCTGACGACCTCGCCGAGTACGGCCGCGACTGGACGAAGGTCTACGCCCCCGCCCCGAGCGTCATCGCCTTCCCGCGGAGCACCGCGGAGGTCGCCACCATCCTCTCGCTCTGCGACGCTGCGGGCGTGGCGGTGGTGCCCTCTGGGGGCCGCACGGGCCTCGCGGGCGGGGCCGTCGCGCGCCACGGCGAGCTGGTGCTCTCGCTCTCGCGCATGCGGGCGATGGCGCCCGTCGACGCGCTCGCCCAGACCGTCCACGTCGAAGCGGGCGCGGTCACCGAGGCCGTGCACCACCACTGCGCGCCGCACGGGCTCACCTGGCCGGTGGACTTCGCGTCGAAGGGGTCGAGCCAGGTGGGCGGCAACATCGCCACCAACGCGGGCGGCGTAAAGGTCATCCGGTACGGCCTCACGCGCCAGTGGGTGCTCGGGCTCGTGGTGGTCACCGCCCGCGGCGACATCCTCCGCCTCAACGGCGCGCTGGAGAAGAACAACACCGGCCTCGACCTCCGCCAGGTGTTCATCGGCACCGAGGGGACGCTCGGGGTCATCACCGAGGCGACGCTCAAGCTCACGCGCCTGCCGCCCCCGCAGACCGTTCTCCTCCTCGGCGTGAGCGACCTCCAGGCCGTGCTCACGCTCTTCGCCGAGGCGCGCCGGGGGCCCTTCACGCTGAGCGCGTTCGAGTTCTTCACCGACGCGTGCCTCGCGCGGCTGCAGCGGCATCGCAAGGTGCGGCCGCCCTTCGACACCCCGTGCACCCACTACGTGCTCATGGAGGTCGAACCCACCGACGCCGACGCCCTCTCCGCCTGGGCCGCGAAGCTCTTCGAAGACGGCCTCGCCCTCGACGGAACCATGTCGCAAGACGGCTCCCAGGCCGCCGCCCTGTGGGCCCTGCGCGAGGGCATCAGCGAGTCGCTCTCGGCCACCGGCCTCCCGCACAAGAACGACATCGCCCTCCCCCTCGCCGCGCTCCAGACCTTCTGCGGCGAGCTCAACGCGCTGCTGGCGGAGCGCTACCCCGCGTGGGAGCTGTGCCTCTTCGGCCACATCGGCGATGGCAACCTGCACGTCAACGTGATGAAGCCCGACGCGATGGACAAGGCCGACTTCCTCGCGCAGACGCACGAGGCCGACGCGCACATGTTCGATCTGGTGCGGCGCCACGGCGGCAGCGTCTCGGCCGAGCACGGCATCGGGCTCTTGAAGAAGCCCTGGCTCGGGCACACGCGCGCCCCCGAGGAGCTCTCGCTGCTCAAGGCCTTCAAGCGCGCCCTCGACCCGAACAACACGCTCAACCCGGGCAAGATCTTCGACGTGTAGCGCGGGACGGACGCGGGGCTACGTCCCGTCGCGTCGGGCCGCGAGCAGCGCCTCCAGCGCCGCGATCCGCTCCTGCATCGCCACCGCGTCCGCACGCGCGCGCTCCGCGTCCGCACGCGCGCGCTCCGCGTCCTCCGCCTCGGTGAGCCACAGCGCGCCCCCCTCCTCGTCGTCGCTCAAGCGGAGGAACCTCCCGTCGCTCGACACGACGAGCCACGCCTTGAAGTACGCGCTCCACGCGGGGCCGTCGCCGACGTACACGCGGCGGAAGTCCCCCGCCTTGCCGCGCTCCCACACCTGGAGGGTCCACGGCCCCCCGTCATCGTCCGGGCCGTGATGCTGCGGGTCGAACACCCACAGCTCCTGCACGCCCGCCGCCGCGTACTTGCGCGGCCCTGCGCCGTAGTCCTTGCGCGCGTTGTTCTTGCTGACCACCTCGCAGGCCACCTTCGGCGGGTCGTCGCCTTCCACCCAGGTGCGCAGGCTCGTGAGCTCGGTCTCGGGCGTCGCGGGCGGCGGTTCGAGCAGGCACACGTCGGGGTCGACCCCGATGCGCGGATGCTCCTCGTCCCAGCGAACCGCGAGGTCGCGCCGGATGCTCACCGCTCGCCCGACCCGCCTCCCCCACAGCCGCCATGAGGAGGCGAGCACCGTCGTGGCGTCGTCTTGTGCTGCGCTGATTGGCACCTTCGTGTCCTCCAGCACCCAGGAGGGGTGCGTGTAGGGGACCTCGAACGTGAGCTCGACCCGCTTGCGCGCCTGCGTCATCGGTGGCCGCTGCCTTTCCATCGGCGACCCTACCACACGGGCCGTTGTGCCTTCGAAGCGCGGGGGCGGTGAGAAGCTCATGAACGATGGTCTCCGTGAAGGGTGGCCTCTCCACGTCGTGTGCCGACGCAAGAACGCCGGGGAATTTGCGCTTCGGGGTGGCGGCGGCGGGGTGGCGATGGGTGGCGATGGGGTGGCGGAGGGTGGCGGCCGCCACCCCGAGGCGGCGAGCGGCGTTGCGTGCGCACGTAGGAGGAACGCCTCGCCGGCCAGGCGCGTGCTCCGCCTCGCGCGTCACCGATCCGCGCAGCGCCGCGACTCCTCGAACACGCCCCGCCCCGCGAAGTACCCCCGCAGCGCGCGATGATCGATGGGCGAGCGCGCGCCCGGCCCGAGGCGCGACCACATCCCCTGCGACGGCGCCAGGATGAGCCGCCCCGGCGCGGGCGTGTCGGCGGGGTGCATCGCGGCCGTGTCGAAGGCCGCCGCGCCGTTCTCGGGCCACACCTGCCCCTCGTAGAGCCGTTGCCCGTCGAGCTCCACCACGAACATCGCCCCGTCGAGGTCGTCGGCGAGGCGGCGCGTGGCGGGCGTGGTCTGCTGCTGGAGGGCCGCGTCCTCACGCAGCCGGGCGGCGCCAGCGGCGGTGAGGTGCAGCACGACGCAGCCCGCGGGCACGAGGTCGGAGACGTAGCGGGCGATGGCGTCGGCGCGCAGCGTCACGGTGAATGCCCCCGGCGGGAGCGCCGCGATGTGCGCGCGGAGGCCCTCCACGTCGTACGATGGCCCCGCCGTGTGCGGCGCGAAGCGGATGACGAAGCGGCCGTCGTCGGGCGGCGGCGGCGCGGCGACGCGGGGGCGCGGCGCACAACCGAGGAGCGTCACCGCCATGACCACGTCGCTGAGCCTCATCGCGGCGCGCCGACACCGCGGCCCGCGCCGCCGCGCGCCAGCTCCGTCTCCGCGGTTGACGCGCGCGTCCCTTCCGTCGCATGGAGGCGCCAACGTCATGAAGGTGCTCGTCCTCAACGCCGGCTCCACGTCCGTCAAGTACAACCTCTACGACATGGACACGGAGGTCCCGCTGGCGTCGGGCCGCGTGGAGCGCATCGGCGGGGCCGCGCGCCACGTCGTCACCGCGCCCTCCCCCGCGGAGCGCGAGCTCGTCGCCCCCGACCACCGCGCCGCCCTCCGCGCCGTGCTCGACGAGCTCTCGCGCGAGGGCGGCTCGCTCCGCCTCGACGACCCGCAGCTCGCCGTCGGGCACCGCGTCGTGCACGGCGGCGAGCGCCTCGTGCAGCCCGCGCGCATCGACGACGCCGTGAAGGCCACCATCCGCGACTGCGCGCGCTACGCACCCATCCACAACCCGGTGAACCTCGCTGGCATCGAGGCCGCCGAAGAGCTGCTCCCCACCGTGCCTCAGGTCGCGGTGTTCGACACGGCCTTCCACGCGGAGCTGCCCGACGAGGCGTTCACGTACGCCGTCCCGCAGGAGCTCTACCTCCAGCAGGGCGTCCGTCGCTACGGCTTCCACGGGCCGAGCCACCAGTACATGGCCCTCTCTGCCGCCGAGCACCTGAAGACCGACCTCTCCCGCCTCCGGCTCATCACCTGCCACCTCGGCGGCGGGTGTTCGGTGAGCGCGGTCGACGGCGGCGTCTCGGTCGACACCTCGATGGGCATGACCCCGCTCGAAGGCCTCGTCATGGGGACGCGCTCGGGCGACCTCGACCCCGCCATCCCCCTGCTCCTCGCGCGCCAGGGGATGAGCAGCGACGCCGTCGACGCCCTGCTCAACCGCCAGAGCGGCCTCGCGGGGCTCTCGGGCGTGGTCGGCGGTGACTTCCGCGACGTGGAGACGCGGGCCGCCGGGGGTGACCGCCGCGCGCGCCTCGCGGTGGAGGTGTTCACCCGGCGCGTGAAGAAGTACGTCGGGGCCTACGCGGCCCTCCTCGGCGGCGCCGACGCCATCGTCTTCACCGGCGGCATCGGAGAGAACAGCGCCTCCGTCCGCGCCGCCGTGTGCGACGGGCTCCTGTACATGGGCGTGGCCCTCGACGCCGCCCGCAACGCCG
>JBILLV010000607.1:0-3304 GCA_044375895.1 Polyangiales bacterium | reverse complement strand
ATCGTGTCCGCGGTCGCGATCGCCGCGCCGAGCCCGTGCCCGAAGGAGGGGACCCACGCCTGAAGCTCCGCGTGCAAGAGCTCACCATGCGACAGGAGCCACCCGCACATGCTTTCGAAGGTGCAGGCTGCGTCGTCGTCCGCGAAGAAGGAGCCGACGGTGCCGAGCGACTCGAAGAGCTTGAAGAGCTTCGGGTTCGTGGCTACGGCCTCGTGGAAGTAGCGCTGCACCAGGAAGGCGTTGACGTGCCGCGAGAGCACCTTCTGGTTCTCGACGTACACCACCGGGGAGCGGACCGCGCCGCTGATGATCTCCGCCGGGTGGTCGAAGTAGAACGCGTCGTGGGATCCGCCCTGGGCGAAGGTGATCACCGAAGCGATGGTCCCGCCCCGCGCGTTGCTGATAGTTGGCCACGTGCGGGGGGACGTTGCGCAGCGCGACACCACACAGGGTGCCGATGTCGATGCCCACCTCCATGGTCGTCGTGCACGAGAGCACGTCCACGGGCTGCCCCCCGCCGACGGGGATGTCCTGGAAGAGGAGCTCGTAGCGCTCGGTCTTGGTGAAGGCCTCCGTGTCTTCGATGCCCGTGAGCTGCGCGGAGTGCTCGGCCGCGACGAGGCCGAAGGGCTCGATCCCCTCCCCCGCGATCGCGCGGAGCACCTGGTTGCGGTAGTAGCCGCTGCGGGCGTCGAGGTAGGTCGGATCGGCGGCGACGGGTTCGAGCGCGCCGACGCACTCGGAGCAGAGCCCGCGGAGGCTCGCCGCGTAGAGCCGGTTGCAGCTCGTGCAGCGGAGCCACGGGTGCTCGTCGCCGATGCGGAGCTCGAGGGTGAGCATCGAGGGGGTGAGGTAGAGGCCCTCGTCGAGCTTCCAGAAGCGCGTCGAGAGGCGCGTCGGCATCGCCTCGAACCACTTC
This sequence comes from Polyangiales bacterium, assembly GCA_044375895.1. GTDB lineage: Bacteria > Myxococcota_A > Polyangia > Polyangiales > CAISKJ01. Next base: position 2,385 of record JBILLV010000607.1, on the reverse strand, counting down.
AGCACCGCGCCCACCTTCTGCTCGTCCTCCAGGAGCGCCAGGAGCCACGCCTGGAAGCGCTCGGGGACGAGGTCGGTGAGCTTCGCCGGGCGGATTGCCTCAGGGCGCTCCCACTCCTCGCCGATGGAGTAGCGCGAGTAGCTCTGGAGGAGGAAGCGCCTCGCCTCGATCTGCATGCGGAGCCAGTGGCGGAGGAGAACGTCCACCTCGGCCGCGGTCAGGCCCACCGCGGGGAAGCCCTGCGCCATCTGCAGGTGCGGCGACGGTCCGATCGTCGCGAGGCCGATCGCCGACAGGGAGAAGAAGCGGTCGGTCACTTCGCGGAAGAGTGCGTCAGCGTAGGGGACCGGAGGCGGCAGGTGGCCCTGCGCGGACTCCTCCAGCAGCGCGCGCAGGTCCCTCCCACGCGCCACAGCGACGTGCTGGTCGAACTCGTCGCGCCGCCGCTCGTTGGGGAACAGCGTGATCGCACGCCGCGCGCACACGTCCAGGATCGCCGAGTAGAGCCGGTGCATCTGCCCCGGATCGCCGAGCGCGCGGAGCGAGCGGGCGGCCATCGCGAGCACCTGACGGAACACGTCCGCCGCGTGGTTGGTCTCCAGCGCCGGGGCGAGCCGCGCCGCCTTCTGCCGCCCGTCGCTGAACACCAGCACCTTGCGGCCCCGGTTGGGGAGCGTCGGGTCGTTCTTCTGCGGCGGCTGCTCGGCGAACTGGGCCTCGATGAGCGCCGTGAATGACTGCTCGCCCTTGGTGCGGAAGTCGAGCACCCGCGTCTGCCGCCGCCCACCTGCGGGCTGGCACATCGGGCACGAGCGGAAGCTGTCCGTGATGGTGTGCTGCTCGCGGTCGACGGCCGCCCACAGCCGCCGCGTCTCCCCCGCCCCGAGCGACTGGCGCCCCGAGAGGACCGCCCCCGTCGTCCGCTGCACTTCGAGCTCCAACACGCGCGGGTCGTTGCCCGGATCGCGAGGCTCCTCGGCGAGGAGCTGGAGGCCGGTGAGGTCGCCGCTCCGCTCGTTCCAGAGGAAGTCCGGTGCGCCCGAGGGGTCGAGCACCGTCCAGGCGAGGTAGTACACGGCGCCGCACTCACGGCACGACGCGATCTCGTACACGCGCGAGCCGCACGCATCGCAGTGGGGCCTCGGCTCGGTGAACAGCTTCCCCACCGGCGCCTCCGCCCCGGGGAGCGCCTGACGGCCCGCGCACCGCGGTTCGAGGCACGCGTAGAGCCCCGCGAGCCCTCGAAACATGACATGGACGCGCGTCGGGAGGAGGCCCGGCTCGTCCGGGCGCGGGCGGGCGAGCGTCCCCAAGGTCAGCAGCACCTCCGTCGCCTTGCGCGCGTGCGGCGCCCCTGGGAACAGCGCCGACGCCAGCGCCTCCAGCGCCCGCGCCTCGCCCGCGGTGAGGCGGATGAGCTCGTGGAGGAAGTCCCTCCCCTTCAGCAGGTCGTGGAGCGCGCGGAGCAGGGTCGCCTCCCCGTCGACGACCGGCAGCTCCCCGCCGAGGTGCTCGAACAGCGGCGCGAGCGCGTCACGGAGCGAAGCGACGCCCGCCCCTGCATGGAGCGCGTCGAGGTCGATCGCCGCGAGCATCTCTGCGAGCACCGCCGAGCCGGGCGCGTAGGGCGTCGGCACCTCGCGCTCGCCCGTGACCACCGCGAAGCTCTCGGGCGCGAGGCCCGTGAGGTCGGCCGCGAAGCGCCGCGCGTTCTCCCGCGCGTCGGCGCCCCGGCCCAGCGAGGCGCTCGTGCAGATCGCGGCGAACTTGTCGGGCCGGTCGGTGACCCCGAGCCGGGCCCGCAGCCGTCGGATCAGGAACGCCACCTCCGCGCCCCGCGCCCCGCGGTACATGTGGGCCTCGTCGAGGACCAGCACGAAGCGACTCCCGGGCTCCGCCAGCCACGCGCGCGTCTCTTCGAAGAGAGGTCGCTCGAAGGGGCGCATCAACATGTACTCGAGCATCGAGTAGTTGGTGACGAGGAGGTCGGGCGCGTGGCCCTCTCCCGTCTCCGCGTCGTGCACCATCTCGTGGCGGGTCAGCAGCTCGCGGTCGTCATCCGCCGTGAGGAGTCGGTGCTCCCACTCGTGCGCGGTGTACGTCTTCCCCGCGCGCTTGCCCGAGCGGTACGTCCCCTGGTGGGCCTTGTCCGCGGCGAGGAAGGCCGTGAGGTCCTTCGCCGGGTAGCGACCCATGCGCTGGAGCTGCGCGCGGAGGTCGTTGGGCAGACCGAGGTAGTAGTCCAGGTGAGGCCCCACCCGGTCGGCGTCCTTGGAGGCCATGCGCGGCCCCGGGTAGAGCGTGCGCCCGGTGTACATCCCGAAGGTGGGGTGTCGCCCCTCACCGCCTCCACGCGCGTGGAAGCGAGCGGCGAACGCGGGGCCC
>JBILLV010000250.1:0-13540 GCA_044375895.1 Polyangiales bacterium | reverse complement strand
CCGCTGCTCGACGTGGGCAACCGCCGCAGCTTCGAAGACGCCATCGTGCACGCCCACGGGACCTCCCGCCGCACCGGGCGGAGCTACGGCGTCCTCCTCGCGGACATCGACCACTTCAAGCGCGTCAACGACGACCACGGCCACCCCTTCGGCGACCGCGTGCTGCAACGCGTAGCCGCCGCCCTCAAGGCCTCCCTCGCCACCTCCGGGATGCTCTTTCGCTACGGCGGCGAGGAGCTCATCGCCGTCGTCACCGACACCGATCGGGAGTCCCTCGTGACGCTCGCCGAGCGCCTCCGCCTCGCGGTGGAGGAGCTCTGGGTGGAGACCGTCACGGGTCACCACCTCTCGCTCACCGTGAGCATGGGGGCGGCGCTGTTTGACCCCGCCGAGAACATCAGCTGCCAGGTGGTGATCGACTACGCCGACGCCTCGCTCTACCACGCCAAGCAGAACGGTCGAAACCGGGTCATCGCCTGGCCCTTCGCCCGCGCCAAGGCACCGCGCACCTCGCAGTTCTGACCCTGTCCTCGCGTCAGCGCGCGCCGACGCGCTCGGCGAAGGCGTAGATCGTCTCCATCGACGACCGGGCCTCGCCGCGCGCGATGGCGTGGACGAGGCGCTGCGCCTCGGCGTTGACCGGCGTCGCGACCCCGTGCACCCGCCCCCGATCGACCACCTCGCCGTTGAGGAAGTCCACGGCCGGGGGCCTCCCTCGCTCGATGGCCGAGAGCATCGACGAGCGCATGCGGCGGTAGCGCGCCCCCACCGCGAGGAGCATCGCGTGCTTGGTGACCAGCGTGGGCGATCCGATGCTCTTCTCCTCGGCCTCGCTGAGGGCGAGCCAGTCGAGGTCGAGCGTGCCCGACACCTTCTCCAGCGTGACCCCCTCGGCCCGCGCGGTGCGCACCACCTCGGTCATGATCCGCAGCGTGAGGCGGCGGACGGTGAGCGACATCATCAGCGTCCCGAGGCGGTCGCCGCCGATGGTGCCGAGCGAAGAGATGGCGCAGTTGATGGCCAGCTTGCTCCAGCGCGCCCCCGCGAGGTTGGACGTGCGCGTGATGGGGCCGACCGCCTCCAGGGCGAGCGCCAGCCGCTCGACGCGCGGGTCGTCGCGGCCGTCAATGCGGCCGACGGTGAAGCCCCCCGCCGCGGTGCGCTCGTAGACGCCAGGCTCGGGCATCGTGGCGCCCCACGCGACCACCGCGCCGAGCACGCGGTCGCTCCCGGCGATGCGCGCGATGCGGTCTTCGCAGAGGCCGTTTTGGAAGCACACCATCACGCCGTCGGGGCGGAGCCAGGGGAGCGCCTGGCGCGCGGCGTCCTCCACCTGCGGCGGCTGCGTCGCGAGGAGGATCTGGTCGAAGGGGGCGACGCTGTCGTCGAGCGCGGTGACGATCGGCGCCTTCACGGTGCGCGCACCGTCGACGCCCGTGAGCCGAAAGCCGTGGGTGCGCACCGTCTCCGCGATGCCCTCGTTGGTGGTGAGGGCCACCACCTCGCCGCCCAGACCCCGGACGTGCTCGTAGATGGACGACACCACCACGCCGCCGATGCCGCCCGAACCGACGACCAGCACGCGCGGACCCGAGGCTGCTTGAGGGGGACGACTCGCTCGTTCGCTCACGGCGATGACGCTACACCAACCCGCGCCCGTCTCGCACGGCGGACGTGCAGGGGATCAGTCCAGGTCGACGCGGGTGGAGTCCGATCCCGCCGGGCCGGCGCCGAGGTTGCGCACGTCGCGCGAGCCGCGCTCGATACAATTGGCGAGGATGGGCTCCGAGCGGTCGCTCACGCGGAGGGTCACCGACCCCGTGTCCGAGATGGACCAGCCGATGGAGAGGGAGCGCCGCGGCGCCGCCGGGTTGCGGAGCTTGAACTGCTCCCAGCAGCGCCGCACGACGCCGCTCCGCTGGATGGCCTCGCCCACCTCGTTGGTGCGCGCGAGGCTGCGCGCGGCCGACGGAGGGGGCGTGTTGGCCGCCGCGGAGTTGCTCGGCGCGTTGGGCGCCGCCACGATCCGGGGCTGCGGCAGCGTCGGCGAGATGGCGGGCTGGCTCGGCAGCGATCCGCCGCGGATGCCCAGGGCGGCTTCGAGGCGTCGCTGCGTCTCGCTCTGCGTCTCGGCCGGCGCGGCCTGACGTCGCGAACTGCCGTGGTCGGAGCGGGGGCGATGACCGTTCGACTCGTCGGAGGCCGGCGTCGGAAAGGCCATGTCGGGCGGCGCAGGAGCCACCGCCGGCGTCGGCGTCGGCGCGACGACCTGCTCCGGCGTGGGGGTCGGCGCGGGCGTCGGCGCGGGTTCGACGGGCGCGTGGGCCGCGGCGCGCGGAGTCGGGGGCGGCGGCTTCGGACGGCTGAGGGCGATGCCCCCCGCGATGCCCACCACGGCGACGCCGAGCGCGAGGACGAAGGCCGCCTTGGGCACGCCGCGCGGCTTCGTGCGCGCCACGTCGACCGTCACGGGGATCTGCGCCGTCGTCACGCCGTGCGGCGGGATCGACGGCGTCGCGGCCGGCATCGCCATCGCGGCGCTCGGCGCGCCCGGCGGGAGCGAGTTGAACACCGGGTCGGCCCAGCCCGCCTTGGGCGCGTCCGCCGAGCGGATCGCGGGCGTCGACGACGCGGTGGCCGAGGTCGGCGCAACCGACACGTGGAAGAGCGGATCGTCCCACTCCGAGCCGCCGACCTTCACGGTCTCCTTCGGCTCCGGGGTGCCGTCGGTCACTTCGTGGAGCGTCGGAGCCTTCGCCTCCAGCGCGGGCGGCGCAGGCGGCTCGGGCGCAGGCGGCGGAGGAAACACTTCGGCCGGGGGCGCCTGCAGCGACGGCGCCGCCACCTCCGGAGCTGCCGAGAGCGCATCGAGGCTCGGCACCGGCGTCAGGTGCTCCGGCGTGGCGAGCGCGAGCGGCGCGGGCGTCGACACGGTCGGCGAAGCCAGCGGCGGCGCCGGGACCGACGTGCGGGCCGGGGGCGGAGCGGGCGGCGTCGAGAGGGTCGCGGGCCTGGCGACAGGCGGCGTCGTGAGGGGCGACGGCTTCGCGACGGGCGTCGAGCCGAGCGCCGAGGGCGTCGCACGCGGCGGAGTCACTGCCGTCGACGCATCGGGAACGCGCGGACCGACGGGGTCGAGCTTGCGCGCGAGCGGCGGCGTCGCGGGCGGCATCGAGCTTCGAACCGGCGCGGCGGGGCCCGGCATCGGCGCAGGGGGACGAGCGCCGACCGCCGGGGATGACACCGTGGGGGTGCGCAGCGGCGGGCCGAGCGGCTTCTGCAGCGGTGACGGCGCGGGCGCGGGCTTCGGGGCCGCGAGCGGCGGCGCAGTGCGCGCGAGGGGCGCAGGGCCGGGCGTGGGCGTGGTCGTAGACGGGCGGGCGGTCGGAGCGAGCGTCGGGGCGCGCGCCGCGGGCTTCTCGCCGGTGGGAGGCGGGAGGCGAATGGCGCGGAGGTTCTCGTCGGTGAGGGCCGAGAGACGTCGGGTGGGGGCCTCCATCGGCGGCTCGACGCGGGCCGGCGTGGCCATCACGGCGGCCATCAACGACGCGCCGGAAGTGACCGTGGTCGCGTCGCCTTCGGTCTCGTGGAAGGACGGCATCGCCGCCCCCTGACCCTGCGCGCGCACGCTGGCCGTGAGCTCTTTGAAGGCGGGGACGAGCCGGAGCGGGCGCCAGTCGGCGAAGCCGTCGCGCCACACCAGCGTCTCGCTGGTGGCCTCACCCGACTCGATGTACTTCACCATCTCGGCGCGGGTGATCGGGCCCACGGGGATGTCGCGGATGCCAGCGAACCACCCCATCTCATCGGGGTCGGGCGCGGCCGGCACCTGCGAGAGGCGCGCGGCGGCGGCGGGGGCCACGCTCGGGCGGGCGCTCTGCCCGTAGGCCGGCACCGTGGTGGTGGCGGGGCGAGGCTTCGGGGGGGCGCTGGTGGCGGCGCTCGGGAGGCTCACCCGCTGGGCCGGCATCGATGACGGACTCGGGGAGACGGAGAGCGGACGGAGCGGCCCCGTCGCGGTGGGCGCGCGGAGCGGCGACGGCATCGAAGGCGAGGGGGGAGCCATCGACGGCGGAGCGCTCCCCGGACCCGTCAAAAGCACGACGTTTTCGCACTTCTTGCACTTGAAGCGCGAGGCGGCGCGGCCCTGAAGCTTCTCATCGGCCACGTGGTACTTCTGGCCGCACCGATCACACTGGAAGTCCATCTCAGTCCTCTACCTCTCGTCGCATGGAAGAGGTCGCCGCTCTTCCAGAGAGGATGGAAATCCGACGCGCCTGTCAAGTGATGAACCACGCCCGCGGACCGCCGCGCACGGAGTAGGGATTTTTTTGGACATCGTCGCCATCAGAACTCCGCCGGGTCGGTGTGGGTCCCGAACACCTCGCGGAGCACGTCGCAGATCTCCTGCTCGGTGCAGTATGCCCTGGCCGCGTCGATGATGGGAGGGCAGAGATTGCCCGTCCCCCGCGCGGTCTCCCGGATCGCGGCCAGCGCGGCGGCGACCTTGTCCGCGTCGCGTCGGGCCTTGACGGCCGCGAGGTGGTCGGTCTGCTGGCGCTGGACGGCCTCCTCGATCTTCAGCGTGGGGATGCGCGAGGGCTCCTCCATCACGAAGTCGTTGACGCCCACCATCACCTTCTCGTTGCGCTCGATCTGGCGCTGGAACCGGTACGCGGCCGAGGCGATCTCCCGCTGGGGGTAGCCCTTCTCCACCGCGTCGACCATGCCGCCCATCTCATCGATGCGACGGATGTAGTCCATCGCCTCGGCCTCGATCTTCGAGGTCATCCACTCGACGAAATAGCTGCCGCCGAGGGGGTCGATGGTGCCCGCGACGCCCGTCTCGTGGGCGACGATCTGCTGCGTGCGCAGGGCGATGGTGACGGCCTCCTCGGTGGGGAGGGCGTAGGTCTCGTCGAGGGAGTTGGTGTGGAGCGACTGCGTCCCGCCGAGCACCGCGGCGAGGGCCTGGAGGGCGACGCGGGCGACGTTGTTGTAGGGCTGCTGCGCGGTGAGCGAGACGCCCGCCGTCTGGGCGTGCGTCTTGAGCTTCCAGCTCTCGGGGTTCTTCGCGTGGAAGCGCTCGCGCATCGTGCGGGCCCAGATGCGGCGCGCGGCGCGAAACTTCGCCACCTCCTCGAAGAAGTCGGTGTGGACGTCGAAGAAGAACGACAGGCGCGGCGCGAAGCTGTCGACGTCGAGGCCCCGGTCGATGGCGCTCTGCACGTACGCCATGCCGTCGGCGAGGGTGAAGGCGAGCTCCTGGGCCGCGGTGCTGCCGGCCTCGCGGATGTGGTACCCGGAGATGCTGACGGGATGCCAGCGCGGGAGCTCCTTGGCCGCGAACTCGATGGTGTCGGTGACGAGGCGCATCGCCGGCCGCGGCCCCACCACCCACGCGTGCTGCGCGATGAACTCCTTGAGGCAGTCGTTCTGGATCGTGCCGCCGATGGCGCTGCGCGGGATGCCGCGGGCGTCGGCGAGGGCGACGTAGAAGCACAGCAGCACGATCGCCGGACCGTTGATGGTCATCGACGTGGTGATCTTCTCGAGGGGGATCCCGTCGAAGAGCACCTCCATGTCGCGCAGGGTGTCGACCGCGACGCCGCACATGCCCACCTCGCCGAGCGAGCGCGGCGAGTCGGAGTCGTAGCCCATGAGGGTGGGGAAATCGAAGGCGACCGAGAGGCCCGTCTGCCCCTGGGAGAGCAGGTAGCGGTACCGCTGGTTGGTCTGCTCGGGCGTCCCGAAGCCCGCAAACTGGCGCATCGTCCAGAGGCGCCCGCGGTACATCGTGGGCTGGATCCCGCGCGTGAAGGGGTACTCCCCGGGCATCCCGAGGTCGCGCAGGTAGTCGACGTCGACGTCGGCGGGCGTCGCGACGTCCGGGAGCTCCACGTCGGAGAGCGTGGTGAAGCGGGGCGCGCGGAGCGGCGACTTCGCGGTGGCCTTCGCGACGGAGGTCTTCTGCCAGCGCTCGCGGGCCTCCCGAACGGCGTCCTCCTCCGTGCGGGGGGCGGCGGGGGTTTCGGCCTTGGGGGTCGGCGGGGTCGCGGGGTCAGTCGCGGCGTCGTGGGGCATGCGACGGGGTCCTTCGTGGCGGTCGGAGGTTGGGGACTCTCGCATTTGAGGGCCGACCGCGACAAGAGGCGGCGCAGGATGGACACCTCCAGGACCCATCGTCCTTGGGAGATCTTGCGACGGCGGTCAGCTCCCGAACTGGAGACGGTGCAGCTTCGCGTAGACCCCGCCCGCGGCCATGAGCGCCTCGTGGTCGCCGCGCTCGACGATGACGCCGCGGTGAAACACCAGGATCACGTCGGCCCGGCGGATGGTGCTGAGCCGGTGGGCGATCACGATGGCCGTACGCCCCCGGAGCGCCTCCTGGATGGCGGTCTGGACGACGGCTTCGCTCTCGCTGTCCATGCTCGACGTGGCCTCGTCGAGGACGAGCAGCTCGGGGTCGCGGTAGAGCGCCCGCGCGAGGGCGATGAGCTGGCGCTCGCCCACGGAGAAATTGCCCCCCCGGTCGGCGACCTTCGTGCGGAGCCCCTCGCCGCGCTTCTGGAGCATCGCGCCGAGGCCGATCGCGTCGGCCACGCGGGTGGCCTTGTCGAAATCGGGCGCGTCGTCGCCGAGGGCGATGTTCTCCAGGGTGTCGCCGGGGAAAAGAACGGTGTCTTGCGGGACGACCACGAAGCGGCGGCGGAGGGCGTCGCGCTCGAGGTCGCGCACGTCGACGCCGTCGACCAGGACGCTCCCCGAGGTGATCTCGTAGAGGCGCTGGAGGAGCGAGACGACGGTGGTCTTGCCCGCCCCGGTCGCGCCGACGAGGGCGACCGTCTGGCCGCGCTCGACGGTGAACGACACGCCCTTGAGCGTGGGCCGATCGGGCTTGTACCCGAACACCACGTCGCGAAATTCCACAGCCGGTGCGCCCGCCACCCGCGCGTCGCCCGCGGCGCCCTCGCGGGGCGGCGCGTCGAGCTCGGGCTGGTCGAGGAGGCCGAAGATGCGCTCGGCGCCCGCCATCGCGCTCTGCATCACGGTGAACTTCGACGACAGGTCGCGCAGCGGCTCGAAGAAGCGCTGGATGTACTGGACGAAGGCCACCAGCGCGCCGATGGACGCCGCCGGCTCCCCCGCCCCGAGCGCGCGCGCCCCGACGAAGAGCAGCGTCGCGATGCACACCGACGAGAACATCTCGACCACCGCGAAGAGCAGCGCGTCGTAGCGGATGCTCGCGAGGTTGCCCTCTTTGTACGCGAGGTTGATCTCGCCGAACTCCGCCTCGCAGCGCGCCTCCTGCCCGTAGGCCTGCACCACGGAGGCGCCGATCACCTGCTCGTTGAGGTAGGCGTTCATCCGGGCGGTCTTGGTGCGGATGGCGCGGAAGGCCTCGCGGGCGCGGCGGCGGAAGTAGTCGACGGCGAGGACGAGCGGCGGCACGGCCACGAAGGTGTAGAGCGAGAGCTTCACCGAGAAGGCCATCATCGCGACCACGATGGCGAAGAGGGTGATGAAGTCCCCGATGGCCGTGATGGCCCCCGACGCGAAGAGCTCGCCGAGCGCGTCGACGTCGTTGGTGACGCGCGTCACGAGGCGGCCGATGGGCTGCCGGTCGAAGAAGCCCATGCGCTGGCGGTGGAGGAAGGCGAAGACCGCGCGGCGGAGGTCGTTCATCGTGCGCTGGCCCGCCACCTGGAGGAGGTAGCCGAGCACGAAGCGGACGACGTACTCCACCAGCATCAGCCCGGCGAGCGACGCCGCCGCCGCGTGGACGACCCCGAGGTCGTTGCGGCCGATGCCGTCGTCCACGATGCGCTTCATCACCCGCGGCTGGAGCACCTGGAGCGCCGACGCCACCGGCATCAGCGCGAGGGCCCCGAGCACCGCCCACGCGTAGGGCTTCGTGTAGGGCCACAGCTTGCGCATCAGCCGCGCGTCGTAGGCCTTGCCGAGGGCCTCCTCCTCGTGGAAGGCGCGCTCGGCCTCGGCGCCCGTCTTGGCGGGCTTCGCGGGCTTCTTCGGCGCCTTCCCGGTGTCGCGGTAGGGCGTGGCGTCAGGCGTGCTCACAGCGCCTCCAGCTCGGCTTCGAGGGCCTGGCGCTCGGCGAGGCGCGCGTAGAGGCCGCCGCGCGTGACGAGCTCGGCGTGGGTCCCCTCCTCCACCACCTTGCCGCCGTCGAGCACCACCACCCGATCGCAGCGCTGCGCGGCCGCGACCCGGTGCGTGATGAGCAGCAGCGTGCGCCCCTCGGCGGCCCGCTCGATGGCGTCGAGGATGGCGGCCTCGGTGCGCGCGTCGACCGCGGAGAGCGGGTCGTCGAGCAGCAGCACGGCCGGCTTCGCGAGGAGCGCCCGCGCGAGGGCCACGCGCTGCTTCTGCCCGCCGGAGAGCTGCACGCCGCGCTCGCCCACGATGGTGTCGAGCCCGTCGGGCATCGCCTCGGCCTCGCGGAGGATCTGCGCCTCGGCGGCGGCGTGGCGGGCGCGCTCGACCGCGGCGGGGTCGTCGGGGTCGGGCTCGGCGAACGCGATGTTGCGCGCGATGGTGGTCGAGAAGAGGAAGGGCTCCTGCTGGGCGATGCCCACGGTGCGGCGGAGCGCGCGGAGCGGGATGTCGGTGATGTCGCGCCCGTCGAGCGACACGGCCCCGGCGGGCGTCGGGAGCATGCGGGCGAGGAGCTTCGCGAGCACGCTCTTGCCCGAGCCCGTGCGCCCGACGATGGCGACGCGGCTCCCGGCGGCGACTTCGAAGCGCACGTCGTCGAGCACGGTGCGGCCTTCGAACGCGTACGTGAGGCCGGTGACGGAGAGGGCGCCGCGGACGGGCTCCGCGAGGGGCGCGACGTCGGCGCGGTCGGCGATGTCGGGGACGGCGTCGATCACCTCGATGACGCGCTCGGTGGAGACGCGGCCGCGCTGGAGGATCGAGAGCATGTAGCCGAGCGCGATGGTGGGCCAGGCCACCAGCATGAGGTGCACCTGGAAGGCGAGGATGTCGCCCACGGTGAGCTTGTCGGGGTGCTCGATGACGAGGCCGCTGCCGTACCAGACCACCACGAGCGACGACACCGCCGCCCCGAGACCCAGAATGGGGAACATCAGCCCGCGCAGCCGCGCGAGGGCGAGGTTGGCCTCCAGCGAGCGGCGCGAGTCGGCTTCGAACGCCCGCGCTTCGAAGGCTTCCAGCCCGTAGGCCCGCACGACGCGCATCCCGGCGAGGGAGCGCTGCACGCGGTCGCTCATCACGCCGAGGCTCTCCTGGGCGGCGCGGCTGCGGGCGAAGAAGGACTTCGAAAACCCCTGCGTGAGCAGCACGAAGAAGGGAAACGGGAGCAGCGCCAGCACCGCGAGGCTGGGCGAGCGCCAGAGCATCAGCGGGATGTTGACCGCGTACGCGAGGAGGGTGTTGATGAGGTTGAGCGCCCCGAAGCCCACCAGCAGGCGCACCTGCCCGAGGTCGTTGGTGGCGCGCGACATGATCTCGCCCGCGGGCATCGTCCGGTAGAACGCGGGACCCAGGCGGTGCAGGGCCTCCAGCATCCGCTCGCGCAGGGTGAACTCCACCTCGCGGCCGCCGTTGAAGATGCGGGTGCGCGACTCGACGCGCGTCCAGGCGCCGAGGACGGCGAACCCGACGATGGCGAGGGCGCCGCGCGTCGCGGAGGGCACGTCGTGGTCGCGCAGGCCGTTGGAGGCCATGCGGATGCACTGGGGGATCGCGCCCGCGGAGAGGCTGCTGAAGATGAGGAAGGCGGCGCCGGAGAGGAAATCGCTGCGGCGGGCGGAGATGAGCTCGCGGAGGACGCCCCAGGCACGACCCGGGGCGACCTTGGGCGGAGGACTCGGAGCGGCTTCGGTCACGCCTGGGCGGCGGGCTTCGCGGCTTCGGTGTTGGTGGCGCGGTCGCGGGAGTCCTTGAGGCGGGCGGCCTTGCCCTGGAGACCGCGGAGGAAGTAGAGCTTCGAGCGCCGGACGATGCCGCGCGACACGACCTCCACCTTGTCGATGCGCGGGCTGTGGAGCGGGAAGATGCGCTCGACGCCGACGTTGTACGACACCTTGCGGACCGTGAAGGTGGAGCCGATGCCCTGGGCGCGCTGCCGGATCACCTGGCCCTGAAACACCTGGATGCGCTCCTTGTCGCCCTCGACCACCTTGTAGTGGACGCGGACGGTGTCGCCGACGCGGAAGTCGACGAGGCGCTGCTGCGCGATGTGGTTGTGGAGCGCTTCGATCTTCGGATGCTGCATGCCCATGGCAGTTGTTACCGTTAGCGTGAGGGTATTGAGGTGCTGCCCCGACCCGTACGGATCAGAGGGGGCGCGGAACTCATCACGGCGCCCGCGCGATGTCAAGCCTCGGCAGAGGTCGCGAGGCTACAGGCGGACCACCCCGGCGCCCCAGGTGTACCCGCTGCCGAAGGCCGCGAAGAGCACCAGCGAGCCGGGCTTCGCGCGCCCGTCGCCGACGGCCTCGCTGAGCGAGAGGGGGATGGAGGCCGCGGTGGTGTTGCCGTAGCGGTCGATGGTCGTCACCACCTTGTCCATGGGGAGCTCCAGCTTGCGGGCCACGAACTCGTTGATGCGGAGGTTGGCCTGGTGGGGGACGAAGACGTCCACGTCGGCGACCGTCTTCCCGGCCGCGCGGAGGGCCTCCTGGGCGGCCTCGGGCATCTTGTCGGTGGCCCAGCGGAACACCTGCTTGCCGTTCATCCGGGGGTAGTGCTTGCGCTCGGCGATCATCTGCTCGGTGATGCGCGAGGGGGAGGAGCGGGACGAGGGGGCCTCGATCCAGAGGTCGGCGGCGCCGCTGCCGTCGGCGTGGATGTTGACGCTCTGGACGCAGCGCTCGGTGTCGTCGGTGGGGCCGAGCACCACGGCGCCGGCGCCGTCGCCGAAGAGCACGGTGACGTCCCGGCCCGCGTCGCTGAAGTCGATGCCCGTGGAGTGCACCTCCGAGCCCACCAGCAGCACCCGGCGGTACATGCCCGCTCGGATCCATGCGTCGGCGATGGAGAGCCCGTAGAGGAAGCCCGAGCACTGGTTGCGGATGTCGAGGGCGGGGATGTTCTTGAGCCCGAGCTTGGTCTGCAGGAAGCACCCCGAGCCCGGGAAGAAGACGTCGGGGGACAGCGTCGCGAAGATGATCGCGTCGATGTCCGTGAGGGCGCAGCCGGCGCGCTCGCAGGCCATCTTCGTGGCGGGGATCGCGAGGTCGCTCGCGCCGATGCCGTCGTGCTCGATGTAGCGGCGCTCGCGGATGCCGCTGCGCTGGACGATCCACTCGTCGCTGGTGGCGAACATCTTCGCGAGGTCGTCGTTGGTGACGACGCGGGTGGGGGCGTAGTGGCCTACGCCGAGGATCGCGGTGCGGGGCATGCGCGCACCGTGGCCGCGCGCGCGGTGTGCCGTCAACAGCATTCACCCCGCCGCGGCGCCTTCAAAGCCCCGCTGCGAAGCGGCCTTCGCGAAGGGGGTGCCACGCCGGCGCCGCTGCGAAGGAGACTACGCGACCCGCGCGGGCGCCGCGAGCCAGGGGAGGAGCGCGCCGCCGGTCATCATCCGTTCGCGCGAGAGGCCGCGGAGGTCGCGCAGCATCGTGTGGAGGTTGCCCGTCACCGACCACGCGCCGGGCTTCACGCGACCCACCGGGACGCCGTCCTCCAGGCACACCCCGCCCTGGATCGGGTTGTTGAACGCGCCCGTCGCCTTGTTGGCCGAGTGGACGCCCAGCAGGTCGGTGACGAGCACGGACTTTCCGCGCACGAGCGACGCGCGCGCCACCTCGCCGGCGGGCACTTCGAGGTGGCCGAAGCCGACGCGGATGGGGGCCTCGATGCGGTCTTCGGCCATGATGGGGAGGCGGAAGCCGTTGCCCGTCGAGGCGAGGCCGCGCGCGAGGGCCGAGCGCCGATCGCTCGGCAGCGTCGCGAGCACGCCGTCCTGGAGGATGGCCTTGCGCGCCCCCGCGACGCCCTCGTCGTCGGTGACGTCGCCGCGCAGCGAGGCGGCCGCGGCGGTGTCGTCGAAGAGGCTGAACGAGGGGTGCGCGAGGACGTCGCCCGCCGCCGCGGTGGAGAGCCCCGCGAGCACGCGGTCGAGGGCGACGCGCTCGAGGAAGAGGGCGCGCAGGAGCGTCTCGACGAGGCGGGGGTGGAGCACCACGGTGAGCTCCGCGGGGCCGCCGAAGAACTCGCCGCAGGTCATCTCGCGCGCGGGGAGCGAGGCGAGGAGCGTGCGGCCGAGGTCGGTGAGGGCGGCGTCGTCGTCGGGGCGGGCCGTTCCGCTCCAGGCGTCCCAGTCGTTGCCGTCGAGCCTGGCGAAGGCGGCGACGGAGGTGGAGACGCTCACGGCGGGTTCGCCGCGGGCGGTGACGATGGCGCGGGCGGCGCGGGCGGCGGAGACCTCGCCGTCGACCACGACGTCCTTGCGCACCGAGCGGGCGCCGTCGCGCAGGGCCACGGCCATGCGACGGAGCTCGCCGGGCTGGTCGACGAGCGTCCAGGCGCGGGCCTCGGCGAAGCGCTCGCGGTCGTACGCGGGGGCCGTGACGGCGAAGGCGTCCAAGGGGTCTTCCTGCGCGGCGCCGAGGGCGAGGCGGAGGGCGTCGAGGGCGTCGCCGGCGTCGCGGCTCGTCGTGGCGGCGGTGGCGAGACGGCCGCCCTTGAGCGCGCGCAAGGCCACCGACCACGCGCCCACGACGAGGGCGGGGACCACCTCGTCGTTCTCGACGGCGTAGCTGGTCTGGTCGCCGCACGACACGAGGACCTCGACGTCGTCGACCTCGCCGCGGAGGCCGTCCCGAATCGCGAGGGCGAGCTCGCGCACCGACTTCATGCGTGTGTCCATCACAGCTCCATCATCCTTCGAAGGTGAGCGTGACGGCGGGCGACGCGCCGACCTTCACGTACTCGGGGCCGCCCTCGGTCACCCGTCGGGTCTGGCCGTTCTTGCCGCAGAAGCCCACGCCGTGCGCCTCCACCGCGCCCGCGTAGCCCTCCACCGTCGCGAGGCAGCCCGCGGTGAGGGCGGTGAAGTTGCCCGCGGTGATCATCTCGCCGGTCACCTTCCCGTCGCGCACGAGCCAGCCGTACTGCGTCGACGACGACATCCCCTCCTTCGACACGGCGCCGCCGAGCGACCCGTGGAGCACCACGCCGAAGGGAACGTCCCGCGCGAGCTCGTCGAGCGTGGTCACCCAGTGCTCACCCGGCGCGGGGCAGAGGGTGGTGTTGCGCATCCGCACGATCCTCCGGTCGCCGAGCTGCGAGAACCCGTTGCCCGTGGGGGGAACGTTGTACCGATGGGCGGTCTCGCGCGAGTGCATCATCCCGACGATGCGCCCTCCCTCGACGAGGACGGTGTTCTGCACCTCGACGCCCTCGTCGTCGATGAGCTCGGTGCCGAAGCCCATGTCGGCCACGGGGCGCCCCAGCGCGTCGGGCGCGGGGCCGTCGACGATGCGCACCACGGGCGAGCCCAGCGGATCGATGCGGGGCTTACCGTCAGGCGCCACGATGGCCGACCCGT
>JBILLV010000249.1:0-13551 GCA_044375895.1 Polyangiales bacterium | reverse complement strand
CATGCGGACGAGCTGGTACACGTTGGTGAGCTCGTAGTCGCTGAAGCGACCGGGCGCGTCGCGGTTGCCGCCGGGGTAGCTGACCATCAGCGCGACGCGCGCCCGCTCGTCGACCCACGCCACGAAGATCGCGCTGTGCGTCACGTCGTTGTAGGAGTGGTTGATGAAGAACACCCAGTCCCCCGGCCGGAGCAGCGACGCGTCGGCCCAGCGGGTCCGCCGGTCGCCTTCGAACACCGTCTGCCGCGGGCCCCCCGCGCGGCGGTAGACGGCGTTGACCCACGTGTAGCAGGAGCCTCGGGTGACGACGACGCCGTCGAGCATCACCTTCACCGCGTCGAGCACGCGGCGAGCGCCCGGCGCGGACTGCGCGGCGGCGCGGGTGAGGGTCGCCATGGGGTCGCTCCTGACGTCGGGCGGCGGCGCGGGGGCCACGGACGGCGGGGCCATGGTGGGCGTGGCGCCCTCCTCCCAGACGACCCGCGGCTCGGCGGAGGCGGTGGGTGCGCGCGGGGCCAGTGCGGACCTTTGGGTGGCGCCGCAGCCGACCGCGGCGAGCAGGACGAAGGCGAAGAGGGAGGGCTTCACGAGGCGATGGTACGACGCGCCGAGGCGCTTCTCGCACCCGGAGGGTGCCCAGGGGGGAGGCCATCGTTGGCGACGGGAAGAAGCGCGCCGCACCCATGACCGCGCGAGGTGCTCACCGCGACTGGTCGTGGTCACCCTCGCGGGCGCGGCCGTGCCCGAGCGTCGCGGCGAGCCCGGCGGCGAGCGTTTGACGCTCCGTCACTGAGAGGCGGGCGTGCGGATGAACCAGCCGGTAGTCCCACGTCGGCATCGACCCGCGGAGCACGACCTCGGAGGACTCGTCAGCCTCCTCATAGGGCCGAGACCAGTCCGAGAAGTTCAGCGCGCGGCGGCCCTCCTCGACGTGCCCTTGCAGCAACCAGGAGAACGGCGCGACGTGCGAGTACCACGGCCACACCGTCTCGTTGCTGTGGCAGTCGAAGCACGCGCGCACCGCGAGCGCCCGCGTCGACGGCTGATCCCACCGCGGCTCGACGACCACCGCGGGGTTGGTGTGTGCGCGGCCGTAGGGCACGATCTGCGCGATGACGAACACTGCGGCGAGCGCGAGCGCCGCCCCGCGCGCGATCCTCCGGACGAGTGGACGTGTCATGACCCAGCGCGGTGCAATGCGTGATCCGCGCGCATCGGGTGGGCGCGCGGTCGCTCGGTCGAGGGCAGATGGGGCGACGCGCTACACCTGTGACGCGCGGGCACGGCTCTCGGCCGTCGAGCGCCTTGGGGGAGCGCGGCGGGTCACGGGGCGTCGATGCGGTAGCGGAGCAGGCGGCCGCCGGAGGTGCCGACGAATAGCAGGCGCCGCTCCTCGAGCAGCAGGAGCCCCGTGGTGCGTTCGAACTCGGGCAGGTCGAGCGTCGCCAGGAGCGCCCCGGTGGCCGTGTCCCAGAGGGCGACGCGCTCGGTGAGGGAGGAGCCCGCCACGATCCAGCGATCGCCCAGTGAGGCCTTGTCGGCGTCGAAGGACTCCTCACCGCTTTCGGCGCGGACGGGGTCGAAGGGCTTGAAGGTGACGTCGTTGCCCTCGACGCGGAGCAAGCCGTTGTTGCTCCACACGTACCAGAAGAGCCCGCGCCCCCCGCACGAGCGGTACGAGCTCCCCGCGAACCTGTGGGGATCGGTCGCGCGGTCGTCGCCGAGGACGCCCGTTCGGATGTCGAAGGCGCGGAGCTCCTTCGTGGGCTGCTCCCCGGTCGGGTCGTCGTGCATCACGAGGACGTCCACATCCGCGTCGGCGCCCTCCACGACGTGGAGGTAGCTCCCATCGGGGGCGAGGCGGAGGGGCTGCTCCCAGCGGCGGGCGCGCGTGTCGTAGCGGTGCGCGTGGTCGCGCGCCACGACGAGCAGGGTGGCGCCGTCCGCAGACGTCCACAGCGGCCCGCACTCGGGGATGTTGAAGGCGTCGCGGCTCAGCGGCACGCAGTCGAGCTCGCGCCCCGCGGCGACGTCCCACGTCCGCAGCGTCCCGTCCTCGGCGACGCTGTACAGCGTGCGGCCGTCCGGGCTCCAGCACAGCGAGGCGATGGTCCCGCGGTGGCCCTCGAGGTCGTGGACGATCGCCCCGCTGGCGGTGTCCACGACGCGGATCCGCTGCCAGTCGAGCACCAGCGCGACACGGGCGCCGTCGCGCGAGGGGACGAGCCGGTACACCACGCCGTCCGAGCGGCGCGCGCAGTCGCGCCACACCCCGGACTCCAGGTCGAGCTCACGGAACGCCCCGCCTTCGAACTTCACCAGACGGCCGCCCCCCGACGCCGCGCGCGACCACCGCGACACGGGGGCCACCGCCCGGTCAGACGTGACCGTGCGCGTGCTGAGGCGCCGCGCTTCAGCGTCCCACGCGACCCGGACATAGGTGCGCTCGTCGCCCACGACGAACACCGCGCCGGGCGTCGCGGCCGTCACGATCACCTGTCCCGCCTCGGCCCCCGGCGCCGTTGCGATGGCGACGCGGTCGCTGGCCTCGGACTCGGGGTCCCAGCACCAGAGCCAGCGGCTCCCCTCCGGGTCGCTGTAGAGCGCCCAGACCGTCTCCCCGCCCGCGCAGAAGGTCGCGCAGAAGGCGCGGCGCTTCGCGCGGAGCATCGCCCAGGTCCCGCGCTCGCCACGCCGGAGGGTGCAGCGGTGCAGGTCGCCGCGCACCGACGGGCGGAAGTCGACGAGGGCCATGCGCTCCGCGTCCGGGGACGCGGCGACGACGTAGCCGTCCTCGAAGATCTCTCGCGCGACGTCGGCGTCGGCGTCGACGAGCAGCGCTGGCGAGCCGTCACCCCCGAGCAGGAGACGCCCGCCGGCGAGCCAGTCGAGCGTGCGCGACGGGTACGCCGACGGGAAGGCCTCGTGGCGCCGACGCCCTTCGCGCAAGACGAACAGCCGACCCCTGCCGCCCGACCCGGCGTCCGTCGTGAGCGCGAAGCGGGTGCCGTCGTCGGAGACGCCGAGCGCCACGACGAAGCTGTTGTAGGGGAGCCATTGGGTGGCCACGACCTGTTCGCGCCCGTCGGGTTCGAGCCGGACGACGTGGGCGACGCCGCGCCGCACGCGGACGAAGAAGACGGCGGGGAGGTCGCGCGCGACCGCGAGCGCCACGTAGCGGTCGGTGCGAAGCCCCATCACGCCGGTTGCATCGACGAGGGTCAGCTCCATCGCCGCGACGGTACCATGGGCGCACGCGCCGTCTCGTGGCAGGCGCGATGCTACACAGCCCCTCATGCGCCGCGCGGCACCCGGGTGAGATACCCTCCCACGCACCGCGATGACCCCCTCCACGCTCCGCGCCCTGCGGCTCCGCGACGGGCACACGATGCACGTCCACACCCTCGGCCGCGGCCCCGCGGTGGTGCTGCTCCACGGCTTCGCCATGCACGGCGCGATGTGGCTCCCGCTGGTGCTCCCGCTCGCGCACCGGTACCGCTTCGTGCTGCCCGACCTCCGGGGCTTCGGTCGCTCGCACCACGTGCCCTTCACGCAGCGCGACGTCGTGGGCCAGCTCGCCGACGACGTCGACGCCCTCCTCGCGGAGCTCGCCGAACCCGACGTGCGCCTCGGCGGCCTCTCGATGGGCGCGCTCACGGGGCTCTGCCTCGCCGCCCGCGGGGGCTTCCGGCGCGTGTCGCGCTACGTGCACATCGACCAGAGCCCGCGCATCCACAACGACGCCGCGTGGCGCCACGGCCTCTTCGGCGAGGCGCAGGCCGCCCGCTTCGCCGAGCTCCGCGCGCTGCTCGACGAGGCCGACCCGCTGCGCGCACGCCCCTTCGACGCGCTGCCGCCCGCGCTCGCAGCGCGCATCCGCGCGGCCTTCGGGGGCTTTCTCGCCACGGCCGTACGCCCCGCCCTGCTCAAGGCCGGCGCGGGTGCGGTGCGGCACGCGCAGGTGGCCCGGCGGGTGTTTCCCCTCGCGCACTGGGCCGCCTACCTGGACGTTCTGCGCGCCTACCTCGACGAGCGCTACGACTTCTCCGACGCCCTCGACGCCGTGCGCGCGCCCGTCACCGTGATGGTCGGCGGGGCCTCGGAGATGTACCCCGCCGGGGGGCAGGTTCAGTTCGCCGCGCGCGTCCCCCGCGCGGCCGTGGTGACCTTCGCCGACGCGGGCCACGCCGTCCCCTACGAGGCCCCGGTCGCGTGCGCGCCCTGCGCCATGCGCTCGACGCCCCGACCGCGTGACACAAACCGGCACCCACCGGAGGGAGTCGCACGAAGGCGCTACCCGCGCGGGGTCACCGGTGGCGCCACGCGTCGACGGTGGTGCGGGCGACCGCGCTCGGCAGTCGAGCAAAGGCTTGGATCCGGCGGAGGACTTCGGGGCGCGTGCGCGCCGGGCGAAACGCCCACGCCGGGCCGCGCGGCATGTTGCACGTGTGGCATTGCTCGTTCTCGACGAGGACGATGTCGTCGTCGATCGAGACTGCGACCGAGGCGGGGTTGCCCCAATGGCGGTAGTGAAACCTCCACGCGGGCTGCGCGTGACCGTACCCGTTGAGCCCGCTCATGGTGGTGGCCTGCAGCACCTCGACCTGGTCGCCGTTGCACGTCACCGACATGACCCTGCGAATGCCGGGGCGCACGTCCTGGCAGCGGTGCTCGAGCGTCTGCCGCAGCCAGTCGCGGTCGGCGAAGTCGGGCACCCAGGCGACCAGGAGGACAAACAGGGGGGCGAGGAGGGGCATCCGTCGGCGCGTCATCGGGGGGCACAAGGAGACGGACGAGACGTGCGCTGGGGTCTTGGCTGCGCAGTCGCGCGCGGTCGGGTCAGCGCGTGAACGACGGGGCGAGGCGGCCCATCTCGCCGCGCTGGTAGCGCTCGATGTAGCCGCGAAGCTCATCGGGCGACGAGCCCACGAAGGGGCCCTGCGCGAGGAGGGGCTGCCCGAGCGGGCGGCCGTGGAGAACGGCGAGCTCCGTGCGGGCGTCGATCCCCTCCAGCGTGACGGCGTCGGCGGGGTTGGCGGCGGGCGCGAGGCGGGCGACGTGGTGGGCGGCGACGACGACGCCGTTCACGCGGGCCGCGCCGCGGCGCACCCAGACGAGGGCGTTCTCGTCGGAGGGAGCGTGGTGCACGACGCGGGCGCCGGCGTCGAGGGTGACGTCGAGGAGGGTGACCGGCGTGGGCGGCGCGAGGGCCGAGCGCACCTCGCCGTGCGACCCCACGACGACGCGCACGCGGGCGCCGTCGCCCCCCGCGGTCGACACCTCGGCCCGCGCGGCGTGGAGCGCGCGGGGGGCGCTCTGCTTGAGGGCGCGGGGCAGGTCGACGAAGAGCTGAATCCCATGGGCGGCGCGACCGGGCACCGTCGGCACCTCCTCGTGGACCATCCCGCGCCCGGCGGCGGTCCAGTGCAAGGCGCCGGGCTCGATCTGCACGGGCCCGGGGCTGAAGGTGTCGCGGTTGGTGAAGTCCCCGTCGCCGTCTTCGAACATCCACGTGACCGCGGAGAAGCCCGCGTGCGGGTGCGGCGGGAAGGTGGGCTCCCCCATGATGAACTCATCCCCGGCGATGAAGGGATCGAGCCCCCCGAGGCCGAACATCGACTCGCTCAGGCGGGCGACGAGAAAAGCGGGGCCCGGCTGGCGATGCGCGCGGGCGACGGCGGTGACGGTGCGGTTCATGGAGGTCCTTTCGGGCCGACGCGCGGTCGGCCTGCACCCGGCGGCTCCGAGCGCGCCGAGGCCGACGAGCCACGAGCGGCGGGTGAGGGATGGCGGCGGGGCGTTCATGCCCGATGAGCATGCGGCGGGTCCTTGGCACGGCCAAGATCGAACCATCGCAACGCACGGTCTCCCGAAGAGCACCCATGGACGGACGCCGCTCGCGCGGGTCGACGAGGCTTCAGCGCCCCGAAGCGCGTCGCGTGCAGGCGACACCGCTGTCGCCGCGAGGCCGCATCATCGGCAGCCCGTGAGGAAGGTCTCGAGCGCGGGGGTGATCGCCCGATCGGCGGCCGTGCCGATCGCGTCGTTGACGCCCTCGTGATCGAGGCCCGCCGCGACCACCAGCTGTGTCCGCACGCCGACCGCGTCGAGGGCGCTCACGAAGCGTCGGCTCATCGCGACGCGCTCGGCCGTTCCTCGCGTCACCACGAAGAAGCCCGGGAGCCCCGCGCGCACGTACGTGAGCGCCGACGCCTCGCGCCACCCCATCGGATCGCTGCCGAAGGCGTTCTGGTAGAGCACGCCCTGCGAGCCCGTGTCGGACGCGGACTGGGCGACGTCGTAGGCCTCGGTGTCGAGCGTCACCGCGCAGCGCACCGCGCCCGCGGCGGGCCCGAAGCGGGGGTTGGTCGCCACCTGCGAGACGATGCCGGCGCCCGCGCTGTGCCCCATGAGCACCACGCGGCTCGGGTCGGCGTTGTGCTCCGCGGCGTGGGCGCGCACGTACGCGATGGCGGCGCTCACGTCGTCGTTGTGGGTGGGGTACATCACGCGCCCCGGCGCGAGGCCCGAGAGGCCCGACGGCGGCCGCGGCGAGAGGCGGTAGTTGACGCTCACGAACAGAAACCCGAGGCCCGTCGCCCAGGGCACCTTCGCGGCGATCTGGTTGGCCTTGTCGCCCGTCACCCAGCCGCCGCCGTGGATCCAGATCAGGATGGGCGTAGGCCCGCAGGCCGCGGGGCGGAGGGGTTCATACAGGTCGAGGCTCTGCGCGTTCGCGGCGACGCCAGGCGTGTTCGCGTAGCGCTGGTCGAGCGTGCGTCGAACGCCGGTCGTGGCGCACGAGACGGGCGCGCCGTCGGGCGAGGTCGCGTCGGCGAAGCCCGCGTCCGGCGGAGGACGCACGTCGGGGTCACCCCCGCACGCGACGAGGGCGAGGAGCGGAACGCCAAGAACGATCGGTGCGGGCTTCATGCGCGGTCGAAAAGCAAGGCGCGCGCCGGTGGCCGCTCACCGCGTCGCGAGGAGCACCGCGCCGCCGAGGAGCACGGCGCTGACCACCGGCGCGAGCGCCGAGGTGATCCACACCCGCGCCGGGAGGGACGCGCGCCACTGGCCGTCGCGGCCCGGTCGCGCGACCGAGCCCAGGTCGAGGTTGGTGCAGCCCGCGCCGGTCTCCGGGTCGACCAGCACGACGCCATGGAAGTCCGGCCCGTGGCTGACGGAGACCTTGCCGATCACGCCGCGTGAGGTCTGCACGACGAGGTCGGTCTGTCGGCTCCTGCCCGAGAAGAACTCCACCGTCACGTCCCACCCGCGCGCGGCGAGCATCGGGACGTTGGTGTTGCGGGTCGCCTCGATGCGCTGCGTCCGCTGGAGCACGGTCGCGACCTCGCCGCGCGACAGCAACCCGATGCGTGCGACGCCGCGGGCGAGGCCGTAGCCCCAGAGCGCCGCCAGCAGCACCGCCACGAGGGCCACCGCGGCGGGCGACGAGGTCGTCACCAGGGCGCTGAACGCCGCCCCGCCGCCCATCACGACCGGCGGAAACAGCAGCCACCGCAGCCACACCCACGGCCCGCGCGCGACCTCGGCGAAGCAGAGCGAGAACGGAACCGGCCGCGGCCCCGGGCCGAGCACCGCCTCCGGCTCGCCCGCGCTGGCGGTGGGACGCTGCGTCGCCGCCACCTGCGCCTCCAGCCGCGCCGCCTCTCGCTCGAACCACTGGGCCTGACCGTCGAGCAGCCGGGCGACGTCGGCCGCCGGCAGGTGGGGCGCCGCCTGGGGCGGTGAGAACTGGCCCACCTCGATCATCGCGAGGCCCTGTGCGCGCCGCGCGGCGTTGGCGACCGTCGCCTGGCGCGCGGCGTCCGTGAGTCGAGCGTGAGCCGCCGAGGCGCGCTGCCAGGCGGCCTGCACCAGCGCCTCGTCGTCGGGCAGTCGAAAGGTCGAGGGCTGCATCGGCCGCGAGTCTATCGCGTCGGGCCGTCGCCAGGGCGGGCTACGCCCCTCTGTCGTCGCTCACGAGCTCCCGCGCGAGGTCGACGCGCAGCTCGGGGACGTTGGTCGCCTTCGTCCCCTCGACCGCGTCGGACGCCCGCGCGTAGGCCCGGAGGATGGCGCCGCGCAACCGCGCCGCGGACGACCAGTTCATCACCGGGTCAGGGAGCCACACGAGGTAGGTGGCCAGCACGAGCTGATCGACCTCGGGCACGAGGTTGGTGGGCGCGAGTCGCGACGCGCCGCCGCCGCGGAGGTACACGGCGCGAAGGGCGCGGTCGGGGCACGAGCGCGAGGGCGACCGCCGCGACGACGGCGAGCGCGCAGACCGCGGCGACGCGGCCCTCCAGGGTGACGGCGACCGCGAGGAGGACGAGCGCGAGGCAGGTGACGGGCGCCGACGCGACGAGCCACGCGAGGAGGCGAGCGGCGGGGCGGCGCGGGTGGCCCGGTGACCCGACGCGTGCGTTGTCCATCGCCGCGCCCGCTTCGTCCATGGCAGCGATCGGATCATCGGCGCGGCGCCCCTGTCAATACGCCGCGTCGATCGCGGTTGACCGCGGGGGCGCCGCGCGAAACGATCGGGCGTCGTGTACCCGCTTCCGAAGGAGCCCCGCAGCCTCGCGGTCACGCTGAGCCTGGCGCTCGGGGTGGGCGGGCTCTGCATCGCCCTCGCCTGCTGGCTGCCGATGCTCGTCAACCAGGCGCGGCTCTGGGGGCTGAAGCGCGAGGTGCGCGCCGCGCGTCACCCGGCCGGGGCGCGGGTGCTCGGCGTGTCCGCGTCCTACGGGCTCATGGGCAACGGCAACCACTGCGACTTCGTGGTCGACCTGACAATGGACGCGCCGCTGTCGCCCGCGGCCGTGGTGCGGGCGTACGAGCGCGTGAGCGTCCCCTTCGACGGCGAGGCGCTGCACCTCCTCGTGCAGGGCCAGCCCACCGTCCACGCCGGGCGCACCCGCTACACGGTCGGCGTCTTCACGCAGCGCGAGGCGGGCTTCGACATCAACTGTCACTGAGTTCGCAACGGGCGGTGGGCCTCGATGAGCCGCTCGGGCTGCGCGCGGAGGGCCTCGTGGCACGTATCGGTTCGCGTGGCGCAAGGACGACGGCGTCCCCCATCACGACACCCCAACACCCGCGCCACGAAACCCCAACACCCGCGCCACGGGACACCGCGACGCGCGCCACGGGACGCCGTGAGGTCGCTCCGAGCGCGCCCCGTCCGTGCCCAACACGCTGGGAGCCCTGCACGACACCCCCCGAGGCGTGCCACGGAGGGCCTCGATGCGCGCCGCGGGTCGCCACACGGTCTCTACGACAGACCACCGGCGCGCTCCGGGACGCGCCAGGGCGCACCACGACACCCCACGCCGCGCGCCACGGGTCGAGCGACGGGCTCTACGACCGCGCGAGGACACGCCTCGGGAGCCGAGGGAGCCTCTACGACAGCGCGCGGACCGTGCCCCGGGAGCCCACCGGGCGCACCCCGGGACGCGAGGCGGCCTCTACGACACGAAATGGGCCTTGGACTCCGGCGGTGGTATCGCAGCGTCGCCACCTCCCGCAGCCGTCCCGCCGTGTGCTGTGCGCAGTGTTGCCGGCGCGAGCGCGCGTATCGGGACAGGGACGCACCCGACGTCGATGTCTGGCCGGCTCGACACCGACGATCGAAGGTCACCCCATGGTATCCATCGACGCGCATGTGGACCGTCGGAGTCGAAGCCGCCCACCCAAATCCCTCCGTGCCCGCGAGGCAGCATCCGTCGGCGCATCGCAGGGTGTGGATCCTGGGGGTGGTGGCGGTCTTGGGGTGCGTTCCGTCGCGATCGGTGGACGTTGCGACAGCGCCGCCGACGTTGCCCGCGGTGCCTCCCTCGTTCCACTGCCGAGGCCCGGACGCGCCGAGGCCCCCGCCTCCGCGCCCGCCCGCGCCGCAGTACCCGTCGGGCAGGCTCCTGATCCAGCGCCTGCTCCTCCCAGAAACCCCGGCGTCGCCCCGACGCGTCGTCGCCACGCCATCGCGGAGCGACGACCAGCGCGCACCGACCGCGGTTGATGAGCGTGAGGGAGGGAGTTCGGAACCTGAGGGAGACGCGCCGCTACCCTATGCGGGCGTGCGGGTCCGCGTCATCGCGGAGGCGGTCCCGCTGGCGAGGTTCGCGGCCGCGCTGTCGGAAGCGCTGCGGGTCACCATCGTCGTGGCGACGGGTGCGCTCGATCACCAGGTGAGCGTGGCGACGCCCGACGCGACGGTCGATCGTCTGCTGCGGCTCCTCGTGGCGAACGACGTCGGCTACGTGTTCGACGCAGGCGAAGCAACGCTCCTGCTCGACTCCCTGGAAGACATGCGCGCGATGCAGATCGATCGCGCGCGCGGCTGCTACGATGTCGTCGAGACGCGGATCCTTCCGCTACCGCACGACGTCCCGCAGGAGCACGTCGCCCGGTATTTCTGCGAACGTGTCGCGTCGCCACAAGGCGCTGCAGATGTGGTCGCAGGGCGCTTGCTCCTCCGCGACTACCCGGCGAACCTCAATCAGATCGAGTCGTTCGTGTTGGGGCTCACGGAGCGTCGCGGGGAGCGCAGCCCACCGCCCTCGCGAGTGAACGCGCGGTGAGCCCTTCGGTGGATGGGGCAAGCTATTGCCCTGCTCGTCGAAAGCCGTCGGTCGTGATCGTGGATCGATGGCCCCGCAGCGTGACCTCGATCGTCGCGCCGAGGTCGCGACCTTCGACCACCAGCGGCGCCCCGCGCGCGACCGGGAGCGGCGCAGCGGGCGCCGGGCGGCCGAAGCGCCACGGGACCTCACCGCGCGCCCCCTGCGCCACGCCGGTGGCGTCGAACGCGAGCACGAGATCGTCCGCCGGGGTCGCCTCCCAGGCGAGCGTGATGGCGTGGGTGTCGCTCCCGACGTCCGCGGGGCTCACCCACGACCGCGCGCCCGCTTCGAGGCGCGCCCCGGCGGGGAGGCGCAGGGTCACCTGGACGGGCGCCTCCAGGCGCGCCGCGCGGGTCACGGTGGCGGTGAGCGTCGCCCGCGTGACCCCGTCGACCGACGTGACGCCGCGCGCGAGGTGCCACGACGCGGTGACGGGCGGCGAGAGGTCGGAGGGGCAGCGCGCCGTGTCCGGGCGATAGGGGTAGAGGTCGAGCGCGGCGGCGAGCGTCGCGCGCGGAAACGACGCGCACACCAGCGCGTCGAGCAGGTCGGGCAGCACGGGGACCGACACGCCCCGCCGGTTGGTGTAGCCCCGCGCGAAGGGGGCCCGCGTCATGCGCGGCGACGCGAGCGCGGTGAGGATGGGGGACGGGTCGCGCGGCGCGAGCCCCCACACGATCGCGGCGACCTCGTTCTCGGTGATGGGGTCGAGGAGGCCCATGGCGGGGTCCGCGCCCTCCCACTCCCACAGCGAGCGGCGCGCGGCCATGTCGAACCAGAACATCGTGCCGCGCTGCCGGTCGACGAAGAGGGGGTCGCCCCGCGTGCTGGCCGCGTGCCAGTGCGCGTAGCCCTCCGACCACGCCATGCCCGCCGTCAGGGGGTCGTTGAGGGTGTGAGGTCCCCCCTCGCCCGGCGAGACGCCGTGGCTCGCCATCGCCCAGTGGCCCACCTCGTGAGCGACCACCCCGTCGGCCCACCACTGCTGGTCGTCGCGGTCGCCGTTGAGCACGATCTGCGTGGCGAAGTCCTGCGCGAAGGCGCGGCGCGGGCGCGTGAGGAAGCACGCGGTGCAGGGCCAGGTGACGCCGGGTTCGAACCACGCGACCAGCGTCGCGCCCCGACGTCCGAGCACCCGGCGGGGGAGTTCGAAGGCGCGGCGCCCGAGGTCGAAGAGGCGCGCGGCGCCCGAGCCATCGGCCTCGGTGATGTGAACCGGGCCCCCCGCAGGCATCGCGTCGACGCGCCACGACCAGCTCCACACCCGCGGCGCCCCGGCGTGCTCGACCGCCGGGTCGTACATCCCGGCCGCGAGCCCCGGGGCTGCCACGGCGAACTCGATCGCGCCCGCGCCGTCGCTCTGGAGCGCGCTCACGACGACGCGGTCGTCGGCGGTGGTCACCTCGGGGACGCGGAGCGAGAAGCGCCCGGCGGCATCGGTGACCGCGGCGTCGACCTGCACGTCCCCGTGCATCGAGCGCACCGCGAAGCCCGGCGCGACGACCTCCTCGACGGGGCCCCAGTCCACCCGCCGCGCGTCGGGGCCGCGTCGGTCGTAGGACACGCGGCCGGTGAAGACGCGCGTGGCGACGGCGGCGTCGCAGCCCTCGTCGCGGGCGCCGTCGCAGTCGTCGTCGACCCCGTTGCCGCACACTTCGACGTCCGGCACGACGCTCCCGGCGCAGGCCTCGCCCCAGACGCCCGCGCCGTGGCAGGCGAGGGTCCCCTCGCGGCAGCGCCCGACGCCCGCGGTGCCAGCAGGCCCAGTGTAGCGGGGTCGCTGCTCGTCCGGGGTGCAGCGCGCGGGGCCTCCGGCGGCGATGTTGAGCGCGAAGTCGCCCTGCTCGACGCCAGAGCCGTCCACGATGAGCGCGACGACCTGGCCCGCGGCGAGGTCGAGGGTGACGGTCGAGCGCAGGACGAGGCCGCTGAGCGTGTCGTCGTTGCACGCGAGCTCGCGCCCGACGCACCCCCCGTCGCGCACATGGAGAACCGTGTTGAACGACGACCCCACCGTGTCGAAGGTGTACGCCCCGAGCCGCGGCGCCCGCCAGACGAACGCCCGCTCCGGCGCGCCCGCGCCGCCGCACGAGCCCACCAGCGCACCGGCGCCCGCGGTGCTGCCGGTCGCGACGCGCGGCCCGAGGGCGCTCCCCAGGTCGGCGTCGCAGCGCGGCGCCGGGCACCCGTCGTCGACCGCGCCGTCGCAGTTGTCGTCGGCGCCGTTGCCGCACACCTCCGGCGACGGGCGCACTTCGCCGAAGCACCCGGGGAGCCAGACGCCGTCGTAGCTGCAGCGGACGACGCCCTGACGGCAGACGCCCACGCCCTCGGTCCTGACGGGGCCGCCGTAGCACCACCGCACGGAGAACGGGGTGCACCCGGTCGCACGCGGGACGCACCGGGCGCCGTCGCAGCGCTGCGCGCTCGGGCACTCCCCGCAGGCGCCGCCGCAGCCGTCGTCGCCGCACGTCCGCCCCGCACACGACGGCACGCACGCCGCAACCCCGGCCTCGACCGCGTCCCCCTCCGCGCCGTCGGCGCCGCCGACGACGATGCCCCCGCAGGCGGCGGCGAGGAGCGCGGCGAGCAGTGCGGGCAGCAGGCGGATCATCCTTCGATAGGGCAACCAACGCCTCGCCTCGTCAAGACCGTCGCCGCATCGGCCGGGCGAAGGCGCAGCGGTCTTGACGAGACCAGTCGTTGGTTGCGCAATCCACCCGATGGCCCCCAAGAAGATCTACCGAAACCTGAAGAAGGCCCTCGCCGAGCCCGCGCTCGTCACGCACCTCGACCTCTCCATCGCGGGCCGCCGCGCGCCGGTGGTCGAGCTCGCCGCGCTGCCCGCGCTCGAGGTGCTCTCGCTGCGTACGCCGCACCCGAGCTTCGACCTCACGGCGACCCTCGAGGCCGCCGCGCAGTGCCCTCG
>JBILLV010000605.1:0-3330 GCA_044375895.1 Polyangiales bacterium | reverse complement strand
GTCGTACCCGCTCGACCCCTTCGCCGAGCGCGCGAAAGAGCACCTCGCCGCGGGCGGGTGAGGCCGCGGGTTCGCCCTTGCGCGCGCCGCGGCGCGGATGTTAACCCCCGCGCCGACTCCACCTTCACCGCTCGACACCCCTTCGGAGACACCACCGTGTGCGGCATCGCGGGCTTCCTCGCGCGTGACCCCAACGACCTCGGCGAGCGCCACCTCGACGCCGTCCGCGCGATGAACCTCGCGCTCGCCCACCGCGGCCCCGACGCCGACGGCGCGCGGGCGTGGGGGCCGTGCGCGCTCGGTCACCGCCGCCTCTCCATCATCGACCTGTCCCCCGAAGGCTCGCAGCCCATCGTCAACGAAGATGGAACGGTCGCCGCGGTGGTCAACGGCGAGATCTACAACTTCGAATCGCTCCGCGACGAGCTCGTCGCGAAGGGCCACACCTTCCGCTCGCGCTCCGACAGCGAGGTCGTCGTCCATCTCTACGAGGAGCTCGGCGAGGAATGCATCGCGCGCCTCGACGGGATGTTCGCCCTCGCGGTGTGGGACGCGCGCCGCCGTCGCCTCCTTCTCGCGCGCGACCGCACCGGCAAGAAGCCCCTCACGTATCGCGTGACCCGCGAGGGCCTCGCCTTCGCGTCCGAGCTGCACGCCCTCGTCACGGCCTTCCCCCGCGAGCGCCCCGCCGTCGATCGTGACGCCATCGACGCCTACCTCACGCTCGGCTACATCCCCGCGCCGACGAGCGCCTGGGAGGGCGTGCGCAAGCTCCCCGCGGGCCACCTCGCCGTCGTCGAACCCGGCGGTGACGTCACCCCGCGCCCGTACTGGAAGCTCACCCGCGCGCCCCTCCGCACCGAGGGCCCCGCCGACCTCGCTGCCGAGCTCCGCGAGCTGCTCCGGGAGGCCGTACGGCGGCGCATGGTGGCTGATGTGCCGCTCGGCGCGTTCCTGTCGGGCGGGGTGGATTCGTCGTCGGTGGTGGCCCTGATGGCCTCGCTCTCACCGCGCCCGGTGAAGACCTTCTCCATCGGCTTCCCCCACGCCGACGACAGCGAGCTCACCCACGCCCGCGCCATCGCCCAGCGCTTCGGCACCGATCACCACGAGCTCGTCGTGTCGCCCGACATGACGGCCCTCGTCGACACCATCGTTCGTCACCACGGCGAGCCCTTCGCCGACTCCAGTGCCGTCGCCACCGACTGCCTCGCCCGCATGACCCGCGAGCACGTCACCGTTGCCCTCTCGGGAGACGGCGCCGACGAGGTCTTCGCGGGCTACAAGCGCTACGTCCCCGCGCGCCTCGCCCACCTCCACGACCGGCTCCCGCGGTCCCTCCGCGCGCTCGTCCGCGGCGTCGCGGCGCCCGTGGTGGGCGTGGTTCGGCCCGACTACGGCCACTTCGCGCGCGACGCGGGGGAGGGGGAGAGCGCCCGCTACCTGCACCTCGTCGCCCGCTTCGACGACGACGCCCGCGCGCTTCTCCGCGGGCCGGCGCTCCAGGGGGCTCAGGGCGGGGTGCGCGAGCGCTTCGCGAGGATTCTGGCGGCGAGCGACGGCGCCTTCCCGATGGCGCGCCTGCTCGACGTCGACTTCGCGACGTACCTCACGGACGACATCCACGCGAAGGTCGACATCGCGTCGATGACGCACGCCCTGGAGGTGCGCGGCCCCTTCCTCGACACCGCCGTGGTGGAGTTTGCGGCGCGGCTCCCGATGCGCTCGCTCTTCGCGGTGCGGGGCAAGCGCGTCCTGCGCGACGCGATGCGCGGCCTCGTCCCCGACGCCACGCTCACGCGGGTGAAGAAGGGCTTCGCGCTCCCCCTGGAGCGCTGGATGGCCCACGACCTCCGCGAGATGACCCGCGACCTCCTGCTCTCACCCCGCGCGCTGCAACGGGGGCTGCTCGCGCCCGCCGCGGTGGAGGCCCTGGTGCGTGACGCGGGGCGCACCGACGCCGACCGCCTCTGGACGCTCCTGCTGCTCGAGCAGTGGCACCGGGCCTTCGTCGACGCCCCGCCCGGATGAAATCTGCGCCCCTACGGGTTTCTGCGGATAGGATAGGGGCCATCCGTCCCCCCCTCCGGAGACCTTCAGTGATTTCGACCCGCT
The DNA here is from genome assembly GCA_044375895.1 of Polyangiales bacterium. Taxonomy (GTDB): domain Bacteria; phylum Myxococcota_A; class Polyangia; order Polyangiales; genus CAISKJ01. The sequence continues at coordinate 1,215 of JBILLV010000605.1, read as the reverse complement.
CCCTCTCGATCGTGCTGCCCCTCCTCGTCGCGACGGCCTGCAAGCAGCCGGAGGCCCCCCCGCCTCCGCCGCCGCCTCCTCCCGCGACCCCGACCGCGACCCCGACGCCACCCACGCCTCCCGCCCCGACCCCGACCCCTCCCGCGACGCCGCAGCCCCGCGTCGAGCTCACCGCCCCCGAGTACAACCTCGTCGCCTCCATGGCGCAGGGAGTCTTCGAACTCGCGATCCGCGGCGCCGGCGAGTACCACGTCAACGAGGGCTACCCCGTCGCCGTCGAGCTGCGGGCCGAGAACGGGACGGTCGCCAAGGCCACGATGCGCCGCCCCGACGCGGCCGAGTTCAGCCAGACGCTCGCCCGCTTCACGCAGCCCGTCCAGGGCGCCGGGCCGACCACCGTCGTGCGCGGAAGCGTGCGCTTCGGGGTGTGCCGCGCCGAGCAGTGCGGCTTCTTCAACCGCGAGTTCGCGGTGTCTGCGCAGTAGCCTCGTTCGAGGCTTGCAACGGTCGGGGCTCCCAAGGCATCTACCCGAACGCTCCGATGCGATCCACCGCCCGCCTCGCGTCCACCCTCGCGCTCCTGCTCGCGTCGCCCACCGCCGCCCTCGCGCAGATCGCCCCCACCACCCAGAACCCAGGTCAGGCCGCGCCCGAGAGCGCCACGTCGGCGCCGCGGCTCACCCAGTTCGTCCAGGCGGACTATCCGCCCGAGGCGCTGGCGCAGGGGATCGAAGGGGCCGTCCTCCTCCAGCTCACCCTCGACGCCACCGGTCACGTCACGGAGGCGACGGTGCTCCAGGGCGTCGGCCACGGGCTCGACGAGGCCGCCGTCGCCGCCGCGCAGCGCTTCACCTTCGAACCCGCGCGCCGCGACGGCCAGGCCGTCCCCGCGATCCTGCGGTACCGGTACCGCTTCAGCGCCGCCGCGACCCGCGCCGCCCAGGCGCCCCGCGTGCGCGCCGTCCTCCGCGGGCTCCTGCGCGGCGCGGGCGACCGACCCCTCGCCAACGTTGCTGTCACGGCGACCCTCGGCGCCGCCGCCCCGCAGACGGCCACCACCGACGCGACGGGCGCGTTCCGCTTCGAGTTCACGGAGGTGGGCGACGTGCGCCTCGCGGCGACCGCGCCCGAGCACCAGCCCTTCAGCGTCACCGAGGCCGTCCGCGACCGCGACGACCTCAGCGCGACCTACCGCCTCACGCCCACCCCCACCGC
>JBILLV010000604.1:0-3333 GCA_044375895.1 Polyangiales bacterium | reverse complement strand
GCTCGGCCAAGTTCGCCGCCAACATCGCCCTCTGGAACTCCAGCACGGCGTGGACGGCCATCGGCTTCTCGCTCGACTCGGCCCACTACTACGCCTACGCCTGCCCGGGCAGCACCGCGGTCACGGCTGACGGCACCGCCTTCACCGCCTACGCGATCGGCGACCTCGACGGCGACAACACCAACTCCACCTACGAGCGCCAGGGCTCGATCTCGGGTGGTGAGGTCCAGGGCGCCAACATCGGCATCACCTCCGAGCTCGAGTGATCGACTCGCCTCGACTCCCCTGATCGAACGCGACGTGGGGTGCGTGTCCCGAAGAGGGTCCGCACCCCGCGCTGCATTTCAGCCCTCGACGCGCGTCACGCTGCGCCTCAACGCCGCCGGTGTCCGAACGGGTCCTGCGTCCCGATCAACTGGTCGATGGTGCGAGGTCGTGTGTGCTGCGCGCGCGCCGCGGGGTGAGCGGCGTGCGTCCGCTCCACCTGCGCGGGCAGCACCACGGGCGCGGCGTCGGGCACCGGAACCACCGCGGGGGGCGGCGGCGGCGGGGCGTCGGGCGCGAGGCGCTCACCGCTGTACGCGAGGGTGACGTCTCCCTCGGGGCGCTGCACCACCTGCATCCACTCGCGGAAGCCCGGCGCCGACACGCGCACCCGATGGTCGCTCGCGGTCAGCGTCGCGGGGAGCATCACGGCCTGGTCGTCGACGGTCACACGGGCGCCCGGGGGCAGGGCGCCGATGCGCAGCGTGGCGCGCTGCGTGAGCGAGGCGTTGGCGTCGCGAGCGCGGGTGAAGGGGTTGGCCGCCACGACGCCGATCGTGAGGGCGAGCGTCGCCGCGACACCCGCCGCGATCCACCAGCGCCGCCGTGTGTCGACGCCGCCGAAGGTGGTGGTGCCCGGCAGCGTGTCGGACTGCTCGTACACGAAGGGCGTGGAGCGGTCGGTGCCCGATGGCGTGCGGGGCGCGTGGGGGGCCGCAATGGAGGCACGACCCTCCACCCAGTCGGCCAGCGCCTCGCGCATCGCCTCCGCCGAGGGGAAGCGCCCGGAGGCCTTGCGCGCCATCGCCCGCTCGATGATCGCGGCGAGCCCCGGGTCGACCGACGGGACGTGCCGGGTGATCGGGTCGGTGTCGCCCGTCGCGATGCGCACGAGGACGGCGTTGTAGTTGTTGCCTTCGAAGGGGAGGTGGCCCGACACGAGCTCGTAGAGAATCACGCCCATCGCCCAGAGGTCGGAGCGGAGGTCGACGGTGCTCCCCATCACCTGCTCGGGGGACATGTACGCCGGCGTCCCGATGATCGCCCCCGTGCGCGTCATCTTCGTGCGCTCGGCGTCGTCGCCGAGGATCTTCGACACGCCGAAGTCGAGGATCTTCGGGACGATGGCGCCCCCCTCGCGGGCGAGGAAGATGTTCTCAGGCTTGAGGTCGCGGTGGAGGACGTCGTGGGCGTGGGCGGCGGCGAGGGCCTCCAGCACGGTCACCACCACGCGGCCCGCGTCGCGCGGCGGGAGCGACCCTTCGCGCTCCAAACGCTCGGCGAGGCTCTCCCCGTGGAGCCGCTCCATCACCATGTAGGGCGAGCCGTCGTCGCCCCGGCCGAAGTCGAACACCCGCACGATGTTGGGGTGCCCGATCTTCGCGGCGATCATCGCCTCGTTGCGGAAGCGCTCCACCGCGGTGACGTCCGCCGCGAGGTTGGCGTGCATCACCTTCACCGCCACCTCGGCGCCGCCCACCGCGTTGTTGCGAGCGATCCACACCGCGCCCATGCCGCCCTCGCCGAGGCGGTCGGTCAGCTCGTAGCGGTCGCCGAGGATGGTGCCCTTCTGGATCAACGCGCTTCTCCTTCGCGGGACAGTACCACCGAACGCGCCGACCGTTCAGGGGCCGGTGGTGATGCGGGCCGCGCAGAACCCGAGGGTCTCGTCGCCCGACGCGAACTGCGAGGTGCCCTCGTGGTGGAAGTACCAGCGGCCGCGCGACGGTGACACCGTGAACGAGCACATGTCACTGAGGTTCTCGAAGCGGGCGACGACGCCCAGCTCGCCCGAGAGGAGGTTCTGCCGGACGATGGTGGTGCTGTCCCGCACGTAGGCCACCCAGGGCGCGCCGCCGAAGAACTCCGCCACCCCCCAGAAGGCCCACGACTCGCACTGCGTGTGCTCGCCGATGGGGCGGATGGAGAGCTCGGTGACGGTGGCGCCCATGCCGAGGCGGGCGATGTCCATGATCCACGCCTGGCTCCGCTGCGTCACGATCACACGGCCGTTGCCGGAGAAGATCCCGACCGGCGCCATCGCCATGCGGTTGAGGAAGGCCGTGCGTGACAGCGGGACGGAGGCGCCCGTCGCGAAGCCGCCCGCGTCGAGCTCGATGAGGTTGTCGACGATCGAGGTGCTCCCCGAGAGCGGCGTGCGGTTGGCCGCCAGCGAGAAGGCGCGCGGCAGCATCGCCTCGCCGGCCAGCCCGTCGAGCGTGGGCGTGCGCGTCATGGGCGACAGCGTGTCGAGGTCGAAGCCCACGGTGGCCGAGTCGCCCGAGTAGAACACCCTGCTCCCGCCGAGCGCGATGCCGCCGCGGTCGTCGCCGGTGCTGTCGGCGTGCGAGGTCGTGCGGCAGCCGTCGGTTCCGAGCGACACGATCTGCAGCGTCGGACCGCCCATGGTGACCCCCTCGCAGCGCCCGGCCGCGCACCGCGACCCGACCGGACACGCCCGGTTGCAGGCCCCGCAGTGGCTCACCGAGGTGTTGAGGTCGGCGCAGTCGGCGCCACAGAGCACCCGCCCCGGCAGGCAGATCGGGACGCAGGCGCCGCCCTGGCAGGTGGTGTTGAGCGTGCAGACGTTGCCGCACCGGCCGCAGTGGGCGGGGTCGGTCTGCACGTCGACGCAGGTCGTCCCGCAGAACAAGCGCCCCCCCGCGCAGACGGGGGTCCGGCAGATGCCGCCGACGCAGCGACCGCCCGGGCCGCAGGGGCGACCGCAGGCGCCGCAGTGGGCGGGGTCGCTCTGCGTGTCGACGCAGTCGCCGCCGCAGCGCGTGAAGCCGTCGACACAGACGCTGATGGCGCACGTGCCGCCAGAGCACACCCCCGTCGGTCCGCACGAGACCCCGCACGCGCCGCAGTGGGCGCCGTCGCTCCGGGTGTCGACGCACGCCTCGCCGCAGCGCGACAGGCCCGGCCCGCACGCGACGTCGGGCAGCACGGTCGGTCCGTCGTCGTCCGGGACGTCCACCGTGACCTCAGCCCGCCCCGCGTCGCGGTAGTCGTCGGCCACCGTCCGCGCGCCGCAGCCCGTCGCCACCAGCACCCACATCGCCAACC
>JBILLV010000035.1:0-46287 GCA_044375895.1 Polyangiales bacterium | reverse complement strand
GGCGCACGACGCCGTGAAGATCGGCTGGACGTCGGCGGACAGTCGGGGCGCCGCGGGCGCAGGCGCGTCCGGGACCACGGTGACGTCAGGCGCCCCTGCGTCCGTCCCCGCGGTGCCTCCCTGACAGGCGCCCGCGACGCAGCGCCCGCCGACCGCGCACGCGCGGCCGCACGCGCCGCAGTGGGCGAGGTCGCGGGTGGTGTCGACGCAGCCCGCGCCGCACACCACCTGCCCGGTGGGGCACGCGCAGGCGCCGCCCGCGCACGTCTGTCCCGCGGCGCACGCGCGCCCACACGCGCCGCAGTGGAGCGGGCTCGTCGCGAGGGGGGTGCACGCCCCGGCGCAGCTGGTGTTCTCGCCCCCGCGGCACCCGGTGCGGCACTCGCCGCGCGAGCAGTCCTGCCCCGCGGCGCAGGCGTTGCCGCAACCGCCGCAGTGGCGCGGGTCGTTGGGGTCGACGCACGCGCCGCCGCATCGCAGAAGGCCCGCCGCGCACTGGCATGCCCCCGCGACGCACGAGCTCCCCGCGCCGCACCGGTTGCCACAGGCGCCGCAGTGGTCGTGACTCGTCGCGAGGGCCGCACACACACTCCCGCACGGCGAGGTGCCCGGCGCGCAGGTGGGCGGCCCGACGGGGGCGTCGACGGGGGGCGGCGGGAGATCGACCGGAGGTGCGGCGTCGGGGACAACCGAAGCGTCGGGGGCGACGGTCGCATCAGGCGCGCCAGCGTCGCTCGCGCACGGGTTGGCGAGCGAGCGCACCCACGCCTCGACGCGCGCGATCTCTGCGGCCGAGAGGGGCGCATCGTTGAGCGGCATCGGGTCGCCGCACGCGCCCTGCGTCCCGCGGAGCTTGCGCACGAGGAGCGACGCGGCGGGGTCACCGGCGACGACCACGCGCTGCGACGCGCACACGCCCGCGACGCGGCCCACGACGCGCGCGGTGAGGCCGGGGGATGCGAGGTCGAGCCCCGCCTCCGGGCTCGTGGCGCCGTGGCAGGAGCCGCACCGCGGGGCGAAGAGCGACGCGCGGATCACCTCCGCGGGCTCACCCGGCGTGCAGGCGCCATCGCCCGTCGCGGGGACGTCCGGCGCGACGGTCGCGTCCATCGACGGGGCGGCGTCGACGGTGGCGTCGGGCGTCGTCGCCGCGTCTTCGAAGCGAGCGGGGCGGAGCGCGAAGGTCTCGACATCGGCGCAGCCGACGAACGCGAAGAGGGAGAGGCACACGATGCGGGGGCGGTTCACGCGCGCACCTTAGTGCGGTCGTCGGAGAAATGGGAACGCTCGTCGCGCCGACTGAAGGTGCGGCGCCCGCGCGGGCAATCCCCTTCACAAACCCCCTGAAGGGAAGGGACACCGCGATGAAATCCTGCCTCACCCCCACGTTCAGCCTCCTCCTGCTCGCCCTCTCTGGCTGCCAGATCTGCTTCCACGGCGACGGCCCGGCGGACGAAGCCCCCGCGGCCGACGTGTCACGCTCCGAGGACACCCCCGCGTGTCGCGCGCGCGCTGACTGCGCCGCCGGCCGCGACTGCGTCAACGCCCGCTGCCTCGACCGGTGCAACGTCAACGGCGACTGCCCCGGATCGCTCGTGTGCGCCGCGGGCTACTGCGTCCGCTACGTCGACGACGTGATGCCCTCGGACGGCGGCGACGCGGGCGTGTGCGACGCCTCCGCCGCCTGCGTCCACGCCAGCGATTGCCCGGCGGGACGAGCGTGCATCAACGCGCGCTGCGTGCCCGCCCCCTGACCCCGCTGGGCGCGAGGGAAGGAATTCGAAGGCCGCGGGTTGAAGGTTCCGCGCGCTGCGGGAGACACGGACAAGACCATGACACGACGCACCGCCCCCCTGCTGACGAGCGCCGCCCTCCTGAGCGCCGTGGAGGCCCTCGCCTCGCCGCCCTGTGATGGCCCCGCCGTGGAGGTCGATGCGCACGTCACGCCCCAGTGGCAGCGCGAGATCGTGGACGTGATCCAGCGCATGCGTCGCCTCCCCGACATCGACCGTTGCGCGCGGATCACCGTCACCCCCGTGGGCCCCGACCTCCGCGTTGAGGTCACGCTCAGCGACGGGCGCGTGACGCTGCGGGCGGTGCACGACCCGGGTGAGCTCCGCGCCTGGATCGACCCGCTCCTGATCGTTCCACCGCGCCTCGACCCGCCTGCCGCGGCGCCGCTCCCCGCGGCGCCCGTGGCCCCTCCCGCGACGCCCGTCCGCGTGACGCCGCGGCGCACGCGCTTCCGCCTCTCGATCGACACGCACGCGCGCTGGCACCCGAGCCGCGGCACCCTCACCACCTCGGCGGGCCTGACGGCGGGCCTCGTCACGGGCGGGTGGGTCTTCGGCGCCAGCGCCGCCATCGGGTCTCCGAGCGAGCTGTCCCTCGGCCTCGAAGCCGGGCGCCGGATCGCCTTCGACGACGCCTCGATCGACCTCCTCGGCACGACCCGCGTGGCGCAGACGGTCGCCCGCACGGGCAGCAACGGCGCTGCGACGGGCATCGATCCCACCGTGTCGGTCGGCGTCGGGGCGCGCGCGTCGTGGCACGTGCACCCGCACGTCGCTCCCTACGCGGCGCTCGCCGTCGAGTACGCGGCGCTCGCCCCGCCCGCCGCGCCGCTCGCCGAACGCCTCTCGGCCACCGCGTCGGTCGGCGTCGCCTGGGAGTGACCATGCGCCCCGCCCTCTCCCTCCGCCCGCTCCCCACCGTGGAACCCGACGACGCCGAGCTCCTCCGCCGCGTGCTCTCGCGCGACGGGAGCGCGCTCGGGCACCTCTACGACCGGCACCACGCCGCCGTGCGACGCTTCCTCTCGCGCTGCACCCGCCACGACGTCGACGACCTCGTGCAGGAGACCTTCCTCGTCGCGTCATCGCGCGCGGCGAGCTTCGACGGTCGACCCTCCGCGCGGGCGTGGCTCGTCGGCATCGCGGCCCACCTGCTCCAGCGCCGCAACCGCGGGTGGGCGCGCTTCACCCGCGCGGTCGAGCGGCTCTTCGAAGGCGACCCGGAGCCCGCGGCGCCGCCCGATCGCGCGCTCGACCGCTGCGAAGACGTCGCCCGCCTCGAGCGCGCCCTCGCGTCGCTCACCGAGACCCGCCGCGTGGTGCTCGTGATGTTCGAAGTCGAGGAGCTGCCGTGCGACGAGATCGCTCGCTCCCTCGACATCCCCGTGGGCACCGTGTGGACGCGGCTCCACCACGCCCGCAAGGCCCTGCGCGCCGCGCTCGCCGAGGAGGAGGCGCCGTGAGCCCCTGCGCCCACGCCTGGCAGGCTGAGGCCCGCCGCGACGGCCGCCTCCAGGGCCTCGACCGCGCCCGCTTCGAGCGCCACCTCGCCGCGTGCGCCTCGTGCCGCGCCGCCGCCTCGTCGCTCGACGCGCTCGGCCAGCAGCTCCGCGCGCTCCCCGCGCCCGACGTCGACGAGCTCTCCGTCCGGCGCGCCCGCCTCCGGCTGCTCCGCGCGTGGGATGACGAGCTCGTGCGGGCGCCGTCGCGTCGCCCTCGGTGGCGCACAGCGCTCGCTGCGGCCGCGGTGGCGGTGGCCGTGGGCGTCGGGGGCTACGCGCACCGCCGCGCCGCCGCGCCGTCGGCGGTGACGCTCGCGCCGACGCCCGCATCGTCGCGCGACCCCTTCGTGCAGGCGCTCGACGCCCTCCACGCGGGCCACGTCACCGACGCCGCCGAGCGCTTCGAACGCATCGCCGCGCGCGACCCCGCGGGCGCCCGCGCGGAGGACGCGGACTACCTCGCCGTGGTGTCTTGGATGCGCGCGGGCCGCCCCGAGCGCGTGCGAGACGCCGCCGCCCGCTACCTCACGCGGCACCCGCGGGGGTTCCGGCGGCGCGAGGTGGAGGTGGTGGCGCGGATGGTGGGCGGCGACCGCTGAAGGTCACACCGCACAAGCGTCGCGGAGGAGGGCGTAGACGTCCGGGTGGTTCTGGAGCTGGTGGTGCATCACGGCGCCGAAGTGCCGCGTCTCGATGGGGAAGCTCCCGCGCGTGAGCACCGGCCCGGACGCGCTGCCGACGCGGACGAGCAGGTCGCCGATGAGCTGGCCCATGGGGTGGGCGGCGTCCTTGCTGACCGTCGCCGCGACGAAGTACCAGGTGACCCCTTCGAGCAACGGAACCTCCACGCTCCGGTCGTCGAGGAGCGCGTCGGGGTCGAGGCCGAGCCACTCCTCGTCGACCACATAGCCGTAGCGGAGGTCTTTGATGCCCGCGCTCCGCCCGTCGAGGACGCGCCCCGGGATCCACGCGCCCGGCGCGTCGAAATGTTGGAGCACGGAGGCCGCGACGTGGCCGATCTTCTCCAGCGCCGCCCCCTGATGCGGCGACCCGAGGCAGAAGGCGCGGCGCACGAGGGCCGTCCAGGCGTGGCCCTCCTCGCGCCCGTAGTGGCACGCCGAGCGGATCACGAGCCCCCCCATCGAGTGGCCGATGAGCACCAGCTCGGTGAGGGGGACGGGGTAGTGCGCGACGAGCGCTTCGAGGAGGCGAGCGAGGGCGCGCCCGTTCTCCGAGACGTGCCGGCCGGTGTTGTAGCGGGCGAACACGGGCGTTATCGCGAGGTCGCGGGCGAGGAGGGTGCCGAAGTTCTGCGCCGCGTCGCCGTGGTACGCCAGCGCGTTGAGGCACCACGACCACTCGGTGGTGCCGAGCCCGTGGACAAACACCGCCACGCGCCCGGTCGCCTCCGGGAGCGCGTCGCGCAGGCCGTCGCCGTCGAGCGGGAGGTAGCGGTCGCCCGATCGGAGCGACATGCCGAGGGAGAGCCCGTTGTCGCTGGCGTGCAGGTAGTCACCCACCGCGGCGTTGACGGCGGCGAGGGCCGCGTCGCCCACCCAGTGCCCGCTCTTCATCACATCCGAGCGGAGGGGGACGGGCGATTCGGCGGCTTCGGCGCGGCCCGCGGTGGCGAGGTCGAGGCCCGCGTCGGTGGCGACCTGGACGGCGCGGTTGACCGCCTTCACGGCGCCGATGACGCCCGCGGTGATGGCGCCGCGCGCGGCGTCGACCGTGCGCGCGGGCTCGGCCAGCGGCTCGATGAGCGAGAGGTACTTCAGCGCGGTGTGAGCCACCGAGGCGTTGGCCTCCTCGACGAGGTCGGCGGTGTGGTCGACCGCGTCGTGAACCAGGGATTTCAATCCGCGCCAGCGTCGCATGGGATGGGTGACCTCGCGGGCGATCGTAGCGCCTTTCTGCGCCGCTGCCGTAGACACCACCCCCGTCCCGGCGGCAGAGTCGCGCCATGGCCTCCCTGCGCGCCTTGCCGCTACTCCCATCGGCCCTCGTTGCGCTCGTCGCGGGCGGCTGCTCAGCGACGGTGGTCGGCTACGCGGATGAGCGCGACGCGGGCTTTGACGCGCCCGATGCGCTCGACGCGGACGTGCCCGCGGACGACGGGCCGGCCGAGGAAGACGTCCGCGATGTCCCCGACGTCCCCGACGTCCCCGATGTCCCCACCATCCCTGAAGACTGCGCCACGCCCTTCGACGACAACGGCGACGGGCGCGCCAACGAGAACTGCCCCTGCGACCCCGTCGGCGCCACGCAGCGCTGCTTCGAACGCCCGGGCTCCCTCTTCACCGGCATGTGCCGTCAGGGGACGCAGACCTGCGGCGCCGACGGGCAGTGGGGCGTTTGCGTGGGCTCCTGGCTCCCCGACGCCGCCCAGCGCTGCCAGTTCAGCGAGACCTTCTCCGACACCACGGTGGAGCGCCGCGCGGTCGACATCCTCTGGGCCCTCGACACCTCCGGCTCGATGAGGCAGGAGACCGCCAACGTCAACGCCAACCTCAACCGCTTCGCCTCGGTGATGGCGGCGAGCGGGCTCGACTACCGCGTCGTGATGATCGCGCGCCGCGGGACGAGCGCGTTGCAGGTGTGCGTCCCGCCGCCGCTCGGGGGCGCGGCCTGCGGCGACGGCCCGCGCTTCCGCTCCGTCAACCAGTACGTCGGGAGCCGCGAAGCCCTCACGCAGATCGTCAACACCCACGCGCAGTACCGCGACTTCCTCCGCCCCAACTCCGCCCGCTTCTTCGTCGCGGTGACCGACGACGAGAGCAGCCTGCCGGCCGACGTCTTCGACGCGCGCCTGCGCGCCCTCGGCGGCTTCGACAGCTACGTCTTCCACAGCATCGTCGGCTACGAGACGCGCGCCGACTGCCCCACCATGATGGCGCGCGGCACCGTGTACCTCACGCTCACCGACCGCACCCGCGGGCAGCGCGCCAAGGTGTGCGCCAGCGACTGGTCGTCGATCTTCACCGCCTTCGCGCGCGACATCGTGAGCCGGGTCACCTCCTGGGTGCTCTCGCAGCGCCCGCGCCTCGACACGCTGCAGGTCTGGATCACCCCGCCCCGCGGCGCCGAGCGCCTCCTCGCCACGGGCTGGTCCTATGACCCCGTCATGAACCGCGTGACCCTGTCGCCCGACGCGATCCCCGAGGCGGGCTCGACCGTGCGCGTGGTGTACCGCACGGCCGCCACCTCGCCCTGACCTACGCGGCGCGCAGCGGCGGCGCCGACATCGCCGGCGCGCGCAGCGGCAGCCGCGCGTACACCCGCGTCCCATGCGGCGCGCAGGTCTTGATCTCGAACGACCCGCCCACGCCCAGGGCCCGCTCGTGCATCCCCACGATGCCGTGATGAATCGACGGGTCGCTCGGGCGCGACAAGCCGAGGCCGTCGTCCTCCACCGTCACCACGAGCGTCGGCCCCTCCACCGCCAGCACGACGCGCGCGGTGTTGGCCTGCGCGTGGCGAGCGACGTTGGTGAGGGCCTCCTGCACGATGCGAAACGCCACCAGCGCCACGGCGGGGTCAGGCTCCTCCGGGAGCGCCGCGTCGAGGGTGATCTCGGTCCCGTCGCTCTGCTGGCGGATGAGCCACTCGACGCCGCGCACCAGGCCGCCGTCGTCGAGCACCTTCGGGCGCAGCGCCGACACCACCCGCTGGAGCTTCTCGTGGATGCGGTCGAGCGACGAGGAGACGCGGTTGATCCGGCTGGTGCTCGGCGCGCTCGCGATGGACACCAGCAGCACCGCGAGCTCCAGGCGCATCCCGGTGAGCTCCTGCCCGAAGTCGTCGTGGAGCTCCGCCGCGATGCGCTTGCGCTCGGTCTCGATGAGCACGTCGAGGTGAGACGCGAGGCGGCGGAGCTCGCGCGTCTGGCCCGCCACGCGCCCCTGGAGCTCGTCGCACAGCGCCGCCAGCTCGGCCCGCTGCGCCTCGATGGTCTGACGCCCCGCCCACGCTTCGTACGCGACCTTGTAGAGCGCGTGACCGCCCACCACCGAGGCCGACACCCCCACGAGCCACAGGCCCGCGGTGTGCGCCGCGTACATCGTCGGGAGGCGCCCTTCGAACGACGCCGCGAAGCCCAGCATGGGGCCGAGCCCGAGGAGCCCCGCCACCAGCAGCCGCCGGCGCAGCGGGATGAGCAGCGGCACTGAAATGAAGGGCGTCATGTCGAGCGCGATGAACAGGTAGCTCGCCGTCCCCATGAGGTGCCCCACCGCGTAGCCGAACACCAGCGTCATGGCAAAGGCCGCGGCCGCGGCGACCTTGAAGACCCCGAGACGCTGCAGGAGCTTCAGGGGCATCAGGGCGTACGCGAGCAGGATCACGCAGAGCGCCGCCTGCTCGCCGAGGAGCGTGCGGGCGTCGTGGGGCTGGTAGCGCCCGAAGGTGAGGTCGAAGGCGGCGATGAGGGCCGTCGCGACGGCGCACATCGCACACACCCGCCGCGTGAAGATGGACGTGAGCTCCGCGGCGTAGCGGGCGTAGCCCTCGGACTGCGCGGGGTCGTCGAGCGTGAGGATCGACGGCGTCGGTGGGGGAGGCGTTGGAGCTGGCGGCACAGCGAGCGTGGGACTCTCCCGTTGACTATCCGAAAGCGGCGGCGGGCGCCACGCTACTCGGCGCGCCCGGTGATCCCGTGGCGGGCGGCGTACTGGGCCACCTCCAGCGTCGAGCGGACGCCGAGCTTCTGACGGACTCCCTTGAGGTGCGTGCTCACGGTGCTGGGGGCCATCTCGAGGTCCCAGCCGATCTCCGAGGGCGAGCGTCCGCGCGCGATGGCAAGGAACACCTCCCGCTCCCGCGTCGACAGCCGCTCATGCGGGAGGCGGGCGTCGACGCCCTCGGCAGGAGCCTGCGGGGCGCGGGCGAGCAGGGCGTCGCGCAGCAGGTGGAGCGGCTGCGACTTCGACACATACGCGCTGGCCCCGGCGGCGAGCGCCCAGGCCTCGTACTCCTCCGCCGGGTACATCGAGAACACCACCACCCGCAGCGTCGGGCGCAGCGTCAGCACGTCGCGGAGCAAGTCCGTCCCCGAGCGGCCGGGGAGCGAGAGGTCGAGCACGAGCGCGTCCCACTCCGAGTTCGCGGCCAGCGCGAGGAGGGTGGGGCCGTCGCCTGCGGAGCCCGCCCACGTGAGCTCGGGGATGGTGTCGACCCACGCGCGCAGGCCCTCGCACACGATGGAGTGGTCGTCGGCGACGAACACCCGCGTCACGTCCGCACCTCGGTCCGCGTGGCGTCGCGTCGGGCCGTGAAATCCGCCTCGACCCTCGTCTCGGTCGGGCCGACGATGACGCGCAGCGCCCCGCCGACCGCCGCCGCGCGCTCGCCCATGCCCACCAACGTCGGGCGACGCGTGACGCCGCCGGCGCGGGCCGCCGGGTCGACGACGGTGAGCGTGAGGGCGTCGGCGTCGCCGCGCAGCGTGATCGCGACGGGGGCCGCGAGCGCGTCGGGCGCCACCTCGGCGAGCGCCTCCTGCACGATGCGAAACACCGCGAGGCTCACCCCGTCGTCGGGCTCGGAGGCGAGCGAGACGTGCGCCTCGCCGGCCCGCCCCGTGCGCTCGGTGAGCTGGCGGGCGAGCCAGCGGAGCGCGGCGCCGATCCCTTCTTCCTCGAGGATGCGGGGCCGCAGGGAGTCGGCGATGAAGCGCACGCTCGCGTGGGAGCGCTCGATCGCTTCGGCCACGCGCCGCACCCCGCGCGACAACGCACCGCCCCGAGCGAGCGCGCCCAGGGCCTCGACCTCCAGGCGGGCGGCGGTGAGCTCCTGGCCCAGGTCGTCGCGCAGGTCGCGGGCGAGCCAGCGACGCTCGGCCTCCAGGAGGTCATCGAGGCGCTGGGCCTCACGCTGTTCCGCGGCTTCTTCGGCAGGGACGTTCGTCGGCTCCATCGGGGGTCGAATGGACTCCGCGCCGCACCGTGACGTCAAGCGTGGCACCGTTTCCCGGGGCCTAGAAAAGATTCGACCCGGGCAGCGGGCCGAGGGGAAGCCGCCGCGCGCGGGGGGCGTTACGGTCGACGCCCATGCAGCGCCGCGCCCGCATCGCCCTCACCGCCACCGCCGTCGTCGCCGTCGCGCTCGGTCTCGCCGCGTGGAACTTCAAACGCCTCGTGCTCTGGGGGATGCGTCCCTCGGGGAGCTTCGCGTCGCAGGCGAAGCTGCGCGCCCCCGACTACCTCGACGACGCCGCGTGGACGTGCCTCCCGACGCGCGCCGACAGCGCCGACGACGCGCCGACCGGCTACACCGCGCTCGACCCCGCCCGGGCCCCGGTGGATGTCTTCTACATCCACCCCACGAGCTACGTCGGCCCGCAGTGGAACGCCCCGATCGACGACCGCTCGCTCAACGAGGCCACCGACGCCGTGGCCACGCGCCTCCAGGCCAGCGCCTTCAACGCCTGCTGCGCGGTGTACGGCCCGCGCTACCGACAGGCCAACGGGACGGCGTTTCTTCACCCCTCGGCCGACGGCGACGCCGCGATCGACCTCGCGTACGGCGACGTGCGTCGGGCCTTCCGCGCGTTTCAGTCGCGACGCGGCGCCGACCGCCCCTTCATCGTCGCGAGCCACAGCCAGGGGACCTTCCTCGCCGAGCGCCTCCTGGCCGACGAGGTGTCGCACAAGCCGCTCCGTTCGCGCCTCGTCGCGGCCTACCTGCTGGGTGGCAACGTGTCGGTCGCGGGCCTCGCGCGCCGCGCGCCCGACCTGCTCCCCTGCCGCACCTCCGACGACCTCGGCTGCGTCGTCGCCTGGAACGCGCGCCGCGCCCGCTACGCCCCCTCGGACATGGAGCTCGCCTCCCGCGACGGCTTCCCCCGACTCTGCACCAATCCCCTCTCGTGGCGCGACGACGGCGCGGCGGCGCCCACCTCGCTCCACCTCGGGGCGGTGTTTCTGGAGAGCGACGACCGTCGGCCGCGGCGTGGCTTCGCCGACGCGCGCTGCGTCGCGGGGACGCTGGTGGTGGAGCGCGTCGACGAGATCCCCCGCGACGCGATGAGCCGCGCGCTCGACCACGTCCTCGGCGACGGCAACCTCCACCCCGTCGAGTACCAGCTCTTCTACATGAACCTCCGCGCCAACGCCCTCCGCCGCGTCGCCGCGATGACCGGCTCGGCGCTCCCATAGACGCGGCGGGCGCGCGATCAGCGCGCGCGGGGCGGCGGGGCGAGCGGTCCGCGCGTCGGGTTCCACGGCTCGGCGAGCGTCGCGGAGAGGGCCCGCGCGGTCACCCGAAACGCCTCCGAAGCGCTCATCTGCACGGCCGTCGCGAGCGCCTGACGGGCGGCCTCCACGTTGCCGAGCGCCCGCTCGCAGCCCGCGCGCAGCGTCCACATCCGCGGCGCCCGCGCGTTGCTCGCCCCGAGCGCCCGGAGCATCTCGCAGGCGGCGCGGTAGTCGCCCTCGTAGTACGCGCGGCTCGCAAGCACGAGGCGCGGCATCGCCCAGCGCGCGTCGTGGCCGAGGGCGACGCGGGCGGCTTGCACGCGCGCGTCGCCGACGTTGAGCACCTCCAGGAGGTACGGGTGCGCGGGGCTGAGGGCGAGCGCAGACTGCAGCTCGGTTCCGTAGGTGAGCTCGCGAAACTCCGGCGGCACCAGCGTGGCGTAGGGCATCGCCCGCACGAAGGCCGCGGTGGTCTGCGCCGCGCGCACGAAGGGCAGCGCCTCGGGGCTCTCCGCGCGGAAGCCCGGCACGAGCGCGAACACCTCCATCGGGTCGCCAAACAGCCCCTCCGGCGGCTCACCCGGCGCCATCACCGGGTGCGTGGGGTACTGGATCGTGGGGCGATCGTCGCTCAGGGGCTCGGTGTGGGCGACCATGTGGCGGAGCGCCGCGTCGCCCTGGACGAAGCCGCCGAGGAGGTCTTCGGCGCCGCGCACGCCGATGTGCGCAAAGTTGCGGGCGATGGAGGGCTCGCTCGCGCGGCGCGACCAGGCCGCGAGGTCGACTCGGGGGGCGCGGTCGGTGCCCACGAGGATGAGCTGGTCGCCGGCCCCTTCGAACAGCATCACGTAGGGGAACTCCGCCGCCACCGCCGCGACGATGGCGAGCGTCTGACCGAGCTCGAGCTGGAAGATGGGGAGCCACTGGGTGAGCACGCCGCCCGGTCGCAGGGCGCGCCGCGCGGCGGCGTAGTACTCGCGGGAGTAGAGGTTGACGACGCCCGCGGCGACGGGGGGCGGCGGCTCGGACGTGATGACGTCGTACCGCCGGCCAGAGGTCATGAGGTGGTGGCGGCCGTCGTCGGCGCGGGCGTGGGTGCGCGGGTCGCGCAGCGGGTCGGAGCCGGTCGCCTGCGCGAACAGCCCGCTGAAGGAGAGCACCTCCGGGGAGATGTCCACCACGTCGAGCCGCGCGAGCTCGGGGTGGGAGAGCAGCGCGCGGGCGGTGTTGCCGACGCCGAAGCAGATGAGCAGCGCGTCGTGCCGACCCTCGGCGAAGAACATCCCGAGGTGCGCCATCATGCCCATGTAGCGCCGCGCCGGGAGGCTCGTGTCGCTCATCGACACGCCCGGCGTCGCGAGCTCGCGCTTCACCTCGACCCCAAACTCCCCGTGCGACTGCACCGCGGCGCTGGTGGTGGTCCCCTCGCGGAGGGCGAGCACGCGGACGTCAGCCCCGCCGAAGAAGAGCGCGCGGCAGTGGTCGGCCGGCAAGCCCACGAGGCCCGCCACCGACAGCGCCCACAGCCCGAAGGCCGCCGCCCGCGGAGCCGTCGCCGTCGCCGTGCGCGCGACCGCGACCGCCCCCACCAGCGTCGCGAGCGAGGCCAGGAGGAGAAACGAGCGCTGCACGCCCAGCGCCGGGAGCAGCGCGAAGCCCGTGAGCGCCGAGCCCGCGACGCCCGCGAGGGTGTTCACCGCGTAGAGCCGACCGCTCGCGCGCCCCGCGTCGCGCGCCGGGACGCCCGCCGCCGCGAGGTAGGGGAGCGCGACGCCCATCAGCAGGCAGGCCGCTCCCTCCAGGTACACGGCGTGGAGGAAGGCGTCGCGCCAGACCTCCCACGGCCCCACGCGAAACTCCGCCGGGTCGCGCGGAAACCACCGCGTCAGGGAGCGCATCCACCACGGGAGAAACACCAGCGGGAGCGCCGCGGCGACCCCCGACGCGGTGAGCGCCCACGCGGCCGCGGCGAGGGGGCGCGGGTGCCGGTCGGCGCGCGACGACGCCCAGCGCGATCCGAGGGCGAGCGCGAGGAGGTTGACGCCGAGCAGCACCGAGAAGGCCACGATCATCGCGCCGAGGAGCTGCTCCAGCAGGCGGCTCCAGATGATCTCGTACGCGATGGCGCAGAAGCCGCTGACGGCGAAGAGGGCCACCGGCGCGCGAGGGAGCGGGGCCGACGGCTCCTCGGTGGCGCGCGGCGGGGCGCTCTCGAACGCGAGCCGACGGGCGAGGAGCGACACGATGAGGTTGCCCGAAGCCGCGAGGAGCACGGTCTGGGTGAGCCCGAGGTTCGCGATCAGCAGCCCGTCGGGGAGGAGCACGCCGACGACGGCGCCCGCCGTGTTGGCGGCGTAGAGCGTCCCCATGACCCGCGCCTCGGTGTGCGAGCGGGCGAGGGCGCGGACGAGCACCGGGAGCGTCGCCCCCATCAGCGTCGTCGGCACCACCAGGAAGGCGAAGAACACCACAAACCGAACCAGCGGGAGCAGCGGCCCCGAGGCCTCGGCGAGGGTCGCGAGGCCGCGCATCGCGCCGCCCGAGGCGAGGAGGAGCAGCGACACGAGGATGGAGGAGGTGCCGACGCCGAACTCCAGCAGGCTGTACAGTCGGATGGGCTGGGGGTGGCGGTCGGCGTAGCGCCCGAAGAGGAGGCTCCCGAGCGCGAGGCCCATCATGAAGGCCGCCACCACCGTCGTGACCGCGGGGACAGAGGTGCCGAAGGACAGGCCCAGCGCGCGCACCCAGATGATCTCGAACGAGAGGCTGCTCGCCCCCGACACGAACAGAAGCGCATAGAGGGTCGTCGCGGAGGGAGGTGCTTCGGGGTCGCCCATCGTCCCAAACCATTACCCGAAAGCCCGCCGCGGAACGAAGGCCAAACGTCACCGCACTCCTGGTACAACCGCCCCCGCGATGAACAGCACGGTCCCGTTCTACAGCGCCCCGCTCACCCTCCTCACCGACCTCTACCAGCTCACGATGGCCTACGGGTACTGGAAGACGGGGCACCGCGAGCGCGAGGCCGTCTTCCACCTCCACTTCCGCAAGCAGCCCTTCCAGGGGGGCTACGCCATCGCGTGCGGCCTCGCGGCGGCGGCCGACTGGCTCTCGTCGCTCCGCTTCACGGCGGACGACGTCGCCTACCTCGCGACGCTCACGGGCAACGACGGCGCCCCCCTCTTCGACCGGGGCTTCCTCGACTACCTCGGCGCGATGCGCTTCTCCCTCGACATCGACGCGATCCCCGAGGGGACGGCGGTGTTCGCCCACGAGCCCCTCGTCCGCGTGAAGGGTCCGCTGCTCCAGTGTCAGCTCGTGGAGACCGCCCTCCTCACGCTGGTCAACTTCCAGACGCTCATCGCCACCAAGGCCGCGCGGGTGTGCGCCGCCGCGCAGGGCGACGCGGTGCTGGAGTTCGGCCTCCGTCGCGCGCAGGGCATCGACGGGGCCCTCTCGGCCAGCCGGGCGGCCT
Organism: Polyangiales bacterium; assembly: GCA_044375895.1. Lineage (GTDB taxonomy): Bacteria > Myxococcota_A > Polyangia > Polyangiales > CAISKJ01. The sequence continues at coordinate 32,324 of JBILLV010000035.1, read as the reverse complement.
TCGTGGGCGGCTGCGCATCGACCTCCAACGTGCTCGCGGGGCGCCTCTTCGACATCCCCGTCCGCGGCACGCACGCCCACTCCTGGGTGATGTCCTTCGGCGACGAGCTCGAGTCCTTCCGCGCCTACGCCGACGCGATGCCCAACAACTGCGTCTTCCTCGTCGACACCTACGACACCCTGGAGGGCGTTCGTCACGCGGTCACCGTCGGCCGTGAGCTGCGCGCGCGGGGCCACGAGCTCATGGGCGTCCGCCTCGACTCGGGCGACCTCGCGTACCTGTCCATCGAGGCCCGCAAGATCCTCGACGAGGGAGGTTTCCCCAAGGCCGCCATCATCGCCAGCAACGACCTCGACGAGAACCTCATCACCAGCTTGAAGGCGCAGGGCGCCACCATCGGCGTGTGGGGCGTCGGCACCAAGCTCTCCACCGCGTACGACCAGCCCGCTCTCGGCGGTGTGTACAAGCTCGGCGCCGTGCGCGACCCGGGCGGCGCGTGGCAGTACCGCGTGAAGCTCTCCGAGCAGGCGATCAAGATCTCCACCCCCGGCGTCCAGCAGGTGCGGCGCTACCAGCGCGACGGGCTCTTCGTCGCCGACATGATCTACGACTCTGCGGGAGCGGAGCCGTCGCGCACCCTCGTCGACCCGCTCGACAGGACGCGCCAGCGCACGATGGACGACGCGGTGGCCCACGAAGACCTCCTCGTCCCGGTGTTTCGCGACGGGGTGCGCGTGGGCGAGCTCCCGACGGCGCGGGAGGCGCGGGCGCGGGCGACGGCGCAGGTGGCGTCGCTCCACGCGGGCATCCGTCGCTTCGATCACCCGCACCAGTACCCCGTCGGGCTGGAGAAGGGGCTCTACGACCTGCGCACGCAGCTCATCCTCGAAGCCCGCGGCCTCAACGACGGAGGTGCGAAGTGACCGCCCTCTGGGAGCGCTCCGCCACCGAGCTCGCCGCCCTCCTCGCGAAGGGGGAGGTGAGCTCGCGCGAGGTCGTCGACGCCCACCTCGACCGCATCGCCTCCGTCGACGGGAGCGTGCGGGCCTTCACGGAGGTGTTCCGCGAGCGGGCGCGGGCCGACGCCGACGCGCGCGACAACGAGCGCCGCGCGGGCAACGTGCGCGGCCCGCTGCACGGGCTCCCGGTGAGCCTCAAGGAGTGCTTCGACCTCGAAGGGCAGGCCACCACGCTCGGGCTCACCACGTGGCGCGACAACCGGGCGCCGCGCGACGCCTCGCTCGTCACGCTGCTCCGCGAGGCGGGGGCGGTGTTCCTCGGGCGCACCAACCTCTCGCAGACGATGCTCTTCGCCGAGAGCCGCAACCCGGTGTTCGGGCAGACGGCCAACCCCTTCAGCCTGCGCCACACGCCGGGCGGATCATCGGGCGGAGAAGCCGCCGCCGTCGCCGCGGGGATGTCTCCCTTGGGCGTCGGCACCGACATCGGCGGGAGCCTCCGCTCGCCCGCCCACTTCTCGGGCGTCTGCACGCTCAAGCCCACGCTCGACCGCCTCCCCTCGCGCGGGCAGAGCACGGCGCTCAAGGGCCAGGAGGCGATCCGCAGCGCGCCGGGGCCGATGGCGCGCACGGTCGGCGACCTGTGGCTCTTCTTCAACGCGCTCGACCCCGCGCGGATGAGCGCGCTCGACGGTCGCGTCGCGCCGCTCGCGTGGAGCGACCCCGCGGACGTCGACGTGACGGGCCTCACCGTGGGCTGGTACACCGACGACGGCGTGCTGCCGGTGTCGCGCGCGGTGGCGCGGGGCGTCGAGCGGGCGCGGGAGGTCCTCTCGCGCCGCGGGTGTCGCGTGATTCCTTTCGGCCCGAAGGACGTGAACGGCCTCCTCGCGCGCTACCTCGGGGCGCTGAGCGCGGACGGCGGGGTGACGCTCCGCGAGGTGACGGGCGACGGCCCCATCGACCCGGTGATGGCCTCGCTGCGCCAGGTGGCCGCGCTCCCCGACGCCGCGCGCAAGGCCGCCGCGGGGGCGCTCTCGCTCGCGGGCCAGAAGCGCACGGCGATGCTCCTGCGGGCCATCGGGGAGAAATCCGTGGCGGCCCTGTGGAAGCTCACCGACGCGCTCCGCGGCGACCGGGCGGCCTTCCTCGACGCGATGGCCGCGGCGGGCGTCGACGCGATCGTGTGCCCCGCCTACGCCACCCCCGCGCTCCCCCACGGCATGTCGAAGAACTTCACCTTCGCGTCGTCGACGGCCATCACCTACAACGCCTTCCAGCTCCCCGCGGGCGTGGTGCCGGTGACCCGCGTGCGGCGCGACGAGACGACCCGCGACGCGTCGAGCGACCTCATCGAGCGCCACGCGGCGAAGGTCGACGCGGAGAGCGAAGGGCTCCCCGTCGGCGTGCAGGTGGTGGCGCGGCCGTGGCAGGAGGCGACGGTGCTGGCGGTGATGGCGGCGATCGAGGCGGACGTGCGCGACGACGCGGACTTCCCGCGGACGCCCGTCACGCCGCGGTGAGCGGCGGGACGTTGCAACGTCCCATTGGTTCGCAAAAGCTCACGCCTGGGCTGGACTTGGATCGCCCGCAGAGCCGGGCTCATGGAGAACCATGGAGGACCTCGACGAGGGAGCCCGGCATTGCGGGCGATCCGATCACCGCCCAGGCGTGAGCTCCTGCGAAACCTGGGAACTCCCGATGACGCTTGCCCCACGCTAACTGACCGGCATTGACCTCAAACCCGTGCGCGGCGTTCATCGCTCGGACCGCACCCGGTGCTTCGCGGTTCAATTCCATGTCGCTCGTCGCCGTTGGAAGCTGGTGTCACGGCCGCGCGCTCTCGCTGGCGCGCCGCGGCCGACCACCTCCCACCAAGGAACTTCCATACGCCCGACCGACCAGAACGCCGCGAAGAACGACGACGACTTCCGCGCGAAGATCGCCCACACGCTCAACGACCTCGGCGCCATGACCGCCTCCGCCCGTCGGACCCGCACCGAAGGGGCCGCCGCGGAGGAAGAGACGCCCGAGGAGCCAACCCCCGACGAGGGCTGAGACACACCGCGAGATGCGCAGAGACGCGGCGTCCCCCGTGCCAGCGAGGGGGACCGCCGCGTCGCTCATCTCGGGGGAGTGGAGTTGTCTCCCCGGCGCCCTCGGTGATAGGCGATGGGAGCGATGGAAGCGGACCACACGACGGGGCACCTGTACACGGCGTGGCACCCCGTCAGGACCGACGCGACCCCACCAAGAAGAGGCGAGTGATGAAGGACCGCGAGCTCGTCGACATGACCATGGACCAGGTGCGGCGGATGATCGTCGAGAGCCTCACCCCGGAGGAACTCCTCGCGAGCATCACGACCCTCGACACAGATCAGGTGCTGTCGCGGTACAAGCCGGAAGAGCGCCTGCGCGGCGTCCCCCCCGAGCATGCGATCCTCGCGCTCAGTGACACCATGCTCGCGCAGCTCCCGGAGACGCTCCTCGCGGGGCTACCCGAAGAGATTCAGGCGAAGGTTCGCGCGCGACTCGGGCGCTGAGGCGGCGCACCTCCCGTCGCAGCGCTCGGCGTCGCCCACACGCTGAACGACCTCGGCGCCATGACCGCCGCCGCCCGCCGCGCCCGGACCGAAGGGGCCGCCGCGGAGGAAGAGACGCCCGAGGAGCCGACCCCCGACGAGGGCTGAGACACACCGCGAGATGCGCGGAGACGCGGCGTCCCCCATGCCAGCGACGGGGACTGCCGCGTCGCTCATTTCGGGGGTCGATCACCCTGGCGCATCAGGTCACGGCACGCTGCGACGGTCGACGAACTCCGCGTGCCGAGGCAGCGCGTCGACCGCCTCCATGGCCCACCCGGGCAGCGGTCCGTAGACCTTCCGCAGCGCCTTCAACGCGAAGCACGGCCGAGGTCGAGCGTCGCCAGATGCGCGAGCGCCTCTGTGCGAAGTGCCGTCACCTCTCGCCGCAGCCGCGCGAGCGCCTCCCGCCGCTGCGCCGACACGTCCGCGAAGGCCTCGTGCGAGAGCTGCCGGAGGTCGTCGTCGGTGGGCTCGACGCTCGGATCGGCGAGGTTCACGTCGTGGGACATCACGCGGGGTGTATCACGCTCGGTCACGCCCGGCGGAACGTCGCGCTGCGCGGGGCGAGCGCACCGACGCGGCAGCGGGCGCAGGGCTCCGTGATGAGCTCCGCGGGACTCTGCGCTGAGTCCCAGCGACACATGTTCGAGTCCCGCGTCCGTCATCCCTGACCGGGGAGCGATCGACGTTGAGCGGCGCGGGACTCGGCGATGAGCTGCGCGCTGTTGTGCGCGGCCGGCTACTGCGTCTCCAGCCACGCGACGAGGTCGGCGACGTCGCCCGGCGCGAGGCCGTCGACTGCGCCGTGCGTCGCGCCGCCACACGCCGGGTCGGTGAAGCGCTCGGTGAGCGTGGTCGCGCAGCCGGTGTGCATGTACGGCGCCCGCAGCGCCAGGCCGCGCAGCGACGGCACCTGGAACTCCCCGCCCGTCCCGACGCCCACGCTGGCGTTGTTGGTGAGGTGCTCGCCCGCGTGGCACGACGCACAACCGACGCGCTGGTCGCGGAAGAGCGCTTCGCCGCGGGCGGCGGCCGCGGGGTCGCCAGGCGCCGGGCGCGCAGCGAGGGGGAGCGCGTCGAGCCAGCGGAGGAGCGCGGCCGACTGCGCGGGGGCCGCCGGGGGTCCGCCCATCCGCCGCGTCCACACCGTGTCGACGAGGGAGGCGAGGGTCGCGAACTCGCCGTCCCAGTGGAACGGCGCCGTCGCCGCGAGGCCGCCGCGGAGCGACGGGGTGCGGCGGTCGCCGAGCCGCACGAAGCGCCACGCGCGCCCGTCGTCACCGCCCTCGGGGTGGCACGACGCGCACGCGAGGCCCGACGGCGTCGTCGCGTGGAAGAGGTCGTGCCCGGCGTCGCCGACGGGGTCGTCGTCACCCAGCGCGATGCGCCGCGGCGTCGGACCGCGCAGGTAGAGCGACGCTGGGGCGCGCGTCTGCACGAGCAGGGCGCCATCGGGCGTGTAGGCGACCGCGACCGTCTGGCCCGATGGGGGCGAGAGGACACCAGCGGAGTGGACGGAGTCGAGATCCAACCCGAGGCCGGTGAACTCCGACACGCTCTGCATCCCCTGCTGGAAGGCCCACCCCGGGTAGGCGACGGCGAAGCGGCGGCCGTCCGGTGAGACGGCGAGGTCGACGGCGAGGCCCGCGTCGAGCGTGCGCCGCTCGACGACCGGGGCGCCCGAACCCTCTGCGGCGAGGATGGCGCTCGGCAGCACGATCGGCGGCGCCTCGGGCGTGGAGGCGCCGTAGGCGAAGCCGCGGCTCACGGGCGGCGCGAGGTCGATGGAGGCGCGCGACGTGGACTGCGCGAGGATGAGCACGGACTGTCCGACAGGAACAGCGCGCCACGCCGCCGTGCGAATCGGCTCTGGCGTGGGGCGCTGGCCGACGAAGACGGGCTTCACCGATCCGTTCGGGTCGAGCTTGTAGACATCGACCGAGCGGAAGGTGGTGATGTACACGCTGCCCGCGGCGACGACGACGTCGCGCAGGTCGCGGGCGACGAAGCGTCGGCGCGGCGCCCCTCCGTCCGCGGGGAGCGTCACGACGTCGCCCTCGGCGCAGGCGACGTGGAGGGAGCGGGCGCGCGCGTCCCACGCGATGCCCCGCGCGGCGGCGCAGAGCGTCTGGCGCGTGGCCGCGTCGGGGTGATCGGGGTCGAAGGAGATGACGTCCCCGGTGCCGCGCGCGACGACGTGGACGCGGTCCTGGCGCTCGATCGCGATGCGTCCCGGCTCGTCGCCCGCGCGCAGGGGGAGGGAGACCGGTGCGTCGCTCCCGCTGAGCGGGACGACCCACACGAGGTCGCGGTCGGGGTCGCTCACGATGGCGGTCTTGCCGTCGGGCAACACGGCGAGCGTCCCACCCGAGAGCGCAGGCGGCATGCGTGACGCGGGGGCGCGCGTCGGCAGCGTGGGTGGAGAGCCAATGCCTGCGTCACGCGGTGTGGGGGGCGGTCTTCGGTCTGTCGTGGGCCACGCGTCACCCTCGACGACGCCGCCGTCGTCCTCGACGGGGGGCCAGTCGGCGGGGTCGTGCACGGAGCATCCCGCCAGGACGAACATCGCAATCCCAACTCGACTTCGCATGGTGCTCACGCACTGCGACTGGCGTGCCAGCCGCGAGCGCACGACACACCTTGAAATCCAGCCGATCGGAGCGTTCCTGGTGTGCCAGGATGCGCCGCCCTCACCGCTTCTTGCGGCGCGCGAACACCATCCCGAACACGCTCGCCGTCATCGCCGTGAGCAGCACCGTCGCCGTGCGCCACGGCCCGCGGTTGTCGCTCGTCCGACCCGGCGCGCTGGGGCGCGTGAAGCCCGCGGGGAGGTTGTTCACCGGCGTGTTGGGCAGCGGCGCGGGCGGCACCGGCGCGACGACGGGCGGCGTCGGCGCGGCCCCGCCCACGCTCGCCCCCATCACCACGCGTGGGATCGGTGAGCGGATGGCCTGCGCGAGCCGCACCCGCCCGCGCGGCACCTCCGCGAGGTCGCGCGCGGCCGTAGCAGGCGGCGCCGCGCCACCCGGAGGCCCGCCCCAGCGACCGCGGATCGGATGCGCGCAGCGCACCGCCCCGGTCCACGGGTGACGGATCGCGTAGCGCGCCTGGAAGTTGTTGCCGCCCCACTCCGCGGGCCGCGCTCCCTGTTCGAGGCGCCCTCGCGCGTCGGTGACCATCTCGCGCCCGCCCACCACCGCGGGGGCCTCGCGGAAGACGAGGTCCTCCGTGAGCGTCGCGCGGTTGTAGCGGGTGTGGAGGCGCGTCACGTTCATGTTGTAGACGTGGTAGCTCTGGTCGAAGCCGGGGCGGCCCTGACCGAGCACGTCGGCGCCGAGGGTGGCGAGGTCGGCCTGGGCGAGAGGAGGCGTCGGGCACGGGTCGCAGGAGTTGGTTCCCCAGGCGTACTCGGTGATCACCGCGCGGCCACCAGCCTGCTCCATCGTGTAGTCGAAGAGGCGGGCGTAGAGCTCGCCGAAGTTCTGCCGGGCGCTCGCGGCGACGTCGAGGTTGGTGGGGATGAAGGCGTTGGGGTAGTTGGCCACCTCGAAGCGCGAGCCCGGGTGCAGGATGTACACGATGAGGTCTTGCGCGGCGGGCGCGTTGAGCAGCCCGAGGCGCACGGGCAGGCGGAAGTCGGGCGCGTCGTAGTGGAAGCGCAGCGGCGAGAGCCGCACCCCGCCGCTCGGCCGCCGCTGCGCCCGCTCGATGTCCACCCGCGCCACGAAGAACTTCCACTGCTCCCGCACGTACGGCGCCATGTACTCCGCCGCGCCCGCGGGGATGTTGTAGCGCTCGCGCCGCAGCCACGTCTCCAGCCCCGTGGACTCCGTCGCCGACAGCACCACCACCTCGTACTCGCCCACCGTAAACTGAGCCTCGACGCGCACCCCGAGGTCTTCGGCCACCCCGCCCCCGCGGCGTCGCACGTCGCGGCCTGCCATCGCCGACGTCGGCGACGGCAGGGCCTGCGGCGGCGGCGGGGAGCACGGGTCCTGCTCCCAGTACTCGACGAGGCGCGGCGCCGTCAGCGACTCCAGGTGCGTGAAGACGTCGTGCGGGAGCGTCCGCACGTTCTCCCGTTGGAGCACGATGGGGACGGGCACCACCATCGCGAAGTCCTGCGCGGGGCCGTCGTAGTCGTTGCTCATCGAGAGCACCGTGCGCGTCCCGTCGCGCATCAACGCGACGCGCGTGGCCTTGTTGGTGAGCTGCTCGCCGCTCCCGGCGACGTAGAAGCCGCAGAAGGCGTCGGCGGGGGAGGGGGCGACGGCGGCGCCGAGCGCGAGGCCGAGGGCCGCGGCGCGCAGCGCGTGCGAGAGGGGGCGGGTCATGCCCGCGATGTTACCCGATCATCGGGACGCGGAGGGGAACGATGGGCGGCGCGCTCGGGCGCTTGCCGATCGTCTCGCGGATGCGCACCGCGAGGTCGTCGGGCGAGAAGGGCTTCGCCAGGATGGGGCCGATCTCGAACGCCGCCCCGAGCGGGATGATCGCCTCGTCGGCGTAGCCGCTCATGAACACCACCGACACCCCCGGGATCAGCCGCCGCACCTCGCGGGCGACTTCGAAGCCGTTGGCCTGCGGCATCACGATGTCGGTCACCAGCACGCGGATCGTGTCGCGGTACATCCGCGTGAGCTCCACCGCCCGCTCGAAGCCGTCGGCCTCGAACACCCGGAAGCCCAGGCGCGTCAGGCCCCGGTAGAGCGAGCGGCGCACGGCCTCGTCGTCCTCCACCAGCAGCACGCACTCGCCCGTCGTCGTCGCCACCAGCCGCGGCGGCGGCGCCGTCGGCCGCGACACCCGGTCGGTGCACGGCAGCGAGATGCAGAAGCGCGAGCCGCGCCCCGGGATCGAGTCGACCTCGATCTCCCCCTCCGCCTGGTGGACGATGCCGTACACCGTCGCGAGGCCGAGCCCCGTCCCCTGGTCGGGGCCCTTCGTGGTGAAGAAGGGCTCGAAGATGCGCTCGCGCACCTCGGGGGTCATCCCCGTGCCGTTGTCGATCACCTCGATGACGGCGCGGGCCGGCTCGCAGCTCACGTCGAGGCTGGTGCGCAGGTGGATCACGCCCCCCGCCACGATCGCGTCGCGCGCGTTGAGCACCAGGTTGAGCAGCACCTGCTGGAGCTGCGTCGGGTCGAGCGCCACGCAGGCCTCGCGGGCGTCGAGCGACACCTGGAGGTCGATGTTCTCGCGGATCCAGTGGCGCAGGATGGACTCGGCCCAGTCGCGCACCACCACGTCCACCGCCGCCTCGCTCGTGTCGCTCGGCTGCCGGCGGCTGAAGGACAGGAGCCGCTGCGTGAGGCTGGCCGCCCGGTGCGTCGCCGTCATGATGTCCCGCGCGTCGGGCGACACGGGATCCTCCGCGGGGAGGTGGTCGCGCAGCGCCGTCGCGCAGCTCAGGATGACGGTGAGCAGGTTGTTGAAATCGTGCGCGATGCCCCCCGCGAGCTGCCCGATCGCGCGGAGCTTGTCGGCCTGGCGGAGCTGGTCTTCGAGCTCGCGGCGCCGCGTCACGTCCGTGATCGCCACGATGGCCCCGTCGACGCGCCCGTCGGTGCGGATCGGCGCGGCGGTGAAGGTGAGGTGGCGCATGCGCAGCGAGCGGCCCGGCCCCACGTCCCGCACGTCGGGGTAGTACGGCAGGTCGGTGGCGGGCACCTCCGAGCCCTCCAGCGCCTGGAGGAGCAGCGAGGCGACGCCCTCGGCGCGGCACACCGACACGAAGGGCCGCCCCGCCCGGTCGGTGCAGGGCAGGTCGAGGATGCGGTCGACGGCGGCGTTGCACATCACCACGTCGCCGTTGGGGCCGACGCACACGATGCCCATCGGGGCCGCGGCGATCACCGCGCGGAGCAGCTCGTTGGCGCGGCGGTTCTCGCGCTCGGCGTGCCAGCGCTCGGTGATGTCTTCCACCACCACGAGGCACGCGTCGACGCCGTCGAAGGTGACGTCGTGGGCGCTCGCGTCGGCCACCATCGCGTCGCCGCTCCGGCGGCGGAAGCGCAAGAGCCGCGCGTCGCGGCCGCGCGCCGGGGAGGCGAGCCAGGAGGCCACGGCGTCGACGTCGTCCTCCACCGCGAGGGACGGGAGCGACAGCGCGCGAAACTCGTCGCGGCCGTACTGGAAGGCCCGCGCCGCCGCCGGGTTGGCCGCGAGGATGACCCAGCCCTCGCGCGACGCGATGACCATCGGGACCGGGTTGACGTCGAAGAGCTGACGGTAGTGCGCCTCGGACTCCCGCAGCGCGCGCTCGGCCGCGATGCGCTTGCGGTTGTCGGTGATGGTCACCAGCAGACGCGGCTCGTGGTCGCCGCGCGCGAGCGTGGCCGGCTCGATGTGGACGGACATCGCCGCGCCGTCGCCGCGCACCACCTCGAGCTCGCACGCCCGGTGCTCGCCCTCGCACACCGCCCTGACCGTCGCCGCCCAGGCCTCCCGGTGCGCCGGCGACACGAACCACTCGAAGTCGTGGTTGAGCAGGTCGCCGCGGCGCCGCGCGAGGAGGGCGAGCGCCGCGTCGTTGGCGTCCTCGACGCCCCCCTCGCGGTCGAGCATGAGGTAACCCACCGGCGCCCGCTCGAACAGCTCGCGGTACCGCGTGCGCGAGCGGTCGATCTCGGACTTCTGCCGCGCCAGCTCGTCGCGCTGCAGCTCCACCTCGCCGAGCGTCACGTGGTGCACCCGCGCGAGGTTGTCCACCGCGCTCGACTCGAGGCTGGCGGCCTCCTCCCGTCCGGCTGCGATGGAATCGGCGATCTCTCGCGCAGCTTTGCGGCTCATCGACGTTTGCACGTCGTCGCTCCCTTCAGAACATCAGCTCGTGAACAATCTATCGCCGATATCCGCGACGCCTTTCGGCCCGCGGTTCCCCCGCCAGATGCAACAACTCTCCGCTCTCAACGTCGGGCGGCACACTACGAAATTTTTCGTCAACTTTTCAACCGTCACGTGCAGCGCGCCGCACACATTTCAGCGAGAGCTCCGGTGACGTGTACCGACGCACACACCCGGAGGTTGCATGACGAATCCAATTGCAACTTTGATGCAACAAGAGGTACGCAGTCACCCGTCGATGAGGCCGGAGCCGACCCAACCCAGCGCGCCGCAGCAAGCCGTGAGGGCGATGACGTTCGCCCTCGTCGCGACCGCCGCTGGCCTCACGGTGAGCCCGCGTCCCGCCTCTGCGCAGACGACAGAATCGACGGACGCCGCGGCGCCATCCGGCGATGCTTCGGTTGTGGTGAGTGCCGATGCCTCGGTACCCGAAGATGTGTCGCCTTCTCCGGTCTCGGAGGACGCGGGCACACCTTCGCTCGTCCCACCACAAACGCTCCCGACTCTCCCCATTTTGCCCTCCGCCCCGGTGGACGGCGGCGTCTCGGCGGGGCCTGACGCGGGCGTCCCGGCGGCCCCCGTGGTGGACATCGGTGGCGCGACGGTGCGCTCGCACGCGCCGCCGTCGCGCGGGGCGGGCGACGTCCCCGTGACGATCGGTCGCCTGCGCGAGGTGCCGGTGACCAACGCGTCCGACCTGTTGCGCCTCGCGCCCGGGATCTTCCTCGCCAACGGCCTCGGCGAGGGGCACGCCGACCAGGTGTTTCTCCGCGGCTTCGACGCGCGGAGCGGGCAAGACCTGGAGTTTACCGTCAACGGCGTCCCCATCAACGAGCCCGCGCACCCCCACGGGCAGGGCTACGCCGACACGCACTTCATCCTCCCCGAGCTCGTCGAGTCGCTGCGCGTGCTCGAGGGGCCCTTCGACCCGCACCAGGCCGACTTCGCCGTCGCGGGCTCGGCGCACTACACCCTCCGGCTGCCCACGCGCGGCGCCGTCGCGCGGTACCGCTACGGCTCGTTCAACTCGCACCGCCTCGTGACGCTGTGGGGCCCGGAGGGCGAGAGCCCCGGCACCTTCGGCGGCGTCGAGCTCGCCGCCAGCGACGGCTACGGGCAAAACCGCGCCTACGAGCGCGCCGCGGGCAACGCCCAGTACGAAGGCCGCTCAGGCTCGCTCACGTGGCGCGTGCTGCTGGCCTCCTACGCCACGCGCTACCGCTCCGCGGGCGTGCTGCGCGCCGACGACGTCGCCGCCGGCCGCGTCGATTTCTACGGCACCTACGACCCCACGCAGGGCGGCGAGGTGACGCGGCACCTCGTGTCGGCCGAGGTCGAGAGCGCGCGCGAGGCGTCCACCTACCGCGCCCAGGTCTGGTTCGGCTACCGCACCTTCCGCCTCCGCGAAAACTACACGGGCTTCCTCACCGACGTGCAGCGCCCCTGGCAGTCGCCCCACACCCAGCGCGGCGACGCCATCGACCAGTCCGCCCGCAGCATCGACGTCGGCGCGCGAGCCTCCGCGCGCTACCGGGTCACCGTGCTCGGCCAGCCGCAGCAGGTGGAGGCCGGGCTCTACGCGCGCCACGCCGGCGTCGACTCGACGCAGCGCCGCCTCCGCGCCACCACCGACATCCCCTACCGCACCGACTTCGACCTCGACAACGCCGTCTCCAACCTCGCCCTCTACGTCGACGCCGAGCTCAAGCCGCTCCGCTTCGTCACGCTCCGCGGCGGCGTGCGGGCCGATCTGTTTCAGTACGACGTCCTCGACCGCTGCGCCGTCCAAGACGTGAGCGTGCGGGGCGCCCCCCTCGACGCCGAGTGCCTCTCCGCCGACCGCTCGGGCTACCGCAACCCCACGCAGCGCCGCACCGCGGGGGCCTTCGCCATCCAGCCGCGGGGGGTGCTCCTGGTGGGTCCGTGGAAGGGGCTCACGCTCTCGCTCGCGGGCGGCCTGGGCTCGCGCTCGGCCGACCCGGTGTACCTCGGCAACGACCAGCAGGGGCCCTTCAGCCCCATCGCCGCCACCGAGGCGGGCGTGGTGTTCGACCGCCGCTGGGAGCCCGTCGCCCTCTCCGCCCGCGCCCTCTTCTACTACACGCACGTCGGGCAAGACCTCATCTTCGACGAGCAGCAGGGCCGCAACGCGCTCGCCACGGGCACCACCCGCCTCGGCGCCCTCGTCGCGGCGCGCGCCACGGGCTCGTGGTTCGACATCGCCGCCCACGCCACCTGGGCCCGCGCCACGTACGACGACACGGGCTTCCTCGTCCCCTACGTGCCCGACCTCGTCGTGCGCCTCGACGCCAGCGCCACGCGCCCGCTCCCGTGGCTCGTCCGCGGCCGCGCCTTCACCGTCACCGGCTCCCTCGGGGTCACCTACGTGGGGCCTCGCCCGCTGCCGCTGTCCGAGCGCGGCGACGCGGTGTTCACCCTCGACGCGCAGGCCTCGGTGCGCTGGACGCACTTCGAAGTGGGCTTCTCGGGGCAGAACCTCCTCGACGCCCAGTACCAGTGGGGCCAGTACAACTTCGTCTCCGACTTCCGCGGCCGCGACTTCCCGACGCTCGTCGCGGCGCGGCACTTCACCGCGGGGCCGCCGCGCGCCCTGTTCGTCTCGTTCACGCTGCACCTCGGCGCCGCCGCCGCTCGGCACGGCGCCCCTGTGGAGGATTCATGACGCGCACCTCGGTTGCCCTCGGCCTCGTCGCCGCGACCCTCACCCTCGGCGGCGCCGGCGCGCTCTCCGCCGGCTGTGGCGACACCGGCCAGCAGCGCGTCTCCTTCGCCGCGCGCGCCGCGGGCTACGCGCACCCCGAGGCCGCCGTCCGCTTCACCACCAGCACCGGGTGGACGGTGACGCTGAGCGAGGCCCGCGTCGCCCTCGGCCCGCTCTACCTCAACACCCTCGAGCCCCTCGCGTGCGACGGCTGCGAGTCGCGCTCGCTCATCGACCGCCTCTCCGACGCCCTCGTCCCGCGCGCCTGGGCCCACGGCGAAGACCACCTCGGCGCCGGCCGCATCGCCGCGCAGGTGACCGAGCAGGTGGAGGTCAACGCCCTCTCGCCCACGCCCGTCGCGATGACCCGCGGCGACGGCGTCGACCTGCCCGTGCGCAGCGCCGAGGTGTGGCTCTTCAACCGCGACGGCGCGCTCGGCGGCGCGGCCATCCGCGTGGCGGGCGTGGCGGAGCGTACGGTGGACGGTCAGGCGCAGCGCGTTCCCTTCCGCGGCGCCCTCGTGGCCGACGCGTCGATCACGACGCCGCAGACGCCCCTCGACCTCGCGCGGCGGGTGCGCGGCATCCCCGTGGACTTCACCCTCGTCGAGGGCGGGACGCTCACCGTCCGCGTCGACCCGCGGCGGTGGTTCACGGGGGCGGATTTCTCAGAGCTGCTGGCGACCCCTGGCGCGGAGGGCGAGACCCGCACCTTCACGCCCGCGGACAACGTCGGCCGCGCCTTCCTCAACGCGGCGCGGAGCTCGCGCGGCGTCTACACGTTCGAGTTCGGGATGACACGATAGACGCGCGCGCCCGGCGATTCGGGCGTCCGCAAGGAGACAGACGATGACCGCCATGGACGAAATGGCGCGCGCGCACGGGGCGCACGCGCCGAGGGTACTCTCATGCCTGCTGCTGGGCGCCACGCTGGCGCTCGGGTGCGGTGACACCACAACGCCGATGACGGGCGCTCCGCCCACCTGGCCCGGCACCGACATGCTCGGCACCACGCCGGTGGCGCCGGCCTTCACGATGGCCGCCAACGACGCGAAGACGATCCAGGTGTCGATCTCGAGCGAGGGCTTCGGGCAGCAGGGCTTCTCCTACGCCGCGATGCCGCCCGCGGGCGAGCCGGTGTTCGTCGACGGGTGGGAGGTGCGCTTCACCCGCATCCTCGTCACCGTGCAGAACGTCCGGCTCAATCGCCCCGGCAACACCCCGAGCGACCCGGCGTCGGTCGGCGCGGCCGTGGTGTCCAACCCCCGCGCCTACGCGGTCAACGTGCAGAAGGCCGGGCCGGTGACGGGCGCCGGGGGCGGCGAGGAGACGGCCATCCCGCTGTTCGTGTTCCGCTCCGACGCTCAGGGGGCGGCGCTGTCCACGACGACACGCTACGCGCTCTCGTACGACGTGGTGCCGGCCACCATGGCGTCGACCAACGTCAACCTCGACGCCGCCGACCTCGCGGCCTACCAGACCATGGTCACGCGCCGCTGGACGCAGCTCATCGAGGGGACCGCCACCTACCGCGGGATGGCCCCCGCGATGGGCTCTGCCTTCACCACGTACCCCACCACCGTGCGCTTCAACTTCGGCTTCGGCGCGCCGACGGCCTACGTCAACTGCGCCAACCCCGACAACGGCGCCAAGGACATGCCGGGCGTCCAGCCGAGCGCCACCGGCCGCGCCCGCGCGCAGCTCACCTTCCACATGGACCACACCTTCTGGGACGCCCTCGGCCGCGAGGATCCGCCCCTGCACTTCGACCACCTCGCCGCCCGCGCCATGACCATGGGGACGATGGGCGTGGTGACCATGGACGACCTCACGGGCGTCGTCCCCACCAACCTCCGCGACCGGATGATGCGCGCCGTCCCCGACCGCGGCGGTCAGACCATGGGCTACATGGCCCGCAACCCGATGGCCCTCTCCCTCGACCTCGGCGGCACCGCGGGCATCAACGACCTGCGCGACTTCATCGCCTTCAGCACCCGCGCCTCGGCCCACCTCAACGCCGACGGCCTGTGCGCCGTCCGCCCGAGCTCACCCATCACCTTCTGATCGATCGCGGCGTCAGGCGTGGTCGTGCGCGCCAGGACGCCGCACGTCGAGCTTCAGGACGACGCGGCGCAGCCCCAGCGCCTCCACCGGCGCCGAGCGGTGCACCACCCCGTGTCCGTCGTTGCCCGGCCAGGCGTGACCCTTGAGCAGCCCGACGTCCCCCGCGCCGAGCGCCCGAACGTGGCGCAGGTCGGGGACGAGCGCGCGGTTGGCGTCGGTGAAGGCCTGGTCGGGGTCGAGCGGGGCGGCCCGGTTCACGAAGGCGTCGTCCACCCACTCCGTGCCGGGGCCGCTGTACGTGCAGAGGAGCCGGACGCCGATGTAGTCCGCGTGAAACTTCCGGCACATGTCCCGCGACACGGTGGCGAGGGAGGCGTCGACGCGCGCGACGCCCATCACCCGCGCGTAGCGCCGGGCGACCTCCTCCACGTCGCGCTTCAACGCGTCGCGCCCAGCCCCCGCGGGGAAGCCGGCGACGAGCCGGGACGCGTCGGGGAACAGCCCGTCGAGCGTCACCTCCACCGCGGTGTCCACGGCGTCACGCACCGCGGCGAGCCACGCGGCGAAGCCAGGATCGAGCGGGCGGCGCCACACGCAGAGGTTGACGTCGGGGCGGTGGATGGCGACGAGGCCGTCGGGCTCGTCGACGATGACAGACGTGCGCTGGGACGTGGGGGCAGCGGGGCGGTCGAGGATCATCAGCTCTCTCTCCGTCAGGACGGGATGTGGAGGGCGGCGACCGTGCCGACGCTGTCGGCCGCGAGGACCATCGACTGGTCCGCGCGCCACGCGAGGGAGGTCACGTCGCCGTCGAGGAAGGCGAACGCCACGGGCTTCGTCGAGCGTCGCGGCTCCCAGAGGATCACGCCCATGTCCTGCGCGCCCGTCACGAGGGCGCAGCGCCGCGGGGCGAAGGCCAGGGCGGTGAGGGGTAGCTCGTGGCGCTGGAGCTCGACGGGGCGCGTGCCCTCGGGGCCTCGGCTGAAGTCCCAGAGGAGCGCGGAGGCGTCCCCCGCCGTGGCGAGGAGGGTGCTGGTCGAGTCCCACGCCAGGGCGCGTGGCTTGAGGGGGTAGCCGGTCATCTCGGAGTCGCGCCCGGTCGTCAGCCGCCAGAAGTGCACCGAGCAGTCCTGGCTCCCACACGCGATCACCTTCTCGTCGGGCGACCACGCGACGGCGATGAGCGACCCCTTCCACGGCAGGGAGGTCGTCGCCACGCCGCGGCGCGCGTCCCACACGGTCGCGCCGCCGTACGCGATGGTCACGAGGCGCTCGCCCTTGCGGCCCCAACGGAGGCCCGAGACGGTGCTGGTGTGCGGAGGCGTCTCCAGGCGCGGGGAGCCGTCGGCGCCCCAGAGCCGCGCGACGCGCCCCGCGGCGGTCGCGAGCGTGCGACCGTCGGGCGACCACGCGAGGTGCTCCACCCAAGCGCCGCCCCCGCCGAGCGTCGCGACGGGCGTCACGTCCCCGACGCGCCAGAGCCGCGCGCAACCGTCCTGCCCCGCCGTTGCGAGGAGCTCGCCGCCGGGCTGCCACGCCAGCGCGCAGAGGCCGCCAGCGTGCGCGTCCAGGCGCCATTGGCGCTGCCCGTCGGCCCCGAGGATGTGCACCTCACCCGAGCCGCACCCGATGGCGCAGCGCTGCCCCTGGTGGGCCCAGTCGACGCCGATGACGTAGTCGCCCGCGGCGAAGCGCCACGCCTCGGGCAGCGCCGTGCGCGCGGTCACAGGAGGCACGATCGGAAGCCCTCCGTCAGGGCCGCGCGGTCGAGCTCGCGGCCGATGAAGACGAGGTCGTTGGTGGGGGCCGTGTCGCCCCACGGCCGGTCTTCGCGCGCGTCGACGAGCATGTGGACGCCCTGGAAGACGAAGCGCCCCGCGCAGCCGGTGACGTTCAAGATGCCCTTCGAGCGGAAGATGTTGGTCCCCTGGGCGCGGAGGAGACCCGAGAGCCAGGCGTTGAAGCGCTCGGCGTCGACGGTGCCCTCCGCGTGGATGCCGACGGACGACACGGTGTCGTCGTGGGTGTGCCCCGCCGCCCAGGCTCGCACCTCGCCGGGGGAGAGCGCCGCGCCGTCCGGCGACCGCAGCGTCAGCGCGAACTCCGACGGCAGGTGCTGGGTGAGCAGCGCGTGGCGCCCGGGCGTCTCCACCCGGAGCGTGAACACGCTCTCCCCGATCGCGCGGAGGTCGAGCGAGGCGCACCCGCCCGTCGTCACCACCTCGCCGGGCCGCCGCGTCGGCGCGTCGCGCGTCCACGTCCGCACCGCCACCTCCGCGACCGCGGGGAGCGCCTCTCCCGACGACGCCGCGACCGGGAGCGCCATCACGGTCATCGTCGGGTCAGGGCCATCCTGGCAGACGAGCGTGTGGTCGCCCGCGGCGAGGTCGAAGCAGCCTCCCCACTCGAAGGGGTACTCGGGGTCGAGGAAGGCGGGCTTCTCCGCGAGCGCCCGGGCGAGGTCGAAGCCGCCCACGTCGAGCACCGCGTCGATGGGCGCGGCGGCCTGCGTCGTGCGCAGCACGCGGGCCACGCCGTTGATCGCGCGGATGCGCGACTCCACCGCGTCGAGCTCCGCGGCGGTGGCGAGGTCGCACTTGTTGAGGACGAGCACGTCGGCGAAGGCGATCTGCTCCTTGCACTCCTTGCTGTCGTCGAGGTGAAGCGCCAGGTGCTTCGCGTCCACGAGGGTGACGATCCCGTCGAGGCGGAAGCGCCCCTGCACGTCCTCGTCGACGAAGAAGGTCTGGGCGACCGGGCCCGGGTCGGCCATCCCCGTTGTCTCCACGATGATCCGGTCGAAGCGGTCGCGGCGCTTGAGGAGGTTGCCGAGGATGCGGATGAGGTCGCCGCGGACGGTGCAGCAGATGCACCCGTTGTTCATCTCGAACACCTCCTCGTCGGCGTTGATGACGAGGGCCTGGTCGATCCCGATCTCGCCGAACTCGTTCTCGATGACGGCGATGCGGCGCCCGTGCTCCTCGGTGAGGATGCGGTTGAGCAGGGTGGTCTTGCCCGAGCCGAGGAAGCCCGTGAGCACCGTCACGGGGACGCGGGTGTCGTCGCCGCTCACGCCGCACCCCCCTTCGCCGAGCACGCCACCCCGAAGCACCCGCGCGCCACGTCGTCCTCCGTCACCTCGGCCAGCGACCGAGGCACGGAGAACTTCCGCTGATCCTTCGCCGACAGCACCGCCACCACGGTCTCCACCGAGGGGCAGCCCGACTCGGCGCAGGCGAGCTCCTTCACCATCACCACCGCGTCCTCCGGGAGGGGGAGGTGGGCGTGCACCCAGCGCCGCACCTGCGCGACGCGGGCGACGTGCTCGGGGTCAACCTTCGATCGAAACGTCAGCATCGACAACGCTCCTGCCGTCCAGCGGCACAGATGCAACTACAACAGCGTTGCATCTGTGTCATTCGAAAAGTCCCTCGACGGGATGGTGGTTGCAATTGCATCATTGTTGCGATAGCTGGGGTGTCGTGGCGCGCCGGTTGGCTCAGCGCCGCAGAGGAGTCGACGGTGATGATGGACTCGACGACGGCGCCCGCGCGGCTGCCGGTGACGGTGCTCTCGGGCTTCCTCGGGGCGGGCAAGACCACCCTGCTCAACCACGTGCTGCGCAACCGCGAGGGGCGCCGCGTGGCGGTGATCGTCAACGACATGAGCGAGGTGAACATCGACGCCCGCCTCGTCGCCGACGGCGGCGCCGGGCTCTCGCGCACCGAGGAGAAGCTCGTCGAGATGCAGAACGGCTGCATCTGCTGCACCCTCCGCGAAGACCTGCTGGCCGAGGTCGCGCGGCTGGCGGGTGAGGGGCGCTTCGACTACCTCCTGATCGAGAGCACGGGCATCTCCGAGCCCCTCCCGGTGGCCCAGACCTTCACCTTCGCCGACGCCGAGGGGAAGACGCTCTCGACCTTCGCGCGCCTCGACACGATGTTGACGGTGGTCGACGCGCGGGGCTTCCTGCGGGAGTATGGCACCACGGAGACGCTGCCGCAGCGCGGCATCGGGCTCTCCGAAGCGGACGATCGCCCCATCGTCAACCTCCTCGTCGACCAGGTGGAGTTCGCGGACGTGCTCGTGTTGAACAAGTGTGACCTCGTGGCCGAGGAGCAGCTCGCGCAGCTGGAGGGGATCCTCCACGCGCTCAACCCGCGCGCGCGCATCGTCCGCTCGGCCTTCGGCGAGGTCCCCCTCGACGCGGTCTTCGACACCCAGCGCTTCGACATGGAGGAGGCCCAGCGGAGCCCCGGCTGGCTGAAGGAGCTCTCGGGCCAGCACACCCCGGAGACCGACACCTACGGCGTGGAGAGCTTCGTCTGGCGCGCGCGGCGGCCCTTTCATCCCGAGCGCCTCCACGCGGTGCTGTCGGGCGAGTGGCCGGGCGTGCTGCGCTCCAAGGGGTTCTTCTGGCTCGCGTCTCGAATGCGCCAGGCGGTGGCGTGGAGCTCCGCGGGCAACCTCGGGCGCGTCGACCACGCGGGGTACTTCTGGGCCGCCGTCGACCCGTCGCGTTGGCCCACCGACCCGGCGACCGTGGCGCAGATTCGCGCGGACTGGGACGACGTCTACGGCGACCGCAAGCAGGAGCTCGTGGTGATCGGGCTGCGCGGGCAGATGGACCGCGCCGACCTCGTCTCGCGCCTCGAAGCCGCTCTCCTCTGCGACGACGAGCTCTCGCGCCCCGACGCGTGGATCCACCTCGTCGACCCGCTCCCGGCGCTGCCCGCGGAGGGCGCGTGACCGGCGCCGACCACGACCACGCCCCGCGCGTCACGGTCGTCACGGGACCCCTCGGGGCCGGCAAGACCACGCTGCTCAACCGCTGGCTGGAGGGCTTCGCACCCGGCGAGGTGGCGGTGATCGTCAACGAGTTCGGGGACGTGGGCGTCGACGGCGACCTCCTGGCCGCGCGCGCTCGGGAGGTGGTCGAGCTCACAGGGGGCTGCGTGTGCTGCACCACACGGGCCGACCTCGTCCGCGCCCTGCTCGACCTCGCAGGCCGCACCCCCGCGCCCCGCCGCGTCTTCGTCGAGACCTCCGGCGCCGCGTCGCCTGCCGCCGTCGTGCGCGCGGTGACCCGCGGCCCCGTCGCCCGCCGGATGCGCCTCGACGGGGTGGTGACCGTCGTCGATCCCGCCCGCGTCGAGCGGCACCTCCGCAGCCTCCTCTTCGCCGAGCAGGTGGCCTACGCCGACGTGATCGTCCTCACCCGCGCGGACGTCGCCGCGGTGGAGACCTTCGAAAGGGCCGAGCTCGCGCTCGCCGCCCGCAACCCGACCGCCGCGATGGCCCGGGCCGCGCGGGGCGGGCAGCTCACGCCGAGCGAGGGCCTCGACGCGCTGCTCGCGCGCCGCAGCGAGGAGTTCAGCGCCCCCTGGGTTCTGATCCGGCCGGCGGACGCGCCCCATGACGTAGCCCTCCGCGCGGTCTCGCTCCTGCGGGAGGGGGTCCTCCACGCCGAGCGCTTCGCCTCCTGGATCGAGCGCGTGGTCGTCGAGGCCGGCGGCCGACTCATGCGGCTGAAGGGGATCGTCGCGGTCGAAGGGGTCCCCATGCGCATCGTGCTGCAGGGCGTCGGCGACGCGGTGGAGGTGAGCTTCGGCCCGGACTGGGCGGCGGGGCCGCGCCGCTCGCGCGTGGTGCTCATCGGCGTCGAGCTCGACGAAGCCGGGCTGCAGAAGTCCTTCGACGCGTGCGCGCCGTGACGCGCTACCCCAGCGCGTCGAGGGTCACGAGGAGGCGCAGACCGCCGTCGCCCGCCGGCGAGCGGTGCACCGCGCCGCGCGCCTCGTTGCCGGGCCAGGCCGTCCCCTTCAGCAGCACCACGTCATAGGTCGAGGCCCGCTCGATCACCGCCCCGGGCCGCAGGAGCCCCGAGTCCGCGTCCGACGCGCCGGCCGCCGCGCGCCCGAGCCAGCGACGATCGACCGCCTCGTGGTCGACCCACTCGGTGCCGGGGCCGAGGTACGTCACGGCCGCGCGGAGCGTGACGTGGTCGACGTGGAAGCGCGGGCACATCGCCGCCCGCGTCACCACCATCCGCACGCCGACCTGCCCGCACTCGGTCACGTCCGCGAAGAGGGCGATCAGCCCGCGAAGGTCATCGACGAGCGCGGTCGCCGCCGCACCGTCGAAGTGCCCGGCGAACAGGCTCAGGTCAGGCCCGTCGGCCCGCACCGCCGCCCGGAGGTCGCAGCCGCGGAGCTGCGGCGAGACGTCGAACGCCAGCGCGTCGCGGCGCAGCACCGCCACGTTCACCGCCGGGTCGAACACCGCCGCCAGCTCGATCAGGGCGTCGCAGCGCGCGGTCGACGGGGCTCGAACGGCGGGCTCGGGGAGCGGGATCGCGTGCGCGGAGGACATCGGGCGAATGCAATTACATCACTGTTGCATCAGTGTCCGCAGAAATTGTATCCACGATGCAAATGAAACCTCGCGGCCATGTGGGGCGTCGGTGAGCCTCCTCCTCGCCCTCGTGGTGGGCTTCGCGCTCGGCCTGCGCCACGCGACCGACGCCGATCACCTCGCGGCGATCGGGGCGATGCTCCGCGTCGACCCGGGCCTGCGCGGCGCGGTACGGACGGGCGCGCTCTGGGGCCTCGGCCACTCGCTGACCGTCCTCCTGGTGGGGTTGATCATGGTGACGGCGGGGCTGCGCTTCTCGCCCGCCGCGGTGCGCTCGACGGAGCTCCTGGTCGCGGCGATGCTCGTCGGCCTCGGCGTCGCCAACCTCCGCCGCGCCCCGCCCGGCGCCGCGTCGGCCCCGCCCGCGCGCAGCCGCTGGCGCCCCGTCCTGGTGGGCCTCGTGCACGGCCTCGCGGGGAGCGCGGCCACCACGCTCCTCGCCCTCACGACCATCCGCGAGCCGCGCGGCGCGATCGCCTACCTGGCCCTCTTCGGCGTCGGCACGGTGGTCGGGATGATGGCGCTCACCGCGGCGCTGGCGGGCTCGCTCGCGGCCACCGCCCGCCGCTCGGCTCGACTCCACGACCTCATCCTCGCCGCCGCCAGCGTCGTGAGCGTCGCCGTCGGGTGCGTGGTGGCCGCGGAGGCCCTCAGCGGGTGAGCGAACGCCCTGGCGCGACGGCGCGCCGCACGATGGAGGAGACAGGCACGATGACGATGACGACGATGACGGAGAGCGCGCCGGCCGCGGTGCCGGTGCATGTGATCGGCGGCTACCTCGGCTCGGGGAAGACGACGCTGCTCGATCGGCTGCTCACCTGGGAGCTCGCGCGCGGCGGCCGCCCGGGCGTGGTGGTCAACGAGTTCGGCGAGCGGGACGTCGACGGCGGGACGGTGCACGCCGCCCACGGCGCGGAGCGAGTCGACGTGGTGGGGCTCGTCGGCGGCTGCGTCTGCTGCGACCGCCCGGACGACCTCGGCCAGGCGGTGGGCGGGCTCCTCAGCGACGCTGGACGCACCGCGGTGTACGTCGAGACCACGGGTCTGGCCTCGCTGCCCGCGGTGGTGCAGGCGCTGGAGGCGGCCCTCCCCACCCTGGCGGGGCGCGCGCGCCTCGGGCACATCATCGGCGTGCTCGACGCGACGCGCGTCGCGGCCCTTCCCGACGTGTGGGAGCCCGCGGGCGGTCACCTTCGAACCGCCGACGCCGTGCTGGTCAACCACGCCGATCGGGCCGCGGAGGGCGTCACGGCGCGGGCGCGGCTCGCGGCGACGAAGATGGCGCCGGGCGCCCGCGTGTGGGTCACGTCGTTCGCGGAGGTCGACCCGGCCACGCTGCTCGGCGCCCCCGTCGCGCGGCCGCGGCGTCGGCGCGCGGTGACGCCCGCAGACACCACGCGAGGCTACAGCACCGCAGGCTTCGAACTCTGCGGCCCCATCGACCTCACCGCCCTCAGCGCGCTCGTGCGCCGCTTCCCCAAGACCCTCGCGCGCTTGAAGGGCGTCGTGCGCGTCACCGACGACGAGCGGCCGCGGGAGGTGCAGTACAGCCCGGGCAACCTCCAGGTGCGCGTCTCGACCGCCCCGCCCGCCGCGCCCTACCTCGTCGCCATCGGCCGCCGCATCGTGTGGGATCGCTTCCTCGACGGCATCGACGCGTGCGTCGTACGGCCGCCGCGTCGCCGCCGCGCGCGGCCCTGAAGCAGACCATTCACGGAGTGACGATCCGGACGGACAGCCCGTAGGTGTTCTCCGAGCCGTTGTAGCCCGTGACGAGGAGCAGGTGCTCCCCCGCGGCCTGCGCGGTGTACATGAAGCGCTCGTTGTCGCGCGTGCGGTCTGAGCCGGCGAGGGGGCGCGCGTGCCCGAGGTCGCCCGTGTTCGGCGCGAAGAGGTACACGTCGATGTCCCCAGCGGCGTGCGTGAAGGTCGCCTCCACCACCACCTGCTGACCCCTCTCCAGCGGCACCCGGAACACGTCCGCGTCCGCCGGGCACACCCGCAGGCGCTCGTAGGTCGCCCCCTCGGGCCGCACCGGCGTGGCGCCCGCCGGGTCATCGTTGTCCTCGAGCTCGTCGTCGGGCGCCGTGCACGGCGGCGCGGGGACGCAGCACATGCCCCGGTCGACGTAGCCCTCGTCACAGTGGCAAGAACTCCCGTGCGCGTGGCCGTGAGGGCCGCAGCCCCCATCGCACATCGGGGCGTCCGGCGCGGCGACGTCACGGGCCGCATCGGGGGCCGCATCCGGGGCCGCATCCGGGGGAGGGGAGACGTCGGGGGCGACGTCGGGCGGCGACGCGTCCGCAGCGACGTCCGCGCGCGCGGCATCGACCGGCCCCGGCGCGCCCCCAGACGCGCCACAGGCGGCGAGGAGCAGCGGCAGAAATACGTGTACGAGGTGGTGCGGGCGGTGGTGCATGGATCGTCCTGGCGCGGGCCATGGTGGGCCGACGCGAAGACAGGCTGTTAATGCATCATAAATGCAATTGCAACAGTAGGCGGGTTCTTGGTTCTATGTCGATGGTTTGTCCGAGCAAAGGGGGCTTCTCGCCGGGCCACGATTCAACTACAAGACCGTTGCAGTTGCACCAACGTCGCTCGCTTCACCGGAGCCCTCCTCATGCGCAAGATCCTCGCCCTCTCTCTCGTCGCCTCGCTCCTCGGCTGCGGCGATCACGACCACGACGTTTCTGACCCGACCTGCCAGCGCATCGAGGCGGCCTGCGCCTCCGCGCGCAACCCGGCGCAGATGAGCTGCCACGACCTCGCGCACGGCAACAACGGGGCGACGTGCTCCGCGCGGCTCAACGAGTGCCTCACCACCTGCGGCGCGGACGCGTCGACCCCCGCCGGATGAGCGCCGGGTCACTGCGCGCGCGGGTCGCCGTCGCCCTCACCCTCGCGGCGCTCGCCGCCGGATGTGTGCAGGAGGGCGGCGCGGCGTGCGCCAACGACTGCAGCGGGCGCGGCACGTTGCACGGCGACCACTGCGACTGCAACGCGGGCTACGTCGCGCGGGGGCTCTGCTGCGTCGCCCCTACGCCCTGCCAGGGCCCCGATGACGCCCTGGAGGACAACGACACGGTGGCGACCGCGACGGCGGTCTCGGGGGAGGCCCTCGCGCGCTCGGGGCTGCGGGTGTGCCCGGCCGACGCGGACGTGTTCCGCGTGCCGCTGCGGGTGGGGCAGCGGGTCGAGGTGGCCCTCACCTTCACCCACGCGCGGGGCGACCTCGACGTGTACCTCTACGCGCCGGGCGTCACGGATTTCTCCCACGCCCGCCCCACCGCGGCCTCCGACGGCCAGCGCGACAACGAGCGCCTCACCCACACCGCGACGGTGGCCGGCGAGCACCTCGTCCTCGTGCAGGGCTTCGAGGGCGCGCAGAACACCTACGACCTCTCCCTCCGCGTCACCGGCCCCTGAGCCCCACCCGACGCGCATGGCCTCACGGCATCGGCGGCTCGCAGCGACCGAAGAGCGCGCGCCGAAACGGCAGCCGGCACTCCAACCCCGCGGCGCAGCGGCGGCGCGTGGTGTCGCACACGCCGCCGCGGGGGATGTCGACGCAGGCCATCGCGGCCTCGTCGCACCGGCCGCCGTGGGCCGCGCAGTCGATCGCGATGGGCTGGTCGCCGCGGCAGTTGGCGATGTAGAGCGACCCGCGGCAGCGCCCGATGTCGCGCTCGGCGCAGGCCCCGACGCCCGCGCGGCAGACGCCCTCCTCGGGCCCCGACACGCACCCCACCCCGACCCCACCGCAGAAGGCGAACGACAGGTGCTGGTGGCTGCCGTGGTCGATCACGGTGCGACAGCGCGCGCCCACCGGGGAGGTGCACACCGCGTACGCGCCCACGAAGCCGCAGCTGCCCCCCGCGTCGGGGCAGTCATCCTCCAGCACCTCGGCCCCCTCGCAGCGCACGAAGCGCCCCTCGCGGCACTCGCCGTAGCTCGACACCCCGCAGGCGCCCACCTCCGGCCCCGCGTCGAGGCCCGCGTCTGCGAGAGGAACCGCCTCGCACGCGGCCAGGGTAGACAGCAGCCCGAACGTCGCGGCCAATCGCATGAATCCCATCTAATGCAATCGAATTGCCGCTGCAACCCCGTCGACATCTGACCGATAAGGGTATCTGAGTTGCAATAGACATCGGATTGAAGTAACTGCGCGTTCCTCCCCCCGCGGCGAGCGCGGGCGGAGGCCACAAAGGAGCGCAGCGCGATGCGAGACATGATCCGCCTGGTGTCCTCGGCGGGGACCGGGTTCACCTACTACACGACGAAGAACAAGCGGACGACGACCGAGAAGCTCACCTTCCGCAAGTACGACCCGGTGGTGCGCAAGCACGTCGATTTTGTCGAGGCCAAGATGCCCAACCCCAAGAACAAGGGCTGACGCGGTGACTCCTGAAGCCTCCGCCACGCTCCCCGCCCGCCTCCCCGTGACGGTGCTCTCGGGCTTCCTCGGGGCGGGCAAGACCACCCTGCTCAACCACGTGCTGCGCAACCGCGAGGGGCGCCGCGTGGCGGTGATCGTCAACGACATGAGCGAGGTGAACATCGACGCCCGCCTCGTCGCCGACGGCGGCGCCGGGCTCTCGCGCACCGAGGAGAAGCTCGTCGAGATGCAGAACGGCTGCATCTGCTGCACCCTCCGCGAAGACCTGCTCGTCGAGGTGGCCCGCCTCGCGCGCGAGGGGCGCTTCGACCACCTGCTCATCGAGAGCACGGGCATCTCCGAGCCGCTCCCCGTGGCCGAGACCTTCACCTTCACCGACGCCGAGGGGCAGAGCCTCTCGGCGGTGGCGCGCCTCGACACCATGGTCACCGTGGTCGACGCGCTCAGCTTCCTCCGGGAGTACACGAAGGCCGACGGGCTCATCGAGCGCGGCGTCGCCCTGGGGCCCGAAGACGATCGCTCGGTCGTCGATCTCCTCGTCGACCAGGTGGAGTTCGCCGACGTGATCGTCGTCAACAAGTGCGACCTCGCCGGCCCCGACCTCACCCGCGAGGTCGAGGGCGTCGTGCGGTCGCTCAACCCCAGCGCCCGCGTGCTCCGCGCCGAGCGGGGTCACGTCCCCCTCGATGCCATCTTCGACACCGGCCTCTTCGACATGGAGCGGGCGCAACAGGCCCCCGGCTGGATGGCGACGCTCCGCGGGGAGGGGCGCTCGGAGGCCACGGAGTACGGCATCACGAGCTTCGTCTACCGCGCGCGCCGACCCTTCCACCCCGCTCGCTTCTGGGACGTGAGCGGTCGCTCGTGGCCCGGCGTGCTCCGCTCCAAGGGCTTCTTCTGGCTCGCCACCCGCATGGACGAGGTGGGCGTGTGGTCGCAGGCCGGCGGCGCGTGCCGACTCGAGTACGGCGGCCAGTGGCTCGCCTCGGCGCCGCGCGACGAGTGGCCCGACGACCCCGAGCTCATCCGCGACGCCGAGGCCCTCTGGGAGGAGCCCTGGGGCGATCGGCGCCAGGAGATCGTGGTGATCGGCCAGGCGATCGACCAGGCCGCCCTCACGGCGATGTTCGATGAGGCGCTCCTCACCGACGCCGAGATGGCGCGCGGCGCCGAGCGCTGGGCGAAGATGCGCGACCCGGTCCCCTCGTGGGACGACGACGAGGGGAGCGACCTCGCTCGCCCCGTCGACTGAGTCAGGGACGCACGTCGTCCACCACTCGCACCGTCCGCGCGTCCTCCGCCACCACCGCGCCCCCGCGCTCGGCCCGCACCGCAATCCGCACCATCCGCCCCGTCACCTCGCCCGCCGCGCGGATGTCAAACACCGCCCGGTCGCCCACGCGCGCCCACCCCGCGCCGTCCGCGACGACGCGGCGCGCGTTGAGGGATGCCATGACGGGGTAGTTCCACGCCGTCGGGCGGGTATCGTCGCGCACTTCGTAGCGAAGCGTGAGGCCCTCGGGCAGCAGGTTGACGCCCCGCGCGGTGAGGTCGACGTGCCAGCCACCCTGTGGCCCCAACACAAGCTCGATCGTCCCGCCCTCGTCGAGCGGCGCGAAGCGCGTCGTCCCGGCGCCGAGCTCCAGCCGCGCCGGGCCCGTCACCACCACGTCGACGGGCGGCGCGGAGGCGTCCGGAGGGGGAACCATGGCCGCGTCCGCGCAGCCTGCCAGGAGGCACCAGACAACATTCCAACAGTACCGCACGGAGCGCGTCTATCACGCCGCCAACGCCCACCACAACACCATGTTGCAACTGAATTGCATCTGTGCGATGCCACCCGCGATGGGTATTCGAACGCTCCTGGTGGCCCTCCTGCTCACGGCCTGCGCCGACGCGCCCGACGCGCCCGCCCCGCCCGCCCCGCCCGCCGCGTGGACGGTGCGCTTGCTGCTGCCGCAGTGGTGGGGCCGCGACGAGGCGGCGGGGGTGCCGCTGACCGTCCGCGACCCCTCGGGCGCGACCCGCACGCTGGTCTCCGATGCGCGCGGCGAGCTGACGCTCCCGTCGGCGGCGGGGCGGTACACCTTCACCGTCGACCACCCCCTCGACGCGGCGGCGGTGTTCGCGCTCACCGGGCACCGCCGGGAGGTGCGCCTCACGATCACGACCGAGGTCGTTCGGTCACCGAACGATCGCGCGCCCGCCGAGGTCCGGCTGACCGCGCCGCGGCTCGGCGGGCTGGTGATCCGGGAGTTCTACTACACGGGGGCGCGCGGGGTGACGTCCGACGCCCACTACTTCAGCGACCAGTTTGTCGAGGTGACCAACAACGCCACCGAGCCGCTGTCGGTGGGCGGGCTCCTCATCGCCGACCTGGACGGCGCGAGCGGCCCCATCAACCCGGGGACGCGCCCGACGGCGTTTCAATCCGACCCGGCCCACGTCTACGCGAGCAACATCTGGCGCATCCCCGGCGCCGACGGCGACCACGTGCTCGCGCCGGGCGAGTCGGTGGTGCTCGCCCAGGACGGCACCAACCACATGCCCGACTCCCCCCTCGACCACTCCGACGCCGACTGGGAGACCTACGTCGAGCGCGCCGACATGCGCGACCGCGACCACCCCACCGTGCCCAACCTCACGCGCGAGCATTTCACCGGCGGCGTCGACTGGCTGGTGACCGTGTTCGGCCCGGCCCTGGTGATCTTCCGCGCGCCCGACGTCGCCATGCTCACGCGGGCCTCCACCCCCATCGGCGCCCGGGTGCGCGTCCCCGTCGCGGACGTCATCGACGGCGTGGAGGCCCTGATGAACGCCGACAGCGCCGCCTTCAAGCGCCTCCCGCCCACCATCGACCGCGGCTTCGTCGCGGCCTCGGGCACGTACACCGGGGAGAGCGCCCGGCGGCGGCCCGCGGCGATGGTTCGGGGCCGAACGGTGTGGCAGGACAGCGACGACACCGCCGCCGACTTCGAATGGGTCGACCCGCCCACGCCGCGCCATCAGGCGCCGACCCGCTGAGACCGTCGGCCCTCTTTTCCCCGATCGCCCTCAGAGCAGCACCATCACCTCGCCGATGACGCCGTCGCGCGGCGCCGTCCGGTCGTTGTCGCGCTTGAACCCGAAGATGAGCGCCACCCGCTCGCCGATGTTGAACTGCACCGCCGGGATGAAGGCCCCCAGCGCGTGCGTCCCCGAGTACCAGTCGGCCACCAGCCAGAGCCACGGCGTGATCGGCTGCTCGATGCCCGCCATGAAGCTGACGGGGTTGTTCCCCGCGCCGAAGAGGAGCTCGGACCCGTAGCTCACGCCCGCGGTGAGCCGCGTTCGGAGCAGCGGCAGGCGCGCGCTGGCGTGGGCGTAGCCCCAGCCCCCGATGGCGCTCCGGTCGAGCGAGAAGAGCGACATCTGCCCCACCGTCAGGCGCAGCTCCCAGTCCGGGAGGCGATGCTCCAACACCGGGATCACCCACTTGAAGCCCGCCCCCAGCACGAGGTCGCCATACTGCGGGTACGCGAGGTTGGTGAGCGAGACCGAGGCCTCGAGGTGGTCGCGCACGCCGTAGGTGATGAAGGAGAAGCTGTTCCAGGCGGCGGGGCCGCGGAACACGAGGGCCTGGGACTCGTGGGTCACGGCGAAGCGGCCGCGGGGCGTGGTCTCTGCGTTCGGGATGCCCACGATCAGCGACTGTGCTTCGGCTCGGGTCGGGAGCAGGGCGGCGAGAACGACGGCGGCCAGGGTCGCGTGCTTCATCAGGTATGGATCTCCTTGGCCGCCCCCCATTGCAGCCGCCACGCCGACGCCCAGGGGCACCGATTTCCAAGGGTCGGCCGGCGGGGGGTGTGCGACTCATCGGTGTCGCGCGCACCGTCCTGCCGCACCCCGCGTCGGCGCGACGTCGTCCTTGCTGAAGCCTTGACCTACCCAGGCGCCCTGCCGCAAGGATGCCGCGAGGACCCTCCCATGACCCTTCGCCCGCTTCTGCTTTGCATCGCGCTCGCGACCCTCGCCCTCGCCCCCGAGGCGCTCGCCCAGACCGCCAACCCCCTCCGCCTCAGCGTCGAGCGCGCCTTCGGCGTCGGGTACTCGTCGTTCACGGCCTCGTCGACAACCATGGTGGGCGGCACCACCGTCACCCGCGAGACCACGGTGACGGGCATCGGCGTGAGCCTCTTCGGCCAGGGTTACAACGCCATCACGCCCGCCGCGACCCTCGGCGCGCTCGTCCCGACGCAGCAGCTCCCGCGCCTCGCCCTCGACTACGAGCTCGGCAGCCACCTCACGGTCGGCGCGTCGGCCTTCCTCTCCTACGGCTCGTACACCGGCGCCGACGGCGACGGCGCGTCGGCCTTCGGGTTCGGCCTCGCGCCGCGCGTCGGCTACTCGCTCTCCCTCGGCGACCGCCTCGCCTTCTGGCCCCGCGTGGGCGTCACCTTCGCCTACAGCAGCAGCTCGCCCCTCCGCGCGTCGTCGGGCGCGGTCGCGTCGTCGGCGACCTCGTCGTACACCACGCTCGCCCTCAACCTCGAGCCCACCCTCGTCTACCAGCTCGCGACAAACTTCGGCCTCACCGCGGGCGTCGCCGTCGACGTCCCCTTCGTCGGCACCCTGACCACGAGCACGACGCTCACCTCGGGCGGCAGCACCACCGAGTCGACGCGCGACAGCACCCTCACGCAGCTCTACTTCGGCCTCCAGCTCGGCGTGATGGGTCGCTTCTAGGGCGTCAGCAACTGGCCGACTTCCGTACCCCGCGCGAAGCCCATCGCGCCCTCCGTCAACGTCCCGTCGACCGCGACGCCGTACGCGTGCCACACGCGCCACGCGCCCGCTTCGGTGGGGTCGGGCTCCACCACCGCGAGCACCCGTCGCCCGCGCGCCCACGCCGCCCGCGCGGGCCGGTCGTCGAAGCGGTTGGTGAGCGACTGCGTGACGCGGCCATCCGCGTCGAGCTGGGCGAGGGCGACGTGGAGGTTCATCCCCGCGATCGGCATCGGCGCCTGTCCTCCCGCCGGGGCGCGCGTCCGTAGCACCGCCGCGCCCCACGCCTCGATCGTCAGCGAGGCGTCGGGCGCCACCCGCACCACACGCCGACCGCGGCTGTCCCCGACCGTCACCTCCGCGAGCGTCCACCCCGCCGCGAAGGCTTCGGGTACGGTCGCGGGGGCGTCGATCGGCGCCTCCACCGAGCCAGGCGCGTCGGAGCACGCGACGAGACACACACTCAACACCGCGGCGCGCATGGGACGCCGACGAGTATCGCCCGCGGCGCGCGCCGACCGCAATGCCGTTGCCGCGCGCCGCGGCCCGGGTGCACCATCGCCGCGAGGAGCGCCCCGTGAACCCCCTTCGCCGCAAGCTCGCCATCGCCACCTGGGACGCCCCGCGCGAGCCCAACATCTTCGGTCGCCTCACGCTCGACGCCGAGCCCGCCCTCGCCTACGTCGAACACCTCCGCAAGACCACCGGCGAGAAGGTGACCCTCACCACCGTCGTCGGGAAGGCCGTCGCGATGGCGCTGCGCGACACGCCGAGCCTCAACGGCTACATCCGCTTCGACACCTACGTCCCCCACGAGCGCGTCTCCGTGGCCTTCCTCGTCGCCTTCGAAGAGGGGAAGAACCTCGCCAAGGCCAAGATCGACGACCTCGACCGCAAGTCCGTCGTCGAGGCCACGATCGAGCTCCGCCAGCTCGCCGACAAGCTCCACAAGGGCAAGGACGAGGCCTTCAACAAGAGCATGGGCCCCGTGCGTCTGCTCCCGGTGTGGGCGATCCGGCGGCTCTTGAAGTTCGTCCAGTTCGTGTCGACCAACCTGGGCTGGTCGGTGCCCGCGCTCGGCATCGAGGCCTTCCCCTTCGGCGCGTGCGTCATCACCAACGTGGGCGTCTTCGGGCTCGACGAGGGCTTCGTGCCGCCGACGCCCTTCGCGGCCGTTCCGCTCTACGTGCTCATCGGCGCGGTGAAGGACGCGCCCATGGCGGTCGACGGCCAGGTGGTGGTGCGCAAGCAGTTGACGCTCACGGCCACCATCGACCACCGCTTCATGGACGGCGCGCAGGGCGCCACCCTCGCGAAGACCGTCCGCGCGGTGCTGGGCAACCCGTGGCTGATGGAGGGCCGCGACGGCCCGCCCGACACGCTCGCCGCGGGCTGAGCCCAATGCCGGTCACTTAGCGTGGGGCAAGCGTCATCGGGAGTTCCCAGGGTTCGCAGGAGCTCACGCCTGGGCTAGCTTCGGATCGCCCGCAGAGCCGGGCTCAGGGAGAACCCTTGAGGGTCTGCGACGAGGGAGCCCGGCTTTGCGGGCGATCCGAAGCTAGCCCAGGCGTGAG
>JBILLV010000603.1:0-3341 GCA_044375895.1 Polyangiales bacterium | reverse complement strand
CCTGCGCGACGTCGTCAGCATCGCGGGCAACGGCGCCCTCCAGTGCGCCCTCGTGCGCGGCGGGAGCGTGTCGTGCTGGGGCGAGGTCGGCGCGGTGATGGATCAGCCCCCGAGCGAGCGGGTGGCCACGCGCCCGGAGGCGGTTCCGCGCGTGTCGACCGCGGCGGCGATCGGCGTCGGGCGTCTCAGCGCGTGCGCGGCGCTCACCTCCGGCAGCGTCGTGTGCTGGGGCCGTCGCCAGGTCATCGACCTCGGGTCCGACACCGAGAACACCGTCGCCGTCCCGATCACCGGCGCCCGCGGCATCCGCGCGGTGTCGTCCAACGCGGGTCTGCGCGAAGACGGCGCCGTGATGGTGTGGGCCACCGGCGCCTACGGAACGCGCGGCGATGGCACCTACAACCACGCGGTGGGCGCCGGGGAGGTCCCCGTGCTGCGCGCCGCGGCGCTGGCCGAGGGAGACACCTGGCAGCACCTCTGCGCGGCCGACGCGGGCGGGGCGCTGCGCTGCTGGGGGCTCGACGAGTACGGGCAGGTTGGCCAGGGCGGCGGGTTCCAGCGGGCCGCGCTGCCGGCCTTCGCCAACCCCGCGGAGGAGGGGCCGCGCATGCCGCTCGGTGACGTCCTCGATGTGACGATGACGGCCGCGGGGGCCTGCGCGCTCCGTCGCGGCGGCAGCGTGTGGTGCTGGGGCGCCGAAGAGAACGGCATCCTCGGCAACGGCGTGGTGGGCGGCGCTCCGCCGTGGCGCCTCACGCCCACGCAGGTGCCGGGCCTCCGCGGTGTGACCCAGCTCTTCGCCACCGGCGCCACGCCGAGCGGAACCTTCGGCGCCATCCTCGAGGACCAGACCGTTCGCCTCTGGGGCAGCAGCAACTATGGCACCCTCGGCAACGGGACCACCGCACCCCGCGCGACGCCTGGCAGCCCGACGGGTCTGACGGGCGTGACGAAGCTCGTCGCCAGCCTGGAGCACCTCTGCGCGCTCCGCATGGACGGCACCGTGCGCTGCTGGGGGCGCGGCGACTCCGGCGAGATCGGCGACGGCGCGATGCGCCACACGGGCGTGCCGACGACGGTGACGGGCCTCTCCGGCGTGGTCGATTTGGCGCTCGGCCCCTCGGTGTCGCTGGCGCTCCTGGGCGACGGTACGATGCGCCTGTGGGGCCACTCCAGCGGCCTCGTGGCGATGCCGCGGGCCAACCCGACGCCCGTCCCGCTGCTCCCGCTCTCCGAGGTCACGCAGCTCATCGTGGTGATGCCGCACAACTGGCGTCAGGTGTGCGCGCTCCGCCGCGACGGACGCGTGAGCTGCCTCGGCGACTACGCGCCCGACCGCTTCGCGTGGGGCGACATGGGGCTCAGCAACGTGACGCAGCTCGCGGGGAGCCCGGCCTCCATCGGCTGCGCCCGCCACGGCGACGGGACGGTGTCGTGCTGGGGCATCAACCGCGGCGCGTGCATCGGCGACCCGTCGCTGCCGCACACGGAAGACTACATCCAGCCGACGCTCGTCCGCACGGAGGACGGTCGACCGCTCGACGGCGTGACGGTGGTGCGCCCCGGCATCGGGATGGTGTGCGCGGTGCGAATGGACGAGACGTTGTGGTGCTGGGGGGCCAACTCCAACGGCCTGCTCGCGCGCGGCGCGGCGCCGTACGCGGCCCGACCGGTGCTCGCGCGGGGGCTGTAGCGCGGCGGGGATGCGGTGGCGCGCGGCCCTCTCCCCCGCTGCCGCGCGCCCCTCTCCCGCGGGTGCGGGAGCGGGGCTTCCCACGCCACCGCGCGGGTGTTGAATGGGCAGGTTAGGCGTGGGCTGCTCGTTGGCACTCGCACCGCTGCGCTCGTTCCGTCGCTCGCTGATACGTTGGCCACGCGTTGTTCTGAGGCCGAGTACAACCGTCGGGAGAGGCTCGGCGTCGTGCTCTCTTGGCTCCGCCGCTCCGCCGCTCCGCCGCTCCGCCGCTCCGCCGCTCCGCCGCTCCGCTGTGATGAGCAAAGCGGTGCGAGTGCCAACGAGCAGCCCACGCCCAACCTGCCCATTCAACACCCGCGTGGTGGCGTGGGAAGCCCCGCTCCCGCACCCGCGGGAGAGGGGCGCGCGGCAGCGGGGGAGAGGGCCGCGCCGCCGCCACGCTCGCCGCTCAGGGCTTCGAAACGAGCGTGGCGGTGGCCCCGTCGCGCAGGCGGAAGCGGGTGGCGCCGTCGCCGCGGTCGACCAGCGTCGCCCCGTCGATGTCAGCCCGCACGAGGTCTTTGCGCACACGGAACACCAGCGTGTTGAGCTCCACGCGCCCCCCGTTGCCATCGGGCCACACGCGCGGGAGCAGCACCTCGTCGGGGATGGCGTCCCCTGCCGCGTAGGGAGCCGGCGGAAAGAGCAGCGTCGCCACCAGATCACAGCGTCGGTCCGCGAGCCAGAGCGTTCGCTCCCACGCGCCGAAGCCGAGCGTGAGCCGCCCCCCGCGCGTGAGAAACTCCAGCCGCGCGAGCCGAGGCAACGACTCGTCCTCCGCCGGGACGGTCTCCAGCTCTGAAGCTACCGGCGCCGCCACGAAGCGGATCGACTGGTCGAGGTAGCGCGCCACCGCGCCCGGCAGCACCGCCGCCACCTGCGATTCCTGCAGGGCCGCGCCGTCGAGGGTGACGCCAGGCTGCGAGGGTTCGAGCACCAGGGCCCGCTGCACCATCGTGAGCGTGAGGAGCGCGGGCGGCCACTGCGCCATCTGGAGGTGATCGCGCGGGCCACCGCCGAGGGTGAACGGGCTCTCCAGCACGCGGTAGTAGGCGCCCTCCCGCACCTCGACCCCCCACACGAAGGACTCGACGCGGGCCTGCGGCGCGGCGGTGCTCACCACGCGAAAGGTCTTCCCGAGCAGCGCGATCGTGTCGCCGTCCCGCAGCGTCGCGCTCGCGGCGACCGCGGCGCCGTTCACCTGCACGGGGGCGCGCCCGAGGACGGTCACCTCCACGCCGTCGTCGGTGGGGCGGAGGAGGAAGTGGTGACGGCTCACCCGCGCGTCGGCGAGCACGACGTCACACTCGGCGCTCCGGCCCACGAGGAGACCGGCGTGGCGAACGAGGAGGCGTCCGAGGTCACCTTCGAGCCAGTGTTGGAGCGACGCGGTGCGGTCCTTCATCGACGGAGGCGGAGGATACCCGGCCGACACGCGGCGCGGGCCACGGATCGTCGCTTCAGCGCGCGCCGCAGGGCGGCGTTACCAAAATGACCGCGTAGCAAGGCACATCGCGGCGCTCACGCTCATTCCCAGGGCTCGCGGACGCTCGGCCTGGGCTACGGTCGGATCACCCGCAAAGCCGGGTTCAAGAAACCCCCACGG